>JBEBGM010000161.1:0-1817 GCA_040081455.1 Bryobacteraceae bacterium
AGCTGGAGTCAAATATCTGGCTTTAGGCGCTCTGTTCATGAACGACGGAGCCGTGTATGAGCGCGTGTTCCGCGAGGTGCTCGCAGCGTTCAATCAGATCTCTCACACCATGGCGGGTGCCGGACCAACCGACGTGTTCAAAGGCTGGGCCAATGATATCTATGTCCAGGGCAATCTATCGACAACCTTCCTAAATCTTGTCACCGGAAGCATTCCTGGACTGCTCAGCGCGCTTCTACTCTTGATCGCGATGATCGTGTATCCGGTCGCCTACGCGCTGTTCGCTGTGTTCTACTCGCTCTACGGCACCATCCTGTTCGTGACCGGCCCGCTTGTGCTGGCTCTAATGCCGAGCTTTGGATTGGGTTCGTTGGCCAAGCGTTACGCAATCAACGTCATGATCTTTGCCTCTTGGGGTTTAATCTATGGCATCTTCTGCCGCTTGGCGATTGCGATCAACGTGAACAGCATGGCGGCGCTCACATCGGCCAATAGCTTTGCGGGCGTGCTGGCAGGAGCATCTCAAGAGATCCTCTTGGCAGTCGCGAGCATACTGTTCTCGGTTTGTATTTTGCTCATTCCGGTCTTGGCGAAACGAATCGTCGAAGGAGATCTTGGCGGCTCCATGCTGACTATTCTGGGAGCCGCGACGACGATGGCTCAGTCCTTGATGTCGGTCGCGGCGGGAGCAAGTGGCGGGATGCAGGGCGCAGCAGCGGGCGGTGGCGGTGGTGCCGCTGCAGGCTCAGGCGGAGGAGGAGTTGCCGCGGCTTCTTCAAATACTGCTCCGACCGGTCCGTCGGGCGGTGGAGCAGGCGGCGGTGCCGCATCTGGGGGCTCAAGTTCGCCGCGTGGACCGTCCGGTGGCGGAAGTGGTGGTCGCGGACCTGGAGATTTTAGGTCTCCCAATATTCCGCACGCTGCGGGTTGGCTCGGGGGAGCTGTTGCTGGCATGGCGATGAGAGGTGGACAAAGCGCGGTAGCTGCTGGCCGGAAGATGCTCGCCGGGGACGGCCAGCCCACGACGGCTCCGGCCCCACCGCAGGGGACCGAATCTGTGGACGAGTGGGTCTGAAGGACAAAGAAGGAGCGTGGACATGTTCGGTGCAAAGAAGAAGCAACGAAGCGATCTGCCTGAAAAGCAGCAGCTCACCAAGTACTACGAAATGGACGGTGCTCTGCGCGCGTACGCCAACCGCATGGCCCTTCTTGGCATGACGTGCGGAGTGCTCGCCTTGGGCACGTTGGCACTCTTCGCCTATGTCCGGTTGCAGCCGCCGGTCGTGATCCGTGTCGACAATTCCGGCGAAGCAACCGTGGTCGGGGGCGACACGGTGAAGGTTGGCGCAAATGGGTTGATGGGCCTGCTGAAGGTCTCGGCGAGCGGGCCGGAGAATTCTCCCAGCGAAGTTGAAGGCCGCGCGGTTGTTCGCAGGTTTCTCACGAGCTACCTCACGTACACGCCAGCGAACGTCGAGCGTCAATACGCTGACGCACTCAACATGATGACGCTTAACTTCCGGCAACTGACCATGAACAAGTTCCGGGAGGATGACATTCTCGGCAAGGTCAAGGCAGACGCCATCACATCGAGCGTCAAGATCCGGTCGATCGAACCGCAGCAAGGGATGCCCTGGACATTTCAAGTATTTGCCGCCAAGGAAGTCCACCGTCTCAATGCGCAACGCATCGAGTACACGGAAAAGATGGTGTGCCGTTACCAGATGCGATTGATTTATGTGGGCCGCTCCGCGCTCAACCCAACGGGCCTCTATCTGGGCGAGTTCTGGGAACAACAGATGGTCGGAGAAAAGGAC
>JBEBGM010000078.1:0-7197 GCA_040081455.1 Bryobacteraceae bacterium
CGGTACGCGAGGCGAGGTGGAGAGGAGCGGGGTTGGGTGGAGGCGAAATTGCGCCGGGACGAAGCCCGGCACGCGGAGGCGAAGCTCGGCCCCCGCCCAAGTGGGCGAATCGCGATCTGCGATCCCGAGGAGGACAAATTTCGATTTGCTACTATCAGGGGCATGCCTGTCAAAATCACGATCAACAACAACGGCTCCGTCAAAGTAGAGGGCGATTTTACTATTCAAGATGCTGCCGGGAAGGAATTCGGCCTGGGCGGACGAACGGCCATTGGTCTGTGCCGCTGCGGCGCTTCCGAGAACAAACCGTTCTGCGATGGCTCGCACCGCAAGACCGGCTTCCAATCAACGTGCGAAGCGCGTGAACTGCCTCCGCCGGCGCCTAAGGCGTAGCGGCGTTCGCCCGCGGGATACTCCACGCGGGAACCAAGACTACAGAATCTTCCTAGCAACTCTTTGCGAGAGATTTCATCCCGTTTCGGAACCATCTATGCGAGGTTGTTCCGAAACGGGTTTGCAATTGGCGGCCTCGTTTTCGCTATTTGAACAACCCACCTTGGGAGGTTCCGAAAATGTTGTCGCGTGTGATCAGCATTTCCATTTTGGGTTATTTTTTGGCGGCAAGTCCCGCTTCCGCCACCATCGCTTATTGCAACAGCGGCTGCTCCAATTCGAACAGCGGCATGAATTATGCGGCTTTTGAATCAGTAGCGAGTGCTTTCACGTTCCCTGCTGCGCCGATCACGTTTGTGAGCGGCGGATTGAACGGATCCGGTGTGTATCTGGATACGAGCGGGACGTCGTTTGCGAGTTCTCTGAACGGTGTTGGGGAACCGCTGGCGGTGAGCGGCACGGCGCTGGTGCAGACGGCGTCGACTTCGCCCGGCCAAGGCCCTCATTCGATTGCCATTTCCTTACCGGCGGACACGTACGCCTTCGCGATGTATGTGACGAACGCCTCCGGCGGTTCCAGTCCGAACGTGGACATTATTCCGGTGAGTGTGAACTCGGACTACCAACTGTTTACGAATTCGAGTAATTCCGCGCAGTTTTTCGGCATCATCAGTTCGACGCCGATTGGGAACCTGTACATCGGCAACGTCTTGGGCGGCGGGCCGATTCAAATCAATAGCTTCATGTACGGGACGCAGGGAGCTCCGGCGGCGGAGACACCGGAGGTATCGGCATTCCTGCTGACCGGAACGGGTTTGCTGGCGCTCCGTCAGATTTCCAAGCGCCGGAAAACGCAGGGGATTTGCGTGGCATCGTGACGGGCGTTCGCTGGTGATTTCACGCGAGTATGTGGTTTCGCGCGGAGTGCCGCGAGTAGGGAGCGCGGTACAATAACGGCTTGGCAACTCAGCTGAGCACGGTCGAGCAATACGCCGCCGAACTGGCGCACTTCAACGCAACGATGAAGAAGCGCGGGCACGCGGATATCGAGAATTATTACTGGTATCACACGGTGGAACTCCCGGGCGGCGTGACTACGCCCGGGATGTACGACTATCGCGGCACGCTGGGCGCGTTTCAAATTCCCGCCGACATGCGGGGAATGAGCGCGCTGGATGTGGGCTCGGCTACCGGCTATTTCGCGTTTGAGTTTGAGCGGCGCGGCGCGCAGGTGACGTCGGTGGATCTGCCGTCGCTCGAATTGCTGGACCGGTTTCCGGGGCAGGAGACGAGCACGTTGCTGAAGCGGATTCAGCGCATGATCGTGCCGCGCGCCGAAGACAAGTTGGAGAGCCTGGTGCACGATTATTCGGCGCAGGAATTGCACCATTACATGCTGGACGCTCCGTTCCGTTTCTGCGCGCAAGCATTGCAATCGAGAATCGACCGCCGTTACTGCACCGTTTACGATCTTTCCCCCGAACGTCTGGGCCGCTCCGGCTACGATTTCGTCTTCATGGGCGATATTCTGGTGCACACGCTGCGGCCATTTGACGCGATTGTTGCGGCCGCGCACATGTGCGTGGGGACGTTGGTGATCGCGCAAATGATGCCGGGGAGTGCGGAAGATCCTCCGGCGATGATTTACTCAGGTGGCGCGAGTCCGCTCGAAGACGACATCTGCTGGTGGTTGCCCAACGAGCAATGTTTCGTCCAAATGCTGAAGAAGCTGGGTTTTGCAGATGTGCGCGTGGTAGGCGCGCATGACGGCGAATTGCGCTCGGCCGGGCATCCCTTCATCACGCGCAAAGTTCTGCATGCGCGGCGGGCACTGGCGAAGTAGTACCCGCAATATAGCCAAGTGGCTCAGTTTTCGCTATCCCGTTTGCTATCGTATCTATTTAGGGTTCGTCCAAAGTCCTGGCTCTGACCGGGAAACTTCCAACCACAGGAGAGACGTATGAAACAAAAGCCATTGGCGGCTACGGGAGTGTTTTTCTTGGCGACGCTGGCGTCCGCCCAAGACGCGAAGACTGTGTTGCAAAGTGCCGCGGACGCCGTGGGCGCGGCGAACATGAATTCGATTCAAATCACAGGCACGGGCCATTTCGCGAGCCTGGGCCAAAACCATTTACCGAATGCTCCATGGCCGGAAACCAATCTGACCGCGTACACGCGCACGATTGATTTCGCGGCGAAGGCTTCGAAGGAAGAGTTCACACGTGTGAACCAGAATCCACCAGCGAAAGGGGGCGGCGCTCCGTTCGCCGATGGGCAGAAGCAGGTGAACTTCGTTAGCGGACAATACGCGTGGAACCAGCCAGGGGCGCAGCCGCAACCGGCGATTGCCGCGGCCGATGAACGGCAACTGCAGATTTGGCTCACGCCGCAGGGCTTCGTCAAAGGGGCGATGGAAGGCAATGCGACCGCGCGCAAGGGCAAAGGCGGAACCGACGTAACCTTCACGGCGCTGAGTAAGTACAAGGTCACAGGCACCATCGACGCGCAAGGCATGGTGACGAAAGTGAGCACGTGGATGCCGAGTCCGGTGCTGGGCGACATGCTGATTGAAACAACGTACTCGGGCTACAAGGATTTCGGTGGCGTGAAGTTTCCGGCAAGGATCGTGCAGAACCAGGGCGGGTTTCCGATCTGGGACTTCGACGTCACCGAGGTGAAAGCGAATCCGGGCAGCCTGGGATTGACCGTTCCCGACGCAGTGCGGACGGCGACACTGCCTCCGGTGCGGGCGGTTTCCGAGAAACTCGGCGATGGCGTATGGTTTATCGGCGGCGGTTCGCATAACAGCGTTGTGGTGGAGTTTAAAGATTACGTCACCGTGATTGAAACGCCGCTGACCGAAGAGCGCGCGGATGCGGTGCTGGCCGAGGCGAAGAAACTGGTGCCGAACAAGCCGATCAAGTATGTGATCAATTCGCATCACCACTTCGATCACTCGGGCGGTCTGCGGACAGCCGTGGCGGAAGGAATTCCGATCATCACGCAGGAGCAGAACAAGGCGTTTTATGAACAGGCGTGGAAAGCGCCACACACGATGGATCCGGACAAGCTCTTCAAGAGTCCGAAGAAGGCAAAGTTCATCGCCGTGAAGGATAAGTATCAGGTGACCGATGGCAATCAGACCATCGACCTTTACTTGATCGAAGGCAACAATCACAACGGCGACATGATGATGGCTTACCTGCCGAAGCAGAAGATCCTGGTGGAAGCGGATCTATTCACTCCGCCGGCTCCAGGCACGGCATTGGTGCCGGTTGCCGCTGGCTTTGCGAACACGCTGTATGACAACGTGCAGAAGCTGAAGCTGGACATCGCAACGATTGCTCCGCTACATGGCCGTCCGGTTCCGTACAGCGATTTCCCGAAGGCGATTGGGAAGTAAGGGCAAGACAGCAAATTCAAACAAGGGCTGGCGGAAACGCTGGCCCTTTTTGCTTTTGTGTGGGCGGATTGGAAATCGGCTCGGGATCGGCAATCCCGTTGTGCGGCCTTTTCTGAAATGCGTAGGGCGGAGTGCCACACCGCCGCGAACTTCCAATCCGCCCCACATTCATGACTACCGTTTCTGCGACTCGCGGATCTGGCAGGCGAGGCAGATGTGGGTGCCATCGGGTTGCGCGGCCAACTTCGCTACTTTGGGGATGGTCTGGCCACAGCAGTCACAGTGGATCTCTCCGTCTTTTTCCATATGCCGATGATAGCGGGATCGGGCGGGTGCGTCCCCCAAAACGCGTCCCCGCAAAGAAGGAAGCGTCTTGACATAATAAGGGCTTGCCATGGCTGCTCTGCCTGAAGCTCCGGAAATTCGCGTGGTGGATCTTCGGAACATTTCCGCTGGAGAACTGGAATCGGTTCTACTTGAAGAAAGCGCGCGCTGGCGGTCTGATCTCAATTGGGACCTGACTCCCGCAGCGGAACTGCTGCGCCGGTTTGTGTCGATGCAATCGCTGAACGGGTTCGCGCTGCTGCACGGCCACTCGGCGATCGGCTACACCTACTGGGTGCGGGAGGATCACAAGGGGCTGATCGGCGGACTCTACGTTCTCGAAAGCGAACGAACTCCGGAGCATGTGGATCTGCTGCTGGAGGCGCAGATACAAGCGATGTGGCGATTGCCGGGCATCCGCCGCGTGGAATCGCAACTCCTGATGCTGGGCTTGCCGATCGAGCACCGGATGCCGCTTCAGCATTCCTGCCATTTTTATCCACGCTTGTTCATGGAGGCAGATACGAAGCCGCCGAAAGCGGAGACACGGGCAAGCCGATCCGCAAACGACAACGGCATCCGCATGGTTCCGTGGACGGAAGCTCACTTTGATGCGTCGGCGCATTTAGTGGCGAATGCGTATCGCGGGCACATTGATAGCGAAATCAACGATCAGTACCGCTCGCCCGGTGGGGCACGGCGCTTTCTGACGAACATCATCCAGTACCCCGGTTGCGGCACATTTCATGCACAGGCGTCGATGGCGGCTGTCGATACGGAAAGCGGCGCACTGGCGGGAATATCGCTGGCAAGTCTGGTGGCTCCCGACGCAGGACACATCACGCAGTTGTGCGTGGGTTCACAGTTTCGCGGGCGCGGTATTGGGCGCGAACTGCTGCAACAATCCCGGTTGGCGCTGGCCGCAAGCGGCCGGTTGACGGTGAGTCTTACGGTTACCGAGGAGAACCGTTCGGCGATTGCTCTTTACGAATCCGTTGGATTCCGGCTGGTGAGACGTTTTGCGGCGCATGTTTGGAACCTGCGGTAGCCAATCGCCATTGGCGCGCCGCCTCAAGCATCAGTTACATTGAAGAAGTGTTCGCCATGGCGTGGTTTTCACGGCAGAAGCCGGGTGTCAGTGATGAGTCGGGTGAGGGTGAAAAGCGGGTCCGCACGGAAGGACTTTGGCTTAAGTGCGATAGCTGCAGCCAGATCATCTGGAAGCGGAATCTCGACGAAAACAATCAGGTGTGCCCGCAGTGCGAGCATCACTTCCGCATTGACGCCCGCGCGCGCATGGCGATGCTGTTCGACGAGGGCAAGTACGAAGAGTTCGACGCGAACCTGACGTCGAGCGATCCACTCCACTTCTCCGATTCCAAGAAATATTCGAAGCGCCTGGCAGAGATGCAGAAGGCGACGTCGATGTCCGACGCGCTGGTTTCCGGCTACGGCACCCTACATGGGCGGCCGGTGAATATTTGCGCGATGGAACTGAAGTTCGTCGGCGGCAGCATGGGCACGGTGGTGGGCGAAAAGATCACGCGGGCGATTGAGCGGTCCATCGAACGCCGTGCGCCGATCATCATCATTTCCGCGTCGGGCGGAGCGCGCATGCAAGAAGGAGCCATCAGCCTGATGCAGATGGCGAAGATTTCGGCAGCGCTGATGCGTTTGGACGAAGCAAAAATCCCCTACATCAGCGTGCTCACCGACCCGACCACGGGCGGCGTGACGGCGAGCTTTGCGATGCTGGGCGATCTGAACATCGCCGAACCGGGCGCGCTGATCGGATTCGCGGGTCCGCGAGTGATTGAGCAGACCATCCGGCAGAAGCTGCCTGCGGGATTCCAGCGCAGCGAGTTTCTGGTGAGCCACGGGTTCCTCGACGCCGTGGTGAAGCGCCACGAAATGAAGGCGTACATCGCCAAGGCGCTTGATTTCTACTGCGGCTAAGCCGCCCGGGCGGCTTCCGGAACATTTCCAACTCGAAAAACGTATCCCCACCAGGAGGCGCCTGTGTTTGCGTTCCTATTGTGGTGCATTTTGTTCGTACTGTGCTGGCCGATCGCCGTGTTGGCGTTGCTGCTCTATCCGCTGGTGTGGTTGATCCTGCTGCCGTTCCGATTGCTTGGAATCGCCGTGGAGGGCGTATTGAAGCTTGTGTGGGCCGCAGTCACGCTGCCCTTGGCGATGGTGCGCAAGATGGCGTAGCGCGGACTCCGGCTTAACGCGGGGGATGCACGGTCTCCAAAGCCCGCAGAATTGCGGCTTGGGACACAACTTCCGTGTTCCAGGGCTCGCGCGGGTCGATCGTCGGCACGTTCGCGCTGCCGCGGCGGGCGGCACGGGCCACGTGGCGAAGCAGTCTGCGGCATTCGGCGAGAAATTCCATGGGTTTCATGCCTGCAGCGCGCAGGACGCTGCCGTGCTCCAGCCAGACCACGGCGCAGGTACCCGCCACGAGGAAACGGTGGCACAGCTGCGTGAAGCGCATAACGACACGGCCTCGGTTGCGTTGCAGTTTGCCGAGCGTGGAGGCCTGGAATAAGAGGTGCTGCCCTTCCTCGCGAAGGATTCTCCGGCAAATGGCCTTCAGCGCAGGACAACTCGAGATTTTCATCACAGAGCGGTAATAGGGCACGGCCATCATCTCGGCCGTGACCAGCACCGTTACCATGCATTCCAGGCCGGCTTGCTTGCGCAGGCCCCGGAAGATGCCGTCCACCCAGTGCCGCCGCAGGACCGGCGCGCCGATGGTCCGCAGGTGACGCGCCAGCATCGCGCTGTGGCGCTGTTCCTCGGCGATAAAGAGCGCCAATGCCTCGACGAAATCGAAATCGCCGGTGCGTTGTGCGTACACCCGGCCTTTCTCAAGAAACGTGATGCCAGTGGCGCCCTCGCCCAATTGAAACTGCTGGAGTGAGGGAATCAGAAAACGGGCGACCCCGGGGGGTGGCGTCTGCACATCGTTCCACGGAATCTCCGCTGGTTCGACTTGATTGGATCGGAAGTACGCGAGCCATGAATTTCTGTACATGAAAGTACTTTACGCTACAAAGCAACAAAATGGAAGC
>JBEBGM010000162.1:0-1786 GCA_040081455.1 Bryobacteraceae bacterium
GTCCACGCGATTGTGATCGGCGAGGTGCTTATCGGCGTCGAGATGGCGCGCGTGGAGGACACCTACCAGTTGATGATCGCCAAGTACGAACTCGGAAAAGCAAAGGCGGAGAGGAAACGCCCGCTGGTAGAATCCTCGGTGATCTTTCGGGGGATGGACGGCCAACTCCCAGAGAAACTGCGCAAGCAGGGACTTGCCCCGGCGTTCTTAACGCGGAGTGGCGAGGTCAAAGTGGTGCCGAGCGAGTATCTGGAGGCCGTGAAGCTTGTTGCCGCCGGGGTATCGTGCGCCAACTGCAAACACGTTCATGGATTGGTGAGCGGCGCGTCCGTTGCCCCGGAAGCAACCTTAGAGGTGAGGTCGATAGCGTCTTAAACAGCAGCGAGGACTCCATGGAACGAACCAACAATGACAGCGCCTTTGACTTCCCCATCATATTCGCCTACCTCGTCGTGCTGGCGTGGGCCGCGACGATTCGATGGATTGACTTGAGGCCTGATCCACCGACGAGGTGGCCGTTGATTGTTCTGTGGGCTTGCGTTTGCGTCACGTGGATCAGTTTCCGCCTGGATGGGACGTGGTGCCGTTGGGCGATGACAACGTTCATCGCGGGCATTCTCATTGTCTGCGGCGCTAGCCGCATATTAGGCCTGATGTAGCAAGGAGGCAAGGTGAAAGAGTACCTAACGAAAGTCTGCATGTTCCTGTTTCTCGCCGCCATCTTTTCGGGCCGTACCAATGAATTGGGCGTCGTTACGGGAGCGCTCACAGGCACAATCCTGCTGTGGCCTTTGTACCGAAAGTTAGTTCCGGCTCCGAAACGTCGGCGAGTAGTCGTCGTGGAAGAGGAGTTAGAGACATCCGTGGAATCGACTGCGGAACCCGCGATGAAGTAGGCGAAGGAGGTCTGCCATGACAGTAGGAACCAAGAGTGTTCTTGGCGGGGCGCACTGCTTTTTTCTGCATCCGTTCCTGGTTGCTTGGGGATGGACACGCCTTTTCGGCTTTCCTTGGGACCCGCGGCTATGGGCTGCCTTCGCACTTCACGATATTGGCTACGTGGGTCGGCCCGACATGGACGGACCCTCTGGCGAAGAGCATGTCGTTCTGGGCGCAAAGATCATGGGCGCACTATTTGGAGCGCCTTGGGAAGACGAATGCCTTCGGCACTCCCGGTATTGGAGCCGCCGCATGGGCCTGCCAATCAGCCGCCTTTGTCTGGCGGACAAACTGGCGTTCGCGCTGGCTCCGGCATGGCTTTACTTGCCGATGGCTCAGTGGACGGGCGAGTTGGACGAATACATGATGCGCTCGCGAGAGCGACAGGCTGGCGATAGCGCGTTCACAGCGGAGGAAGCCCGGCTGATCCGATCGGCCAACTCGGAAGAATGGCTGCGCGGGCTGCAAAGTTACACATTGCGTTGGGTGGATCGACATCGGGATCAATGGGCGCCGTTCCCGCCAACAACGAGAGGTCAGCATGTACGTCGAGATGAGGCTCAAACGATACGAGTGCGCTGACTGCGGCGTGCCCTGTAAGAGCACTTCACCAAATGCAGAACGCTGCCGGGCATGCGCCAAGTTGCGCTTGCGTCAGCAGAGTCGTGACTACCAGCAGAAGTTGTTGGCCCGCAAGCGTGCGGCTCGCAGCGCATCAACGCTCTGCGCTTAGCGCCCCAAATACAAGACATATCAACCGGACCACCTCGGCGCTACCGCGACCGGGGTGCGTCCGCATTTTCGGACGAACAAGGAGACACACAAATGTTGGGATACACAAAGATTC
>JBEBGM010000163.1:0-1784 GCA_040081455.1 Bryobacteraceae bacterium
CTCGACACCGGAACGATGTACTCGGCCGATTCCTTCAGCGAAAGATTCAACCGCCACGCCTTCCGGCAACATTCCCGGATCTCGGCACCGGTCCAGCCCTCGTCGTTGGGCCGCTCCCCAACCAGGTTCCACTTCGCGAGGTAGATATTCCATATCGCCTCACGCTCCTCGGCGGACGGCAAATCGAAGAAGAACGTCCCCAGAGTGAACCGGCGTCGCAATTCTGGCGGCAGGCTCGTGATCGAGTTACACGTTGCGATCCACAAGCTCTTTCCTTGGGAAATCGCATCGACGACTTGAAGCGCCGCGCGCAGGCGCTCGCCTGAGCCGCCCACCAGCGAGCTCTGCATCGCCGAAAGATCGAACGCGACGGTAGGAATCCCGGCTGTGTTGCCCGCGGCTTTCGCGATCATCGACTTTGCCGCGCCCGGAGGCCCTATGGCGATGATGCCATCCGCCCCACGGTCCTGCATCCAGCCGAGCATCGTCCCGGTCATCTCGGTCTTCACACCGGACGTGTCGGTGCCAGTGCCGGCGAACGCCTTCTCGATCTCGTCGACAAACACGATGACGCGCGGAGACTCCTGGCCCGTGAGCACGGCGTTAAGAAACCGTTTGATGTTGTCGCAACCGCCGATGTCCGCGAACGTTTCGCCGCCGCGCCAAATGGTCAAGCCCGGTGCCTGTTCCACGGCCTGGCGCTTTCGCTCCCATAGACGATTGACATCCAGACCCTTTTTCGACAGCGACATTGCCAACGCTTGCTCCGCAGGAAATGCCGCGAGTCCCACCAGGGCATCGACAGCTTGATCCACGACGGACCCGTCAGGTGGAGCCAGTTCCGCTGACTCG
Organism: Bryobacteraceae bacterium; assembly: GCA_040081455.1. Taxonomy (GTDB): domain Bacteria; phylum Acidobacteriota; class Terriglobia; order Bryobacterales; family Bryobacteraceae; genus Palsa-187. The sequence goes on from JBEBGM010000163.1 coordinate 853, forward strand.
AACATGCCGGGAATGATCACGCGCAAGTCGTCCGCCGATGGAAGCGGCTCGTCAATAACCATCACGTCGTTCTGCAACTCAACGGGGAGCACGGAACCAGGAGTCGTCACCAGCACGAGCATCTGGCCGCCGACCTTGAACGCGTCGCGGAGATTCCAGACGCCCTGCACGATGTCGACCTGTTCCCAGATGCGCTGTGGGTTGTTGAAAAACACGATGGCGTCCGCAAACTGTTTGACCGCAGCACCCTTGTGAAGGGCCAACAGTACATCCGCCGGACCGGCATTAGCGGCCTTTTCACCGAACACGTGGGCAGTAGCCTCTTTGGCTGCCTTGTTGCGTGCGGCGATGCCGCCCATGATGTCCCAGGCGAAAACAGGAACGTCGGTTTTGCTGCAAAGGCTTGCTGAAACTTGCGCCATCGCGCTGGCCGGATCGGCCGTCCTAACTGCAAGCAGAGGAGTACCCGCCCTGCGAGCCGCCTTGATCAGGCTGCGGAAATCTTCTGTGGATCGAATCATTGAATCTCTCTCCTGAAAAAAGGGAAGCCCGAAAGCTCCCGAGGTTCTGAAAAACTGTGTGGGATTCAGCGGCTACACGGACGATGGCGAATGCCTCTAGATTGAACGTGATCGGGACTCGCGTCTATCTTGGCAGGGATCGGCAATTGGCAGAGGTGCGGGTCGGCCGGTACCCCGTTCCGCGAGTACTCGTATTTGCTATAGCGCGCGACTTTACGCGAGCGATTCGGCAATCAGTGCGATTCGCCGTCACGTCGGCGCTTGAGCCCGGCTACAATGAATTGCCCGGTTCAAGAATTGTCAACAAAGTCGAACCGGGACGGAACGCTTATGCTGCCACCGAATATACTCGCCATTCTGGCTATTTGTGCCGCCTTTGGCTGCGGCAAGATGGGTGGCCTGCTGTTCGCC
>JBEBGM010000013.1:0-88167 GCA_040081455.1 Bryobacteraceae bacterium
GCCTGGCGCATCGTCACCCAGGGGGCCGATTGCGTGGCAAGGCGCAGCGGGCCACCGACGCCATTGGCGATCGTGTCATAAAAAATCGCGTAGCCAGCGCGAATAGCCCAAGCTCCCGTACCGTCCGGATCGATGGCGATGCCCAAACGCGGCATGAAGCCTTTGCGGAACGTTGGCGCGATCGTATCGGGGACACCGGGATCGCCAGGAAACAGCACTCCCAATGGCGCATCCGGGCGCACCACGGATTGACGGCCGGGCGCGAAGGCGTTCAAGCGATTATTGATTTCTTTGAACGGAGTGCTGATTTCATAACGCAGACCATAGTTCCAGGTCACACGGCGTGTGACACGGTACTCGTCTTGCGCGAAGAGCGAAAGATCCCAACTGCGCAGGCCGCGGTAGAAATCGCCACCACCTTGCGTGAAGCTGCTGGGAAGCCCCAATAAGAAGTTCGCGAAAGCGTCGTTGGTGGGCGACGCCGTAAATGAATACACACCATTGGCGTAGTGCCCCTGATTCGAATTGACCTGAGTGCGGCGGAACAAGATACCGGCTTTAGTGCTATGCAATCCAGCGGTGTGCGCAACGGAATCCTGAAGCTCGAAATCGTTCTGGGTCGTGTCCCGAGGGCCAATGGCGGGATCACCAATGTTCGAATATCCGCTAATGATCAAGAATGGCGCGCCTTCCGCCATCTTGGTCGTTGTATTGAAGCCAAAGCCGAGCGCCGACGGCGACAGCCCAGTGAGGCGCCGTTCCAGAAAAATCCAATCGCGGAAGAAGGACCCGCGAAAAGAGTTCACCGTGGCCCCGCTCGTGTGTGTCTCCGAGAAAGAAAATAGCTGTGTGCGGATTTCGTTTTCCACCGGAAAACCGGGGACATCCGAACCAAGGATGGAGAATGGGTTCCTTTGCCAATTGCGCGAAAACACGTAGCGCACGGAAGCGAGATCATTGCTACTGATCACGAAATCGGTCTTGATACCCGTTTGATCCGTATCATTCGAATGCGGCTGCGTCGATGTATAGAACGAGGGGGTAACGTTGCCAACCGGATAAAATTTGAGCAGAGACACCGACAGTGGATTCATCTGCGAAGGCAGAATTAAGTTACCTGGGTACGCAGTCCCTGTGGCGCCATTCACCAGCGGCGCGCCAAGCGACGAGAAGTTTCCCGCTCGCATTTCCGGTGTAGGAACCGTCGAGCCTCGAGTGATGCCCTGTCGATTGCGAAAGCCTTCGTAATAGCCGAAGTAGAAGATGCGATTGCGCTGGATTGGACCGCCGACGGTACCGCCGAACTGGTTTTGCTTCAGGGGCTCCGTGCGGGCGACGAAGAAATTGCGAGTGTCAAGGCGGTCATTGCGGAGAAAGTCGTACAGCGTACCGTGGACACCATTGCCACCGGTCTTCGTGACTACGCTGGTGATGCCTCCGCTGGTTCCACCATACTCGGGCGGAGCGGTATGCGTGAGGATTTTGAACTCGTCGATGGCGTCGATCGGAGGCTTAATAGCGAAACCTCCATCGATACGATTGACCACGCGCGAGCCATCGACAAGGTAGTTGTTTGATTCGGGGCGTTGGCCGTTGACGATATAGGCGTGGCCGCTGCGGCGTTCCCCGCCCTGTTGCGTCAAACCGGATGTCATGGGAGCAACGCCCAGCTGCATCAGACCCAGTTGCGCGAAGTTGCGTCCGTTGAGCGGAAGTTCAGAAACCTGCCGATCGGAAACAACATTGCCCAGTACGTTGCTGCTGGTCTGAACCAGATCGGACGTTGCCTCCACCACCATCGCTTGCTCGGTCGCAGCGACATTCAGAGGAACGTGCAGGCGCACAGTCTGATTCACGTTCAAACGGATGCCGCTCTGCAAGAACGTTGTGAAACCGGTCTTATCCACGGATAGGCTGTACTCCCCAGTGGGAAGTGCTGGGAAAGCAAATGTCCCCGCAGCCGACGTCTCTACTTTTCGGGCGACTCCGGTACTTTGATGGGTAACCGTCACAATGGATTCAGGCACCACAGATCCGCTGGCGTCCAACACATCGCCTTCCAACACGGCCGTGGGATCTTGGGACAGAAGCGTCGTCACACAAAGACCAAGGACCAACCCTAACCAGGATAAAGTTCGCAAGATAAATTACTCCGTATAAATTTTCCCGAACGAATACGAGGGAAGACAATAATTTCTTTCCACTACAGGAAACTTTCCGTAGGTTTTTTGTATCCATAGTTTTCCGCGGAAGTTTTGCGTGGAGCGGATCGGCGAACAGAAGAATGCCGAATCAATCCATAAGGAGGATACTTTCATATGATGTTTGGCGGCAAGATTTTAGTAGCGGGACTATTCATCACAACTGTCGTGCTGCATGCCGAGTCCGTGGCGGGATTGAAATGGACTCCGCCCTCCGGATGGAAGAGCGTTGGGACGCAAACCATGCGCGCGGCGACGTATCCGGTCCCGGCGGCGGCCGGTGGCAAAGAAGGAGGGGAGTGCGTCGTCTATTTTTTCGGCAAGGATCAAGGTGGATCTATCGACGCCAACTTGCAGCGATGGAAGAGTCAGTTCCAAACCCCAGATGGTAAACCCGCAGAGGCATCGATCAAGGTTCGTAGCGTAAACGGCATCGCAGTGAACACAATCGACGCTTCCGGGAGTTACACGGGCATGGGGGGACCGGTGGTTCAGAACAAGAGCCTCAGTCAAGGCTATCGCCTCCTGGGCGCAATTTTTGTGAATCCAGAGGGAAATATCTTCCTGAAGTTCACCGGCCCCCGCAAGACGGTCACCGCAAACGAGCAAAGGTTCGAGCAGTTGCTGACTTCATTCTCCAAGCAGTAACCAACGGGCGATTCTCTTTGGCGTTCGGGCCTGAAACAGACACTAACTCTTGGTCTATGCGGAGTTTGGGTCGGCTATACTCATTAAAGAATAAGCTCCTATGCATCGCATTCTTACTACTTCCGCTCTTGCTTTGATCTCCCTTGCCGTATGGAACTCGCCGGTATCGGCGCAATCGGCTGGGGCACAATCCATGGATCCATTGACGGTCGATCCTCCGCACTACACGCTGGAGATTGAGAACCAGTACACGCGCGTGTTCCGGGAGCATATGGGACCGCGCGATACGATGATCATGCACCAGCATCCGCTTCCAGGTTCGGTCATCATCATGTTGACGGATCGCCACAACCGGCTGACGGCTCCCGATGGTACGTTCCGCGAGTTTCAGAACAAGGCGGGCTATGTGATGTGGTCGGATGCCAGCAGCCACCGGAGCGAGAATCTGGAAGCGATCAACTTTGAGGCACTGCAGATTGAGCCGCGCGCGCCAAAGGGTGGAGCGGCAACACTGGCTCCCGCGGAAAAGCTGGACCCGGTGGTGACCGACCCGAAGCACTATCAGGTTGAGTTCGAAAACCAATACGCGCGTGTGATTCGCGTAAAGATTGGACCGCACGAAAAACTAGCACTTCACAAGCATCCAGACACCAAGGCGGTCGTGGCGCATTTAACTGATTTCACCGTGAAGCAGACAGACGAAGCGGGCAAAACAACACAAAACACCTACAAGGCCCGGTTGGTGCGGTTTGCGGATGCGGCTCCGGCACACGTGGAAGAGAATCTTGGTGACAGCGCAGTGGAATTGATCCGCGTGGAACTGAAGCAAGCCCGGTAAGCGCGGCTAAGCGATTCACCCAGTTTACAGAAACGACAAGCCCCGCCCTCACCGAGCGGGGTTTGTCATTACCGATCGTATCTGAGCGTCTACTTCTTTTCGCCTTCCTTATTCTCGACGGCCTTGCTGCCGGGAGCCACCGGCTTCATCGAGCCAGCGGCTTTAGCGGCCTTCTCGTTCTGGTGGGGATACCAGTAGTTCATGTGGCAGTTTTCGCAAGCTTTATCTAAGCCTTCCCCGCCCTTCTCGATTCCTTCGGCGTTTCGAGCTTCAGCGGCCTTCAAAAGCGCCTCAGCGGCATCGTACAAACCATGCGCGTATTTGATCCAACTGGCGCGATCTTTATCAATCAATTCCTGAATGGCCTCCGGCGTCTCTTCAATCTCCGGATTCTCTGCTTTCGATCCAGGAGGGGCGACCTTACGGTCCGGCATTTGGAGAAGATTTGAGGCCTCCATGAGCATCAAAGCACGACTCCGCTCTTCCGCCCAATCCTCATCGGTTTTCGGCACGTGATCGAAGGTGCCTTTCAACGTAACTTCAGTGGAAACAGATTGCCAAATGTGATCGGCACTGCGATCAACAATCAAATCCATGATTTCTTTGATAGTGGCGTTCGTGCGGTACTCGGGACCAGGCTGGCGAGGGGCGCAGGAGGTGCCGATAACGAGCAGGAATCCGCACAAGGCGAGTAAGATACGATTCCGCATGAAATCCTTTCTTTGCGATTTACGGCAGTACAGTGATCAATAATAACGGCCACAAAGGCCGCCTATCATTCTACGCCTGTAGCGAGTGGCTGGAAAGGGCGCGTGTGCGTGATCACGATCCCTTTTCGAAGTTTCAATGCCCGGATCTCAAGAAGCCGCGGGCCAGACGCCTTTGCAAATCCGCCACGGAACCGTTCTCCCGGAATAGTTCATCCGGCAATGAAAAGGGCTCTAGCTTTCGCCGGAGCCTTTCTCCAAATGAAGTAACGTCACTTAGCGCGCGGCGGCGCTCACGCTCTGACTGCACCTCTCGAATGCCTCAATTTCCACTTTGCTGCCAATGACCAGCGGCGTGCGTTCGTGGATGGATTCAGGTTGCACTTCCAGGATGCGCTGATGCCCGTTGGTCGCCAAGCCTCCGGCTTGTTCGGCGATAAAGGCCAGTGGGTTGGCTTCATACATCAGACGGAGTTTACCTTTCGGATGGCTCTTTGTCGGTGGATAAAGGAAGACGCCGCCTTTGAGGAGAGTCCGGTGGAAGTCGGCAACCAGTGAGCCGACATAGCGCGAACTGTATTCCTTGCCCAGTTGGCCGGAACGCATCCAATGGAGGTATTCGCGATAGTTGTCAGGAAATGCTTCGGCGTTCGCTTCGTTCACCGAATAATACTTGCCTTGCGCCGGCATCTTCATATTCTCGTATGCAAGCACGTAGGCACCGACGCTGGGGTCAAGAGTGAAGCCGAAAACGCCGCGGCCAGCGGTGTAAACAAATATGGTGGAGGAACCGTACACGACGTATCCGGCGGCCACCTGTTTGAGGCCCTGCTGAAGTACGGCTCGAACCGGATCGTCGCCGGCGTTCTCGGGACGGCGGAAAATGGAAAAAATAGTACCAACGCTGACGTTGACATCGATGTTCGAGGATCCATCGAGCGGATCGAAGACGACAATGTAGCGGCCGGTGTCACGGGCACGGTCAAAGGTGACCGGCTCGTCATTCTCTTCAGATACCAGCATCGCGACGGCATCGCGGCGGCCGAGGCAGTGCAAGAGCATCTGGTTCGCGTAAACATCGAGCTTCTGCTGCTCTTCGCCCTGCACGTTCGTTTCGCCCGCAGAGCCAATAACATCGACAAGTCCCGCGCGACGGACCTGCGCTTGGATCGCTTTTGTAGCAAGAGTCATGCCGGAAAGGAGTGACGAGAAAACGCCTCGGGCTTCCGGGAAAAGTTCCTCCTGTTGCTGGAGGATGTGCTGCTGAACGGTAGTAATTAAAGGTAGTTTGCCCATAGATATAAATTTGGATCGCTCTGGGTCCCCGAGACCCGCTGGTGGAGCGAACCTTAGTCAAGAATAAACTATCGGATCGTAAATGTAACGGCTTCCGCCACTGCGACGTCGGCCACTTCGACAGAGTGGACCTGCGAGCGGCGCGGACCCGTCCGGACACGCCCTTCAAACGCGTCGAGTTGCACCGGAGTGCCATTGGCGTGCGCCTCCACTCGGCCATTGGCTAGATTGCGAACCCAGCCTGTAACGCCGATCTCCAGTGCGGCTTGTTGCGTGAAGGCCCGGAAACCGACGCCTTGCACGCGGCCGGAGATCAGGAACCTTTTTGCGGAGTAGTTGGGCATCTTTCAATCACCAGGATAGGACGCTGCGGGCGGCCGGAGCAGCTGAATGCGGCAATTTGCCGCATTCCCAAACGCCCACCTCTCCTCTAGGCTAAAGTTTGGGTCTCAACCTCACAAAAGTCTTTGTCTTTTTACCATTCTTCGTAGCCGTTGGACTTGTCGCCGATGGTCCGCCACGTCCGCAGGTTCAGCGCGTGGATGCACCCGTTCTCAGGGACAGCGGCATGGCGTTCCTGGCACGCGATTCTAAAGGGACCGCGTATTTGTCCTGGACCGATCCACTGCCCCAAGGTGGCCATGCGCTGCGATACGCACAATGGATGGGCACGGAGTGGTCCGCGGCACGGGAGATCGCACGGGGTGAACACTGGTTCGTAAATTGGGCGGATTTCCCCGCATTTGCCGCTACCGATGACGGAGCGTTGCTCGCGCACTGGCTTACGAAGTCGGAGGGTAGCGGCACTTACGGGTATGGAATCCATGTGGCTCGGAAGGCTTCGGGCAGCGACCGGTGGGCTGAAATTTTCGGAGCGAACCTGACGGACAAGGTCGATTACGCCGGGTTTATGAGCTTTGTCGTTACGGGAAACACGGCGGGCGCGGTGTATCTTTCGCCTGCTGCCGCGGCCCCGCCTTCCGGTCCACACGATCACGAATCTCACCAAGGCTCCGGCGAATCACACAGAAAAACGTTGCGCTACGTTGCCTTCACCGCACAGGGCACGGTGGCGAGTGATCGCGAAATCGATGCCGACACTTGTACGTGCTGCCAGACAACGGTCATCTCCACGCCGAAGGGTTTAGTGGCCGCGTATCGCGATCACGAACCTGGCGAAATCCGCGACATATCCGTAGTGCGCCTGGTGCGCGGATCCTGGACCCAGCCCGTTCCGTTACATCGCGATGGATGGAAAATCAACGGCTGCCCGGTGGAGGGTCCCTCGGCCGCAAGTTCTGGCGAGAACGTGGGCATCGCGTGGTACACGAAGGCGTCCGGCAACGCACGGGTGCAGATGACTCTTTCGAGCAACAGCGGTGAGCGTTTCGCTGACCCCCTGCGCATTGATGATGGCGAGCCCTACGGACATCCATCCGTGTCCCTGTTTGATTCACGACACTATCTGGTGGCCTGGTATGAAAAGGCTACCGATGGGCGTGCGGATCTGCGGATGCGGCGTGTATCGATGGACGGAGTGAAGTTGCCTTCGGTCACGATCACGACAGTACCGGCAGCCCGCGCGGCGGGACTTCCAAAGGTGCTGGTCAACGGCAATCAGATTTTACTGGCTTGGAGGGACGAGCGTGTTCGCACGGCGGTTGTCGCAAAGAGCCAATTTCTTTCCATGGAGAAACCCAATTGAGAATTGCTTTTCTGATGCTAGCTGCGTCCGCAATAATGTGGGCGCAGTCTTCGGACGCAACACTAACCGGAACGGTGGTGGATGAGAGCGGCGCTGTCGTCGTGGCCGCTCGCGTGGAACTATTGGACGGCACAAAAGGCTTGAAGCGCGATTCAGTGACCAGCGCGGCCGGCGAGTTTCACTTCACTCCACTGGCGGCCGCGAACTACGAGTTGCGCGTGACGAAGGATGGCTTTGCCGCGACGCAAGTTCCGGAAGTGGTACTGAACGCAAGCGATCACCGCACGGTCAAAGTAACGCTGAGAGTGGCTGCGCGCGGAGAATCGATGACAGTGACCGCTGATGTGCCGTTGATTTCGGTAGCGCCCGCGGTGTCCACCTCCGTGAGCCGTGACGTTGTGGCAAACATGCCATTGAATGGACGGAGTTTCCAAACACTGATCGCGCTTTCCCCTGGAGTGGTGGCAACCCCGGCCGGCTTGGTGGATCAAGGCCAGTTTTCGGTGAACGGCCAGCGCTCCGGTGCAAATTACTTCACGGTGGATGGCGTGAGCGCGAACTTCGGTTTGCCGGCCGCCACTTCGCCGTATGAAGGCGCGGGCGGAGGCGTTCCCTCCTTTTCCACGCAAGGCGGAAGCAGTGCGTTGGCCTCTGTGGACGCGGTTCAGGAGTTCACGATTCAGACGTCCACCTACGCGCCGGAATACGGACGCCAGCCCGGAGCTCAGGTGGCAATTGTGACCCGCTCTGGCACCAACCAGTTGCACGGTTCGCTGTTCGAATACTTCCGTAACGACAAGTTGGACGCAAACAGCTGGTTTGGAAATGCGAACAGATTGAATCGTCCCGCGCTACGGCAGAATGACTTCGGCGGCACGCTTGGGGGACCGGTGAAGGTGCCGGGTGTCTACGACGGTCACGACCGGACGTTCTTCTTCTTCTCCTACGAAGGCCTGCGTCTCTTGCAGCCGGTGATTTCAGTACCGTCGCGAGTACCGTCCCTCGAGGCGCGCGCCAATGCGACCGGAATGCTGAAGAGCCTGCTCGACGCGTATCCGCTGCCTGTGGCGCCACCTCTTGCGAACGCTCCGGCCGAAACGCCGTATATCACCAGCTTCTCGAATCCGTCCAACCTGGATGCCACAAGCATCCGCGTGGATCACGCGCTAACCTCGAGGATTTCGTTGTTTGGCCGGTACAGCCATGCACCCTCGGAGAATCGCGAACGCGGACGTTTCGCGACGCCGAGCTTTGTCGCGGTGCTGCCGGGCCGTTCCCGCATTGCGACGTTCGGCTCTACGATGATCGTTTCGCCGTCGTTTGGCAACGACTTGCGCGTAAACTGGAGTCAATCGTACGCCGCGCAGGTGTATCAACAGGATACTTTCGGCGGCGCAAAACTGCTGACGAACGATCTCTTATTTCCTTCCTTCGCGGATCCCAGCACGTCGCTGTACTACCTCACCATTGGCGGAGGCGACGAGAACACCATCAGCCCCGGCACTTTCAGCAAGAACACGCAAAACCAGTTGAATCTGGTGGACACCGCGAACTGGAATAAAGGCTCGCACGCATGGAAGTTTGGTTTCGATTACCGCCGTCTTGCACCTTCGATCGGTGGACGTTTCTTTTCGAAAGTGCTGACGGTGCCCACCATCACCCAGTTGGTCACCGGTATCATTCCAACTGCTGAGGTCCGGCAGGTAGCTTCGTACCTGGAGCCTCGCTACAACAACACGTCGGTCTTTGCCCAGGATGCCTGGCGCATTCGCTCTAACCTGACCTTGACGTACGGCGTGCGCTGGGAAATGAATCCGGCACCGGGCGGAGATGCAAATACGCAACCACTGACGGTGCGAGGATTGGATAATCCCCAAACCGCAACCCTTGCGCCGCGCGGCGAGAAGCTCTACAGCACGACGTATGGGAACTTCGCCCCTCGCGCCGGCATTGCATGGCAGCCCTTCCGGGGCCGTGATACGGTGATTCGCGCCGGGTTCGGAGTCTTTTACGATCTCGGCTATGCGTTTACCGGCACCGCACTGTCACCTTCGAACTATCCGTACTCCCGAAGCAGGACTCTTACGAATGTGCAGTTCACCGATCCTTTGTTGTTCGCGGAAGCTCCCCCGTTGACGCTGGCGGCTCCTTATCCGCGTTTGTTTGCTTATAGCTCAGACTACAAGCTGCCCTACACGTTGCAGAACAGCATTGCGATCGAACAACCATTAGGCCGGAACAATTCGTTGTCGGTGTCTTACGTCGGCGCCTTCGGTCGGCGGATGGCGCGCATCGAGAGCCTGCGCTCCCAGGTGCTGCAGAATCCGTCGTTCACGCGTATCGACTACGTCAACAACCGCGGCTCGTCGGATTACAACGGTTTGCAGTTGCAGTTCAAGCGTCGCATGTCGCGCGGATTGCAGACGATGATGGCATATACGTGGTCAAAGTCGCTGGACACTGCTTCCGATGAATCGATCACCAACCTGCAGTCCCCGACGCTGCGCGTCGATCCGGCGAACGACCGTGGTCCATCGTCATTCGACATTCGCCATGTGTTTTCCGGTTCGGCCAGCTATACCATTCCGTCGTTGTTCCGTGAAGGCATCGGCCGCACGATTTTTGGAGGATTCTCGCTGGACACCGTAGTGCGCATGCGCACCGCGGCTCCGGTTGGCATCGTCACGGGACGCGATCCTCTCGGCTTGGGACTGACCAACGTTTCGCGTCCGGATCTGATCCCGGGAGTTCCCGTGTACCTGGAAAGCGCGTCTTATCCCGGCGGCAGACGCATCAATGCCGCGGCGTTCGATAGCGCCACGCCTTTGGCGCAAACCCGCCAGGGCAACCTCGGCCGCAATGCGGTGCGCGGCTTCAGTATGTCCCAAGTGGACCTATCGTTGCGCCGCCAGTTCCGCCTAACCGAGCGTGTTCGCGTGGATCTACGCGCCGACTCGTTCAACCTCTTCAACACGCCGAATTTCGCGAATCCGACCGGCGTCCTCACCAGCGGAAACTTCGGTATTTCGACTCAACTACTGAGCACTGGGCTGGGCGGACAGAACCCGCTTTTTCAAATGGGCGGACCGCGGTCACACCAGCTCAGCCTTAAGCTGCAGTTCTAAACCCTCACCCCCGGTGGCGTCCCGAAAGGGGCGCTGCCGGCCCTTTTTTGGCTTTCTTTCCAAAAAAATCAGTGCGGTCACTCCTTCTCTTTAATTTCTGGGCGCTATGTTGATAAAATCGGAAAGGAGGAATGGCCGAGTGGTTTAAGGCGGCGGTCTTGAAAACCGTTGACGGGGAAACTCGTCCGGGGGTTCGAATCCCTCTTCCTCCGCCAAGAATGCTTGCGAGCGCCTCCCTGATCGACGCCGACGCGATCTGTTGCTCATGAGGCTGTCAACTGAAACGCGACCAGGATGAGAACCCGGCAGTAGGGCCCGCCCGGCGAAACTACCGCAAGGTTCGAGCGAACTTTTACCGTCTCGTCAGTCCCAGACTTGGCGTTCTAAGACAGTATCCGCCGCGCAAACTTCGATTACCCGCGGCCCCGTCCACGCGCCCGGACCGGCTTCCCCACCAAAGGTTTTCCATCGTCACCCCTTCCTTTGAACAAGGCAGGTTTCTCGGCAATACCATCAACAGCGTTTTGGAGCAGGAATATCCGCATTTCGAGTATTTCGTGCAAGACGGTGGGTCAACCGACAATTCGCTCGCCATACTCCGCAACTGCAAGGGACGTCTGAGCGGATGGACTTCCGAGTCTGACAAGGGTCAGGCCCACGCCATTAATCTCGCGTTTCAAAAGACAAGTGGCGACCTGATGGCCTGGCTGAATTCGGACGACCTCCTCCTACCTGGAACCCTTCTTTACGTGGCGGACTACTTCGAGCGCCACCCCGACGTATCGGTGATCTATGGCAATAGAATCCTGATCAATGAGGACGGATTGGAAATCGGCCGCTGGATTTTGCCGGATCACGATCCTGAGATTCTGACATGGATCGACTACATTCCCCAGGAAACCCTCTTCTGGCGGCGTTCCGCGTGGGAGGCCGTCGGAGGTGCACTGGATGAGTCCCTGCACTTTGCACTCGATTGCGATTGCAGGCTTCGGGCGCGAAGTTTGCGCGATTGCCCCATTTCTTGGGAGCATTTCGCGTACACCCGCGGCAGAAAACGTCAGAACATATGGACACTGTCGGCGCGCGCGAAGTAGCGGCGCTCCGGCAACGGCACCTGGGCTATTGTCCTTCCGAGAAAGAAGTTAGCGAAAAGGTCAAATGGTACCTCTACCGGCATCTCGCCGAGCACACTAAATTCCGGTTGCAGGATTGGATGAAGTTTTGAGCCATCACACGATCCCCCTGGAATCGACGATTGCCGCTGAATTTTCGCGTGCGGTCCAAAGACATTCGGCGTCTTCGGCAATTGGTTCCGGGTCGTGGCAGCCAACGTACGCTGAACTACTTACTCGCGCCGATTCTCTCGCGGCAGTCCTTCGTTCTGGGTGCAGTGCCGGCAGCCGGATTGCAATCCTCGGAAGACTGGACGGACCCCTGGTCGGGTCGCTCCTCGGCGCGTGGCGAGCCGGATGTGTTGCGGCCGTCCTGAATCCCGGCGATTCTGTGGCTCGACTGCAGGCTTCGCTTGCAACCCTGGATGCCGCGGTCATTGTGACTCATCGTGACAGTTTGGCTCTGGCCAGAGAGGTCGCCAATCAAAATGCGAGCGTCGTCTGCTTCGAGGACTGCGCCACTTCCACAGAGAGAGTTGATAGTTGTAGCGGCGCTTCCGATCTCGCCGTGCTGATACAAACGTCCGGGTCGATGGGCGAACCGAAGTGGGTGATGCAGTCGAATGAAAACTTACTTCTGCAGACCATTCGGCACAACTCAGTAATGCGCGTGACTCAGACTGACCGCGTGCTGCTCCTGGCTTCACCCAGCGGGAGCCAGGCTATCGCGACGATTCTGACCGCCCTGCTGCACGGCGCCACACTTTGCCCTTTTCCTGCGGCGGAACGCGGCATCCTCGGTCTCGCACCGTGGATGCACGAGCATCGAGTAACTGTCTATGTATCCGCAGCCTCGGCGTTCCGCGCCTTCGTGCAGTGCCTCCGGGCCGACGATCAGTTTGCGGATGTTCGAGTAGTCAAGTTGGGCGCGGAAGCAATCCGGGAATGCGACGTGATCGCAGCGATGCGACATTTTCCGAATTATCAAACGATCTATTGCTCGTACTCCTCTGCGGAAATGGGGACTGTCGCCCAGTTCGAATTAGCCGCCGGCCAACAACTTCCCATTGGAGGCGTGCAACTCGGTGAGGCGGCCGACGACGCAGAGATATTTTTGGTGACCGAACGAGGAGATCCCGCAGAACAAGGGGAAATCGGGGAAATCGTGGTCCAAGGCAAGTATCTTTCGCCGGGTTACTGGCGGGATGAACAACGGACGCGCGAACAATTCTTTGACGTCGGCTTGAACATGCGCGGGTATCGTACTGGCGATTTGGCGCGTCGTGATGAATACGGCAGGCTCTGGTTTGCCGGAAGACGGGATCGAGGGGCCAAAATCCGCGGCACCCGCGTCGACTTAGATGCAGTTGAGGCCGCAACGCGGCAGGCGAGCGGCGTGAGCGATGCCGTGGCGTGCGAGCGGAGTCGCGCCGATGGATCGTCAGTCGTTTGCGCTTTCGTCGTGGCTCCCCACAGTTCGGACCCGCAAATCCGCGAAGATCTCGCCCGCATGTTGCCTAAGGCAGCCATCCCGAATGAGTTGGTATTCCTGGACCAATTTCCTCTGACAGCACACGGCAAAGTGGACAGACAGGCTCTTCTCGCGCTGCCACGGACAGACTCGACCGCCAATACCCAAGCAATCCTTTCCACACCCACGGAGTCCGTACTCGCGGAAGTTTGGAAACAGGTCTTCGGAAACACGCCAAGTGACGGCACCGCGCGAATCTTCTCCACCGGCGGCGATTCGCTCACACTAGCGGTGTTCGCGGCGAGAGTGCAGGATCGATTCGGCGTCGAACTGCAGATGGAGGACTTCACCGAAGCCTCAACACTGTCGCGCCTTGCGGCGAGGATCCTCGAAATCGATAGTTTGAGCAACGCCCTTCCTCCGCTGAGACCCGTGCCGGAAGGAACGATTGGGCCGCTCTCATTCGCGCAAGAGGCGATTTGGGATGCCTGCCAAAAAAGCGAAAAAGCGCGCGCGGGGTACGTGATGGCCCGTTACGTGGAGTTGCGCGGCAGTTTAGATATCGCGGCCCTGCGGTCGTCCATCGCGGAACTGGTCGCACGGCACGACATTCTGCGGACCAACTATCGCTCGATGGATGGGCACGCCGCTGCGATCGTACAAGCAGTGGACAGCATTGAAGTGCCTTTTGCCGACGTTTCCACGGACCCGAATCCTCCATCGCGCGCCGCGGTATGGTTTGCCGCCGAGGCCAGTCGTCCCATAGACTTGGCGCAAGGCCCGCCCGTTCGCTTTTCCTTGATTCGCCTGACCCCGAGTGTGCATTGGCTCGTCCGTGTAAATCATCACATGATCGGCGATGGCTGGTCATGGGTAGTCTTTTTTCGGGAACTGGCCGCGTCCTACGGGCGCAATCGGATAACCGGGATCGCCCAGCAACCGGCGAAGCCGTCACTGCAATACAGGGACTACGCAGCTTGGGAGCGCCGAGTGTTCGCTCCGGAAAGTGAAGCGCGCGCCAAAATGATGCCGTGGTGGAAGGATACACTTTCGCAGCATTTGGCTCCCGTGGATTTGCCGTTCCGAAAGACCTTCAACTTCGGGCGCAAGACAAGGCCCGGCGACGGACTTCTTCGCTGCGATCTGGAGCGGACTATTCGATATCGTTTTGCTGAGTTTGCCAAGCAACACAACGTTACGCATTCCGCGATTGGAGCGGCGCTGTTTTCCGCGCAACTGGCAACCGCTATGGATCGTGGCAGTGTCATGATCGGCGTCCACATCACGAACCGCCGGAGCGCTGCATTGCAGGACATGTTGGGCGATTTCGCGAACCTGGCGCCGCTTTGTCTCACTCTGGACGCCTCACTCTCCTTCGAGCAATGGATTGTGCGTGTTCAGAAGTGCCTTGGTGAAACTCAAGCACACGCATTGCTTCCGCGCGAGCAGGTGTGGGCAGATCTGCACGCACAAGGGATGACCATCCCTGAAATTGAGGCAATCTTCATCGGATCCAATCCAAAGTTTCCGGGTCGTCTGGGCGATTTGGAAATGGCGCGGCCTGCATATCCCACCAGAACGATGCCTTGGGGATTCACCCTCAATCTGGACATCGACGACACAGAGCGCGGTTGTGAGATCACGTTCGATGCCAACCGCTATAGCCGACGAAAAGTAAACCGTTTCGCGGAGCGCTATCTTCAATTATTAGATACCGCCCTGCGCCGCCCCGAATCAAGAATGTGTGAACTGTTGCAAGCATAAGGGAAGCCATAAATGCCCGAAAAACCGAACCCTGAAGCGTTGTTCGAATTGATCGATGGCTTCCGGAGATCACAAACGCTATTCGCCGCCGTGAAGCTCGGCGTGTTCGACGGCGCTCGCCCGCAGGCGACGGAACTGTCTCGCCTGCTGGACGCCTGTGTGTCTCTTGGACTGTTGGAGAAGGCTGGCAGCGAGTATCTCAACACTGCACTGGCGGATGCCTATCTGAGAACAGACTGCCCTGGATCGCTCGCCGGCTATATTCGCTGCGCCGCCGAGGATTTTTATCCGAAATGGAGTGGATTGGCGGAAGCTGTGCTTGGAAGGAAGCCTGAAGAACCACCCAAGCCAAGCCTTTTCGGAACGTTGTTCCATCGGCCGAAGCAGGAACCCAAGGCAGAAGATCGCACAAAGGATTTCATGTCCGGAATGCATGGTTATGGCTTGGTTAGTTCCCCGCGCGTAGCCGAGGCGTTCGATTTCTCCCGCTTTCACGCGTTCGTCGATCTTGGCGGGTCCACCGGCCACCTCGCGCTCGCCATGCAAGCACACTATCCAAACATGAGCGTTGCCGTAGTCGACATTCCGTCCGTCATGGAGCACACAAAGCACTATGCCGGCGACCGCGCGAAACTCCATGCCGGCGATCTATTCGCCGATCCGCTGCCCCCTGGTGATCTCTATGCGCTCGGCAAGGTGCTGCATAACTGCACGGACGAACGCATTGGCATCCTACTGCAACGCATCCACAATGCCTTGCCAACAGGCGGTGGACTGATGGTGGTGGAGCGCCTCCTCGCCGAAGACCGTAATGGCCCGGTGCATGCGCACTTGAGCTCTTTGAACATGCTGATCTCCTCGCACGGCCGCGAACGGACGTTCTCGGAGTATCGTGCATTCCTGGAAAAAGCTGGATTTCAGGAAGTCGTTGTGAAGAAGACCGGCGGGCTCGTCGATGTGATTTTCGGTGTGAAGTCGTAGTGCATTGCAGTTGATGACCGTACGCTGCTCGCGGTTGCAATGCGCACTTGGGTGCCAACCGGGTACGACAGACGGCCCTGCTAGCTGCGCTTGCCTATGCCATCTCGCTATATTGAAATTTATGAGCACTCTTTCGATTCGCGATCTTGATCTCCGTAACAAGCGAGTTTTCATGCGGGTGGATTTCAACGTTCCGCTTGCTCCCGGCGGCAAGGAAATCACAAGCGATAAGCGCATCAAGGCATCGCTGCCCAGTATTCAATACGCGCTCGAACAGGGTGCGGCATTGATTCTCGCCAGCC
This sequence comes from Bryobacteraceae bacterium, assembly GCA_040081455.1. Classification (GTDB taxonomy): domain Bacteria; phylum Acidobacteriota; class Terriglobia; order Bryobacterales; family Bryobacteraceae; genus Palsa-187. Next base: position 16,151 of record JBEBGM010000013.1, read on the forward strand.
ACCTGGGCCGCCCCAAAGGCAAGCCGAACGCGGAGATGAGCCTGGCGCCTTGCGCCCAGCGCCTTGCGCAGTTGCTGGGTAAGCCCGTCGCCTTCGCTCCCGATTGCGTTGGTCCCGAAGTCCAAGCGATGCTGCCTAAGCCCGGTGAAGTACTGCTCCTGGAAAATCTGCGTTTCCATGCTGAGGAAGAAAAGAACGACGTCGAATTTTCTAAACAACTCGCCGCCCTGTGCGAAGTCTACGTCAATGACGCCTTCGGCACCGCGCACCGCGCTCACGCGTCCACCGTGGGTATGATCCAGTACGTCAAGGAAGCTGGCGCGGGATTGCTGATGAACAAGGAACTTGAGTACCTGAACAGGGTGACGCGCAACCCCGAGCGCCCCTGCGTCGCGATCCTTGGCGGCGCGAAGGTCTCCGACAAAATTGAAGTGATCCAGAACCTGATGAAGGTGGTGGACCGCCTGATGATCGGCGGTGCAATGGCCTATACATTCCTCAAAGCGCGCGGCGAAGGCATAGGCAAATCTCTTGTGGAAGAAGACAAACTGGATCTCGCCCGCCAGTTGATGGCCGAAAGCGGCGCTAAATTGATGCTGCCCATCGATCACGTGGCGGCCGCCGAATTCAAAGCCGGAGCCGAGAACGAAGTGGTGGACGTGGTGCCCGAAGGTAAGATGGGCCTCGACATCGGCCCCAAGTCGATCGCGGAGTTCGAAGCCGTCATCAAGAGCGCGAAGACCATCATCTGGAACGGCCCCATGGGCGTGTTCGAAATGCCCCCGTTCGACAAAGGCACCGTAGCGCTGGCCAAGGCGGTTGCCGACGCATCGACCTACGGAGCCATCAGCGTAGTCGGCGGCGGCGATTCGGAAAAGGCCATCAAGAGCGCCGGCGTCTCCGACAAAATCTCCCACGTGTCCACGGGAGGCGGCGCATCGTTGGAATTCCTCGGCGGCATCGAACTACCCGGAGTGAAAGCGCTCGATCGGTAGCGTTGAAATAGGGTGCGGCTTGCCTTCGCTCAGAATTCCGCCCCGCCCCATTGCGTGTTCGCCCGTCTGCGTCTGGGCGACACGGTTTAACCGCCTTCGCTAATCCACTGACGGCGCCTACGGATTAAGCGGCGGCGCCAGCGGCGCGTAAGCGTGGGCGGAGCAAACGCCAAATCGATCAACTCGGCCTGTTCGCGATTGTGGACTTTAGCGGACCCTGGCGCCGTGCTTGCGCTTTCCGGTCGGCCGGCGTAACCCACTGCGCGGTCTTCGTTCGCGAGAATGCGCTGGAGTCGCGTGCGCATAAAGATCCACGCACCCATGTTGCGCGGCTCCTCCTGCGCCCACACAACACCGCTTGCATTCGGGTAACGTTCAAACACGGCGCGGATCTCCACTTCGGGGAACGGATACAGCTGCTCGATGCGGACAATCGCGGTTGTCGCCGCGTTTTCGTCGGTTGCTCGACGCGCTTCGCGCGCGGCCAGCAGTTCGTAATAAAGCTTGCCGGTACACATGACGATCTTGTTGATGGACGCGGGATCGGTCACCGTATGATCGTCCAAGACCGGATAGAATGATCCGTTGGTGAGATCGTCTACTGTGGAGATAACCTTCGGGTGACGAAGGAGACTCTTCGGCGAGAACACGATCAACGGCTTGCGCAAACCGCGGCGGTCTTGACCGCCACGCATCTGGCGCCGTAGCAGGTGGAAATACTGCGCCGGCGTGGTGCAGTTCGCAACCTGAATGTTGGCTTCGGCACAAATTTGCAGGAAGCGTTCCATCCGCGCACTGGAATGTTCCGGCCCGCCGCCTTCCTGCCCGTGCGGCAACAACAGAACAAGCCCGCTCGGTTGGCCCCACTTCGATTCGGCGGAAACCAGGAACTGATCGATAATGATCATCGCTCCGTTAACGAAGTCGCCGTACTGCGCTTCCCAAAGAACCAGACTCAATGGATCGGCCACGCTATAGCCGAACTCAAACCCCATCACTCCGTATTCGCTGAGCGGGCTGTTATATACCTCGAAGCGGGCTTTGCCTGGCACCAGGTTAGCGAGCGGCGCATAGACCCGGTCATTTTCGTAATCGTGATACTCAGCGTAGCGGTGGCTGAACGTGCCGCGGCCCGCGTCCTGCCCGGACAAACGAACCGAGGTGCCTTCCAGCAACAGGCTACCGAAGGCAAGCATTTCCGCTGTCGCCCAATCGATGGAGTTATCGTGCAGCGAAGTCACGCGCTTTTCGACAAGCTTTGTCAGCTTGGGATGCACGTTGAACTCCGCCGGAAACGCCGTCGCGCCCTTCACCACTTGTTCGAGCGACGATAAACTCACCCCCGTGGGAGGCAAATCCTGCGGCATCATGCCGGGAGTGAGCGGGGTCAACTCATGCAACTCCCACTCTTCTTTACTCTTCTGCGTGGAATCGTAGATCGCATATAGACGCTTCTTCTGCGCCTCCGCCCAGCCATGCGCTTCCTCGGCGGACACCATGCCTTCGGCCGCCAAACGGGTGCCGTAGAGCGTGGCAACGGATTTATGATCCTTCAACTTGCGGTACAGAACAGGCTGCGTATATGAGGCGTCGTCGCCTTCATTGTGGCCGTGCTTGCGCCAGCAAAGAACGTCGATCACCACATCGCGGCGGAATTTTTGACGGAAATCGAGAGCCAACTGCGTCGCGCGCAAGCAAGCCTCCGGATCGTCTCCGTTCACGTGGAAAATCGGCGCATGAACCATCAGTGCCACATCACTGCAATATGTGGATGAGCGAGAACTCCACGGATTCGTCGTGAAACCAATTTGATTATTGATAACGATGTGAATCGTACCGCCGGTATTGTATCCGTCGATCTGCGACAGATTCAGCGTCTCTGCCACAATTCCCTGTCCGGCCATCGCGGCGTCACCGTGGATCAAGACCGGGATTACCCATTCGCGGTTCACGTCGCCCAGGCGATCCTGCTTCGGACGAACGATGCCTTCCACCACCGGATTCACTGCTTCCAGGTGGCTGGGGTTTGGCGCAACAAACACGGTAATCTGTTTGCCGGCAGAGGAATCGCGAACGGCGCTCGCGCCCAGATGGTACTTCACGTCGCCCGAACCTTCGAACTCTTCATCGATTTCGCCTTCAAACTCGGAGAAGACCTGCGCGATGCCCTTGCCGATCACATTCGCGAGCACCGTCAGGCGGCCGCGGTGGGCCATGCCCATGACGATTTCCTGCACACCGGCGTTCGCGGCGCGGTCCACTAACTCTTCGATCACGGCGATGGTCGATTCGCCGCCTTCAATCGAAAAGCGCTTGCTGCCCTTGAACCGGTTTTCGAGAAATCCTTCAAAGCCTTCGGCTTCGATCACTGTCTTCAAAGCGCGGCGCTTTGCTGTTGGATCGAGCATCCACTGATTCGCGGTAGGTTCCATGCGCTGCTGGAACCACAGACGTTCAGCGGCATCTTCCACGTGCATGTATTCGACGCCCATCTTGCTCGCATAGGTCAGCCGTAAGCGGTCGATCAGCGCGCGCAGAGTGGTCACGCCAAACGCGCCCGCATGAAAGGTGCGGTCCAAATCCCAAATGGTCAGACCGTGCGACAAGGGGTCGAGATCCGGATGCGGCGCGCGCGGAACTCCCAACGGATCGATATCGGCCGCAAGGTGTCCTTTTTGACGCCACGCGTCGATCAAGCGCGCCACGGCCGCCTGTTTTGCTGGATCGGCATTCACCGACGGAGCAGCGGGTTGATCGGCGTGCCAGCGAACAGGAGCGAGCGGGATGCCGAGGTCCGCGTAAATCTGATCGTAGAAGCCCTGCTCGCCTTCGAGCAGCGATTGCAATTGCGCGAGAAACGCGCCGGATTCCGCACCCTGAATCACGCGGTGATCGTAGGTGCAAGTTACCGTCATCACTTTGCTCAGACCAAGCGATGCGCGAAGCTCATCGGGAACGCCGCGGTATTCGGGCGGGTAATCGATGGCACCAGTGGCAATAATTGCGCCCTGCCCAGGCATGAGGCGGGGAATGGAACCAACCGTACCTACCGTGCCCGGGTTTGTCAAAGATAGCGTGGTGCCTTCGAAATCCGAAACCGTTAGCTTATTTCCCCGGGCACGGACCACGAGATCGTCATAGGCAGCCAAAAAGGTCGCAAAGTTCAGAGATTCGGTGGACTTTACCGAAGGAACTTTGAGAGAGCGGGCACCGTCTTTCCCTGCGACGTCCACCGCAATACCAAGGTTGACGTGACCACGGCGAACACGGAAAGAATCCGCGCCGCTTTGCGCGAAGGCGTCATTCAACGCCGGAACTTTTTCGATGGAGCGGACAATCGCCCAAGCAACCAAATGCGTGAAGGAAATCTTGCTGGCACCCGTCAGCGCGCGGCGATCATTGATGACGCGGCGATTCTCCTCCATCACCTTCACCGGCATCACACGTTGGCTCGTCGCCACCGGCATGGTGAGGCTGGCGATCATGTTTTCCGCGATTTTAAGCGCGGGGCCGCGTAGTGGAAGAGCTTGATCCTCAGGTCCAATAGGCACCTGCGGCGCGGGCAAACCACGCGACACCGGTTCCTGCGAAGGCTCGATCGTAATGGTGGTGATCGACGGCGGACGCGTGATGGGAAGATATCGGTTTTCAGGCTCAGGAGACGGCGCCGCCTCGGTGGCGAGAGCGCCTCCATTTTCGGGAGCCTCAAACAGATGCGTCCAGCTTGAGTCTACGGCCTGGCGGTCGCTTCTATACTGCTGGTACAGTTCGTCTTCCAGCCAGCTATTGATGCTGGGCGGTGTTTCTGGCGTCATTCTTATAACATGATAGCTGATGCCCCGTTTCCAAGTCTTTTCCGATATCCATAATGATTTGAAAGCGTTAGAGAAATTGATGGCGACCGAAGCGGACGCGTACATTGCCGCGGGCGATCTGGCGAACTTCGCGCGCGGTCTGGATAAAGCCGGCGAGGTGATGAAAGCGCGGGCCGAACGTGTGTACGTGATCCCTGGAAATCATGAATCAGCAAGCCAAATCGAATCACTTTGCGACCGTTTCGGATTCGTGAATCTCCACGGGAAGTCAGCGACGATCGAAGGCGTGCGGGTTTCGGCATTAGGCTATTCAACTATTACGCCATTTGACACACCCGGAGAGTACACCGAAGGCCAAATCGCACAGAGACTGGTCCCGTTCGCCGAGTTCCGTCCCGACGTGTTGATCTGTCATTCTCCACCGCTCAAAACACCGCTTGATCGTATCCGCGAAGGGTTGCACGCGGGCAGTAAGGCCGTGCGCGACTTCATTGAAGCGCATCCACCGGCGTACTTTTTCTGCGGGCACATTCATGAGGCCGAAGGTGTGGTGCACCAGATGGGCGTGACCAGATGCATGAATGTCGGCAAAAGGGGTTACTTGCTTAAGATGTAGCGGAGCCTGTTAGGATAGATCTCACCGCTATGGCAGGTAAACGTAAAAAGCGATCGAGATCTGTGTGCTGGAGGCTCCTTACTTCACTCACCATCGGTACACTTGCCTTCGCGCAGATTCAGGACCTGCAAAAGAAGGCTGCGGCGGGGGATGCCGTTGCGCAGACAGATCTCGCCCTTTCCTACGAACACGGCACGGGCGTCGCCCAGAGCTTTCCGAACGCATTGCGCTGGTATCTTGAGGCCGCAAAGCAGGGCCATGCAGAGGCCCAATATGACGCCGGGGTTCTGTATTACAAAGGCCAGGGAACAGTGCGTAACCTCGCGGAAGCGATCCGGCTATGGACCCTTTCCGCCGCGCAGGGGCATCCGGGCGCGCAGTTTAATCTGGGCATCGCTTATGAACGAGGCGAAGGCGTGGAACGCAATTTCAAACAGGCCTTGCATTGGTATCGCGAATCCGCCGAGCAGGAAACGGCAAGTGCGCAGCATAATCTGGGCTTGATGTACGAACGCGGGCTTGGAGTCGAAAAGGACGAGGGAGAAGCCGCCAAATGGTACACCCTGGCCTCCGGGCAGAATTTCGCAGCATCGCAGCATAGCCTGGCGACCCTGTACAACAGCGGCCGTGGCGTGGAGAAGGATCCCGCGCAAGCGCTGCATCTCTGGAGACTTGCCGCGGAACAAGGGTATGTGAGCTCTCAATACAACCTTGCCGTGCTCTACATGAACGGTGAGGCGGGAGTTCCGTCCACGGATGAAAGCATGGTACAGGCGGGCAAATGGGCGACGCTCGCAGCCGCGTCTGGCCAAGCGGCCACAATCCAGTTAAAGAACTCCATCGAAGCGGTTCTACTGACATCGCAACGTGAGCGAACGAAAGCATTCGTGGAAGCCTGGAAGCCATGCCAGAGCAAAACGGAATGCGAAGCGGCCGCCAAGTGACTGGCATAGCAGCGGCCCAAAGAATGTAGGAGAATAGCTCACGGACCATTTTCGGACCGCCGCCCGCCGGGCAGGCGTAATCCGCGGACTCGGCTGGCACCGTTGGACCAGAACCAAGTGGATTGACAAGGAGAGCCCCGTGAAAGCTGCTCTGCATTTATTTCAGGCCCGTTCGTTTCAAAGGTTACCAATCCTTTTGATAGCCGCTTCCGTCACTGCTTCGGCATTCGCGGCCTCGTGCGACAGTCTGGCTTCCAAATCATTTCCCGATGCGAAGGTCACATTGGCTCAAGAGGTAACGGGCGGCAATTTCACTGCTCCCGGTGCTCGCAATGCACTTGCCAACCTTCCCAAGTTCTGCCGAGTGGCGATGACGTTGACTCCTTCCAGCGATTCGGACATCCGCGTCGAGCTTTGGTTGCCGCTCGAAAACTGGAATGGGAAGTTCCAGGGCGTGGGCAACGGCGGTTGGGCCGGTTCCATCTCGTATGGCGCGTTAGCCGAAGCATTGCGCCGCGGATACGCAACCAGTTCAACCGACACAGGCCATCAGGACGATGTCACCAGCGCAAAATGGGCTCTGGGTCACCCGGAGAAAGTTGTCGATTACGCGTGGCGTTCCGAGCATGAGATGACGGTGAAGTCCAAGCTTCTCATCGCTGCATTTTACGGACAGGATCCAAAGTATTCGTATTGGACCGGCTGCTCGGGTGGTGGCAAGCAAGCGATCACTGAGGCCCAAAAGTTTCCCGAGGACTACGACGGCATCGTGGCGGGTTCCTCGGCATACGATCTGGTTCCGCTGCACGCCGCGTGGATCCGCATTGCTCAGGTTTCGCATAAGACGGAAGCAAGCTATATTCCCCCGGAGAAGTATTCTCTGGTTCACAACGCGATTCTCGAAACGTGCGATGCCATCGATGGAGCGAAAGACGGCTTGCTGGAGAATCCCACCAAATGCAAGTTTGAGGCGAAATCCCTGCTCTGCAAGGGCGCCGATGGCCCCGGATGTTTGACAACGCCACAGGTGGAAGCTGCGACGGAGATCTTTTCGCCCACACGCAATTCGCGAACGAAGAAGCAGTTGATGTGGCCCCTGATGCCGGGCAGCGAAAATGCATGGGGCGTGCTGGCCGGGCCGCTGACGGACAATGCTCCCGCCAGCCGCGAAAGCTCGGTGGCGATCAACACCTATAAATATTGGATCTTCAAGAATCCAAACTGGGATTATAAGACGCTGAACTTCGACGCCGACATCGATTACGCCTACAAACAGGACAACGGTTTGAACTCGGCAAACAACCCGGATATTCGTCCGTTCATCAATCGCAAGGGCAAGCTCATCATGTACCACGGCTGGGCCGATCAAATCGTTCCACCACAGCATTCGGTTTCCTATTACAACAACGTGCTGGAGAAGGTTGGCTCCTCCGCGCGCGATTCCATTCATTTGTTCATGGTGCCGGGTATGGAGCATTGCCGTGGTGGAGCGGGTCCGAATGAATTCGACTACGTCAAGGCGCTGGAGCAATGGGTGGAGCAAGGAAAAGCGCCGGCCTCGATGATCGCCTCGCATCGCGGAACCGACGGCAAGGTGGATCGCACTCGTCCGATCTGCGCGTATCCGACACAAGCGAAGTATAAAGGCACGGGCAGCTTGGACGACGCCACAAACTTCAGTTGCGTTGTGCCGTAGCTTCCTATAGTCAGACCAACCGCGGGGTCCGCCAAGGAGGTTTTATGAGGACTCGATCGCTCCTGCTGCTTGCATTGATTTGGGCTGTCTCCCCTGCGCTACCTGCCGAAACCGTAGCCGAGGCCGCGAAGCCGAAGTCGTGGAACTGGACCGGCTACTATGTACTCGCCCGCACGCGCGCACTGCAGGGTACTGGTCTAACTCCGGTGAACGAGAACTTGGACCAAACGATCATCGAACATCTCAAGCCGTGGGCAAAGTTGAAGATGGAATCGACCAGCGGCGATGCGGACGATACCGGCGCCGTTTGCAAAGCCGACGGCATTTTCCGCAACCCTCCGTTCGCCGGACGATTTCTATGGCTGCCTTCGAAGGACATGATCGCCATGGTGTTTCATGAAATCAACACCGCCGGCGTCCATCGCATTTATACGAATCGCCCGCACCCGAAGAATCCGCCGCCAACGTGGAATGGGGACTCGGTTGGCCGTTGGGAAGGTGACACGCTGGTGGTAGATACGATCGGCTTCAGCGACAAAAGTTGGCTGATGTCCGCAATGGAGCCGCATACCGAAGAAGCGCACATGACCGAACGCATCCGCCAAGTGCTCGACGGCAAGTACATTGAGATCGTCACGGTGGTGGAAGACCGTCACGCGCTGACCTCCGCCTACACCTACACACGCTATTACAAGAAACAGGATTCCAACGAGTGGCCGGAAAACATCTGCGCCGAGGACCTGGGGAACTGGCACGAGTGGCGGAAGAAGGCGCTCGATAAGCAATATCGTGAGTCGAAGATCGTGAAGTAGGACGCCATGAGAAACGTGCTTGCCGTCATCACCACGCTCGCGATCGCGGCGCTTCCCTGTTTCGCACAAGCAGGACAGTCTGCCGCGCCACCCGACCTTACTGGGGTCTACAAGCCGATTTCGTCCAGGACCGTCCTGCCCGGCGGATTGAAGAATTCGGGAACGCTCACAGACCTGGCCCTGACTCCGGCAGCTACCGAGCGGGTCAAAACAGTCAATCTGAACGAAGACCCTGCCAAGATGTGCCAGCCATTGGGGCCATTCCGGATGATGGCCCGTGAATCGACGAAGATACAGATTCTTCCAGTGCCGGGGATGGTAGCGATCTTGTTTGAGAACCTTTCCCATGGCCTTATTCGTACTGTGTTTACTGAGCGGAATCACCCCGCTAGGCAAAATCCCCTATGGATGGGCGACTCTGTTGGCAAATGGGAAGGCAACACCTTTGTCATCGACACCAACAATTTCAGCGATGCGACTTGGCTGAACGACGCGGGAGCCCAACACAGCGAGGCGCTGCACCTTGTCGAGCGGGTACGCCCGATTCTGAACGGAAAATACCTGGAGTACAAGGTTACCGCGGACGACTCCAAGGCTCTCACCAAGCCCTATACCTACATTCGCTACTACGAGAAACTCGATTCGGAGATTGGTGAGGATATTTGCCAGGAAGACGAGTAACGAGAACCTAAGGCAAGCTGAATCTCCTACGAAGTGCTAAGGCACATACAGCACAAAACACGGAACACCGCGAGCGGCATGAAATGATAATCTAGGCCATGAGAAACGCATTTCGGCGTGTTGTGGGCCGGATGCGAACTTTATTGGAGATTACATGCGCTTCACCCACACCCATGCCGGCATTTTAGGCGCCGGTTTGCTAATTCTCACAGTCGGTTGCTCCGGGCCTGCACCCAATCCAGATACCGCGACCACCATTTTGTATGAAGGCGCGCGCCTGGTTTCCGGCGATAGCGTCGTGGAGAGTTCGGCGTTCCTGGTTGAGAACGGTGCCTTCATACGCGTTGGGAAGAAGGGGGAGATTGAAGCTCCCAAGGGCGCGGCGACGGTGGATCTCACGGGGAAAACCGTGATTCCGGGTCTCATCGACACGCACTCGCATCTGGGTTGGGCGCTGGTACAAAGCGGTTACATTGCGAGAGATACCTACTCCAAGGACAATTTGATCGATCACCTGAAGCGCTTGGCCTACTACGGTGTCGTGGCGAACCGCAATCTCGGCATCGATCCAGAGGAAACCGCCTACGAAGTTCGCGCCAATCCCGTCGAAGGCGCTGCCCTGCTGCGTACCGCGGGCCGCGGCATGGGCATGCCGATGGCGGGTCCGGGCCAAGATTACTGGAAGCCCATCGCTTATGGCCTGGCGACGGAGGAAGACGCGCGCAATGCCGTGCAGGAACTCGTCGTGAAGAACGCCGACATCATCAAGATCTGGGTGGATGACCGCGATGGCAAAGTAAAGAAGCTGTCACCGGCGCTTTATCGGGCAGTGATCGATGAGGCGCACAAGAACAACAAGCAGGTAATTGCGCACATCTTCACGCTCGCCGACGGCAAAGATCTGGTGAAATCAGGAGTTGACGCATTCGGTCATCTGGTGCGGGACAAAGCAATCGACGACGAATTGATCACGCTCATCAAAGCAAAACCGGAATTTTATGTAATTCCCAATTTGCCCCCGAATCCGGATGCACCCACGGATTGGGCGCTCGTCAGCGAAACGGTACCGGCCGCTGAAGTTCAAAAATTAAAAGATGCCGCGGCAAAGGCGACGCCCGAGGCGACCAAAAAGGCGGCAACTTTCTATAAGTTGCAGGCCGGGAATCTCGCCAAGTTCAATACGGCTGGGGTAAGGATTGCCTTGGGGACGGACTCTAGTGAATTCGTTGGCTGGCCGATCCACACGGAACTGGCGGATATGGTGGCAGCCGGCATGACTCCGGTGCAAGCTTTGGCCGCCGCCACTAAAACAGCGGCCGAGGTGTTGAGGATTGACGAACTCGGGGCCATCGCACCGGGCAAGAGTGCGACCTTTGACGTGCTGAACGCGAATCCGCTGGACGATATCAAAAACACCTCAAAGATCGCGGATGTCTATATCCGCGGCAAGAAGGTGGATCGCGCGGCGTTGCGAGCAGCGTGGACCGGCGTAAAATAGGCGCCGCGTCTCTCCGGCGAAATTATGGGCAAACCTTTCGAGTACCACGTCGGCACGGCCATCCTCGGCATCGACACGCTATGGGGTGGCGATGTCATGTGCCCTTCCGGCACGGGCCGATTTATCGCGGATTCCTGGTTTTCCGATGAACCGCTACCGGTCGCATACACGCATCCTATGGCCGCTCGCATCCGCGAAACCGGCGGGGTTTCGACAAAAGAGCCAGACAAGGCAGCCATAGTTCAATACCTGGACAAGAGCGGCATCGACATTCCCGCTTCGATCGAGGGGTTACGCAACGAGGCCCGCCAGTTCGACAGCCTGCGTGCGGAGTATGTAACAAACCTCGCCGATTGCATTGAAGTGATGTGGGATCTGGCCATGGAAATTGTTGGCCGCGGTCCCGCGGTCCCCTACGATAAATGCGTGATCGCGTCCACGGGTAGGGCTCCGGAAGCTTCCAGCCCGAAGGAGAAGCGCGAGCAAATTGCACGGCTTCTTGGCAAGCCGGGCGCGAGCACAACGGAATTGCTGACTGCCGTGGATGAGTGGCGCGGTGAACATCGCGTGCCGATTGCATCCATCCAAACGCTGGGCGCATCGGCAATTGCTTACTTCGACGAACTCACCGCACGGAACGTTGTGCCGCATCTTCCCCCGCATTTGAAAGACGTACCGCGCGCCAACATCGAATTCCTCCCGATCAAGGACGCCTGGTTTTCCGGTTCCATGAATTACTTGGGACGCGCACGAAAGATGGACGGATCGCCAGAGTACGAAGCAACATATGAGATTAATGCATCTCTCGAGATCTCCGTGCCGGAGTTCATGCAGTTAGTCAGCCATGAAGTGGTCCCGGGACACGTCACTACGTTCGCATATCTGCAAAGTATCTATTGGCGAAAAATGGCAGGCTTCGAAGCCTCCGTGCTGACCATGAACACGCGCGCCGCGACGCTCTTTGAAGGGATCGCCAACAACGCGATACTGATGGCCCACGGCGTGACGGAAATCGACGATCTACCCTACCCCGACTTGCGGCTCGGTGTGCTACTGGCACTGTTGCAGGACGACGCCAAGAATCAAGCATCGTTCATGACCTGGCATGAGAAGATCGCACAGCTGGAAGTCGCCAAAACGCTACGCAACGAATACCTGGTTTCCGAAGAACGCGCCCAAAAACTTTCCGGGTCGTGGGGCGGCCATCCACTGCTCGGACGAATGTATCTGCCAGCGTATCGGGCAGGAACAGATAAAATCGCCGAGCTTCGGCGGACTTTCCCGAGCGAAATCGCGCTTCCCGCGCTGTTCGGATGCGCCGGATTAGTCGATATCACGACCATCGACCGCATCTTAGTTCCGGCCTCAGGTAAGTAGGTCGACTATTTTTTCGTGTCTTTTCCGACGTTTGCGTCGCGGATCAGACTATTGAACTTAAACTCTTCCGAAGGCACGCAATAGATCTGCTCGTCCCAGCCTTTTTCCCAACCCTTGATGAGCTTCCAAATCTTGCGGTCACTCTTGAAAGGCTTCGCGTAATATTCGGGATCGATGATCGTCTCGGTCAACTCCAGCGTCTCCGCGTCCAGCTTGCGATAACGTTCCTCCAACTGCATGTTCTCCGTATGCGGATAGCCGTTGTGATCGAGCCACGTCCGTTCATCGAATCCGACCGATTTCACGACAAACGTATCGCCTTCCCAGGAGCCAACCGAGTAGCCGTTCCACTTCGGCTCAATGTCGCCGGTTGGGAGCTTGCGTCCGTCTGTGAATACGACGCGGAAATTGTGATGCCATTCCGAGAACATGAACACGCGGAACGGCGTCACCATTACTTCGAGCGTCGCGTGCGGTCCCGCCACCTGCCCGTTCAACATGCGCGGAACGCCAAAGGGATCGCACATGCCTTGGGGATCGTTGCCAAGGCGCGGCGCAGTAATGCGGCGGCCATAAGAGGGAATGTTCTTCTCGAATGCCGCCTGACCCTCTTTCGTGAACGGGGCTTCCTCCGTAGGTACTTCGAGCTTTCGCGGAGCGGCAGCCTGTCCGAGGATGAACGCCTGCAGTTCGTTGGCGCCGCCCGGGACATTACTGTAGGTCTGGAATGGCGATTCACGACGGTATTTGCCCGTGAGATTCTTGGGATCGAAGGCACCTTTTGCCGCCGGTTTCGCGGGAGCGGGCTTCGGCGCAGCTGCGTTCTGCGCAACGGCGACGAACGAAAGAATACTCGCAGCTGCAACGATTGCGATGACACGCATGGGCAATCCTCCCCTATTTTCCGTATTATTTCTTGCCAACCACGGCGGCGCGTATGAAGCTGTTGACGTTCGCTTCTTGCCCAACGTGCAGATGCTATCGCCGCGAAAGGGTCCGACGCGAGAACGAACCTAAGACAAACGTGCGAAATTATTGCAGCAGCGCACGCGCCCCTAAAAGCCCCGCCAAAAACTTCGAGCCTATTCCTGCTTCGCCTGACCGCCGCCGTTCAGCTTCATCTTCTGGCCGTTGATGGTCAACTCCTTCAACAGACAAGCGGTGGCCCCAGCGACCTTGTGCGGATTGCAGACGATAGTGGCCATGTCACCGGGCTTGATCGTGCTGCGGCTCCACCCAACATTCAGGTTCTTCAGCATTGCTGGCGTCGGACCCCATTCGGTGCCCCACTTCTGGATATTGCCACTCGCGTCCTTGACATCGAGGTAGAGCTGGGGATGCGGATAGGAAAACGAAAATTCCGTTACGGTGCCTGAAATCGTAATCGTCTTGTCCACCTGATAGGTGACCGATGTGCCGTGGTGCCCAAAGGCCACTGCAGCGAGCATGATGCCGAGAAATACGGCTGTCAACTTGGTATTCACACGGAGTCTCCCGGTTCTGAAGCAGTGTTTCCAGGCACACAGTCCGCCCATCCGAAGGGAGTATATCATCACTGATAAATGGGAGCAAATGAAAGGAGAAGCCATGCCCTAAAAGGGACGGCTGCACCTCAACAAAAAGGTACTCACAGGCCGGCACCTGTTTCCTGCAAAACAAAAAGACCGCCAGCTTTCGCCAGCGGTCTTCTTTCTTGAATCAGGAGCTCGAACTAGGCCCAGCTAAAGCCGTTCTTTTCGAGCGGCAACGAGCGGACCCGCTTGCCGGTAGCCGCGAAGATCGCATTCGCGACCGCCGGAGCCACAGGAGGCAGCGCCGGTTCGCCTAATCCCGTCACGGGGTTCTGCGTCAGCACGAACTTCACTTCAATTTCCGGCGGAGCCTGAGCCAGACGCACCGGCTTGTATTGATGGAAGTTGGATTGTTGCGCGCGGCCTTTATCGTACGTGATTTCCCAGCTCATCGCATGGGAAAGCCCTTCGATCACGCCGCCCTGACACATGTTTTCCGATGCGCTAGGGTTCACGATCTGCGAGCCGATATCGCCGGCCACCCATACCTTGTTGACCTTTACACGGTTCTTTTCGTCCACACTCAGATCCACCACGTGGGCGAAGTAACCGCGGTGGCTGAACTGGAATGCTGTGCCCATGCCGCGGCCCTTGGGTAGCGAAGAGCGCTTGCTCCAACCGGACATGTCGCGAACCGCTTCGAGCACGCCCGCCATGCGCTTGGCGTCGAACTCGAATCCGTTATTCACCGGAGCCGGCTTGGTGTTGACGACACGCTCGTTCTTGAGCAACTGCAGACGGAACGCGATGGGGTCCATGCTGGCTGCAACAGAGAGCTCATCGAGGAAGCATTGGAACACGAAGCAGAACGCATTCGAACGCGGCGCGCGCATCGCGAACGTCGGCACTCCCAGTTCCTGATTGGAGTACTGGAAGGAGAAGTTCTTGAGGAACGTCGAGGGGAATTCGTTCGGCGCAATTTCGCAGTTGGATGCGAACTTTGCCGGGTCTTTGTCGAAGAAGCTGCAGAAGTGATTCTTCCACGCGGTGATGTTGCCGCTCGCGTCCACCCCGCCAGTCAGGTTGTGATACCCGCCCGGGCGGTAGTGATCGTGCTGCATATCGTCTTCGCGGGTCCACAGCAGCTTTACCGGAACACCCGCCTGCTTGGCGATGAATGCGGCTTCCAAAGCGTAGTCATTCGTGAGACGCCGTCCGAAACCACCGCCGGTGCGCATCAGGTGCCAAGTGATGTCGGATTCCTTCATCCCAAGCAACTGAGCCACTTCCCCGCGTCCGCGGGCTGGAGTCTGGCTGGGAGCCCACAGCTCCAGCTTTCCGTTTTCGAATTTCGCGAGGCAGTTCTCCGGCTCAAGCGGCGCGTGCGAAAGGAACGGATACGAGTACGACGCCTGCACCACTTTAGCGGATGTTTTTAGCGCGGCATCCGCATCGCCGTCGACGCGCAGATCGTGAGCCGGGGCCTGTTTCGCAAGCTCGGCGGCCTTTGCGTTGAAGCTTGCCGTCGACTGCGTCGCCGTGGGACCTTCGTCCCAAACCACTTTCAGCTTGGCACGTGCAACCTTGGCCTGGTACCAGCTATCGGCAAGAATCGCCACGCCGCTGTGCAAGCCGGTCAGCACCTTGGTGCCTTCCACAATGAACGCTTGCTTAACGCCGGGCATCGCTTTGATCTCATCAAGATTCGCACTGAGGGCTTTGCCTGCGAATACCGGGCACTTTTCGAACACGGCCCAGAGCATACCCGGGATGGTGAAGTCGATTGAGTAAATCGGCTTGCCGGTGATAATCGCCGGGTTGTCGTAGTTGTGAATGGACGGGTTGCCGATGATCTTGTAATCCTTCGGATCTTTAGGCCTCACGCTGTTCAGATCCGGAGGCGTCATCGCCGCCACCTTTTGCCACAACTCGCCGTAAGCGATGCTGCGATTCGAAGGGGCGTGTGTCACTTTACCTGACGCGGTGGTCAGCTCCGATTCCGGGACAGTCCACGTTTGCGCCGCGGCCTTGATGAACATCTGGCGTCCGGCCGCACCCACTTTGCGGAGCGGGTCCCAGTTGTTCGGCATCGCGGTGGAACCGCCGGCATTCTGGACGCCGTACTTCTCTTCATTCAGATCGGCCTGTACAAGGCGCACATTCTTCCAATCCACGTCGAGTTCATCGGCGAGAATCTGCGGAAGTGAAGTCTTGATGCCTTGGCCGATTTCCGGGTTCTTTGCGACGATGGTGACAATACCGTCAGGAGCCACCGTGATAAAGGAGAGGGGCGAAAGCGGCGGAGCCGCCGCGCGCGGAGCCTGAGCGAGCAAGCCTTCGGGGTTCGTATACAACCCGATGGCCACGCCGCCGCCGGCGATGGTGCTCAGACGAAGAAAGGAACGTCGATTCATATTCATTGGCGTATCTCCTCTTTGCCTTTCTTATCGCTGCGCCGTTTCCACGGGCTTTTTGGCGTTGCTCTGCGACGTCAAAATCGTGGACGCGCGGTGCACCGCTTTGCGGATGCGCAGATACGTACCGCAACGGCAGAGATTGCCGTTCATTGCGGTCGTAATTTCGGCATCGTTCGGCTTCGGGTTCTTGGCGAGCAACGCCGACGCGGTCATCATCTGACCGGCCTGACAATAGCCGCACTGGGGAACGTCGATTTCGAGCCATGCCTGCTGCACGGGATGAGAACCGTCGGCAGAAAGACCTTCAATGGTCGTGACTTTCTTGTCGGCAGCTCGGGAAATGGGAGTCTGGCAGGAACGCACGGCCGTACCGTCCACATGGACGGTGCAGGCTCCACACAGTCCGGCGCCGCAGCCGAACTTGGTTCCCTTCATGTTCAAAATGTCGCGAAGCACCCACAAAAGGGGCATTTCCGGTGACGCGTCAACGGTTTGTGCCTTGCCGTTGACGCTAAGTTTATAGGCCATGCGTAGTTACCTCCAGATAGAGATCCAGATAGACTTTAGGGTACCGCAAATGGGGTTTGGAGAACGGACAGCTGTGCACTACTGCGGGTTTCGAGACTTAGAATCACGGACACCGTGTTGTTTCAGAATGAGTTAACACAACGAATCGGAAGTTTCTATGTGCCCCGGCGTTGGTGCTGAGTGATGAGCTGCGGGATTGAGAACCCGTTCGTCTCCCCCCATTCGGCGTTTGGGTGCCGGCTGCTCTTCCAGTATCACGAGTATCAATCGATAAGCGTCACGCAAATTGGTTTCTAACTCCGTGAGAGTTGCAATCTGACTAAAAGCCCCAGGAACACGCGAGGGACGGCCAACGAACCGTCTCTACAAGACTCCATGCGGAAACGGATAGGGGAAGTTATGACGCCTTCATTGCACGTAATGGCGCCGCCGCTTCCTCAACGCCAGCTCGCCCAAACTCAGCGCAATCCCCATCGCCAACAACCACGGCCATAGCGCCCAAACCACGCGTATCGAACGTCCATCGTCCGAGAACACATTCTGAGCAGACGGCTGGAAACGCCCTCCGGTGAACGTTGCGACGCGGCGCAACAAGTCTTCATCCGAGCCATACACACTAAGCTCGGCCTCCGGGCGATACAATCCGGCCTCCGGGAACAACGCAGACTCCTCCAGGGGACGCACGCGGAACAAGCCTTCGCGGGAGCCGATATGGACAGCACCTCGATACGCGCCGTTCCCCAACTTTTTGATCGGCACGGTTCGCTGGAAGCCCTCGGGCCCAATGGCGTAGATCGAGGGGATTCGCGCAGGTGTGGCCGCGCGGCTATCCATTTGGTAAGAGGCCACCAACTCTCCGGACGCCGATTCGTAAACAAGCTCTGCCCTCGCGGCGTGCGCGTGCGGTAGCAGGTCGCGCACTACATTCACCCAGAACTTGTCATAGCCCTTCCAGGCCACCCAATCCGCCGCCCACATCGATTTGGCATCGGAGGTAAAGATCGCAGCGCGGCCCAGCCCATACTGCCAACGCGTCAACAACGGGTTCTTTTGCTCTACTCGCAGAACCGTCTCGGATGTCGGCTTCGGCTCGAAGCGAATGTAGCCTTTCAAGGCGGGTGCATGTTTGATATCCACGCCGTCCAGAATCTCGGCTGGATGAAGGATCTCCGGCACAATCGGTGATTCCACCGCAGCCATTCCAGTATGCTCCTTCACATCGCTAATGACGATCTGCTCCAAGCCCTCAGGTTCCTCCATTAAGTACGATTTCCCTCCTGAAAGCGACGCGATGCGTCGCAGGTAATCGCGCGAAACATCTTTTCCGAGCCCCACAGTCGAAATCGTGATCGCATTCTCCCCCGACTCCCGCGCCAGATTCATGCTGTTCCCCTCATCAGAGAGACCATCGGTGAGCAGGATGATGTGTTTGTAGAACGCCGGCGTCAACAGCATTTCCCGGTAGCCCTCATTGAGCGCGGGCGCAATACGCGTGCCGCCGTTGGCCGTAATGCGAGAGATCATCCAGTTGATCGATTCGCGATTGTCGGCGAACCGCATGGGAACCTGCCACAAGAACGTCGTATCAAAGACGAGGACACCGATCTGATCGATAGGAGTGAGGTGCTCGACGATTCCCGCCGCCGCCTTCCGTGCGAAATCAATCTTCGGCCCCAGCATGGACGTGCTGCGATCCATCACGAGGATTACCGCACGTCCGTCTGGTGCTCGCGGCGAAAGCTTCGCTGGCAGAATGCGGTCTAACGTTTCGCCGACCGCGCTCCCCTCCCCATAAAGGTTCCGCTCACCGCCAATCACCAGCAATCCGCCTCCAGCTTTCACGTAAGCTTCGAGTGCAGCTTGAAACGGAGGGGTCACTTTATCCAAAGCCCAATTGTTCAGCACCACTACTTGGTACTCGGAGAACTTCGCCGCGTTCTCGATCGCCGTCGCGCGAACAACATCGAACTGCGCGGATCCCAACGTCCGCAGTAGATCTGCATCCAGCGCCGGTTGATCACCCGTCAAATAGAGAACCCGCGGCCGCTTCATCAAGATGGATTGATCGAACCGCACATCACTCGCGCCGTCCGAACCCGCATGAATCGCAATGGCGATCTCCAGTGCCCCCGGCGTATTCAAACTGGTATGCAGCAGAACATGATTCATTCCGGCACGCAACACCGCATGCGCACGAGCGATCACATGATCCTCGGCGCTCAACGTAACATCGACAGGACCATCGTTGTCGGCACGTAGCTCCATATCAATTGAGAACGGTTCCCCGGTAACTGCCTCGGTAGGCATTTGCACGGATCCCAGATGTACGCGCGGCGGGGTGCGGCCCGAAAGCGGAATCGTGTCAATGGGAATCCCCAACCGGCGCGCCTGCCACGCTGCGCGAATCAGACTGCCCTTGGTCTCGCGTCCGTCGGACGCAATCGCTATGCGCGGAAGTTGGTCTGAGGGCAGCGTGGAAATTGCGTCACGAATCGCAGCTTCCAAATCCGTGGAACGCGCACCTTCACCGGAAGTCGGCCGCAACATCCAGGAGCGCCCTGACTCGCTCACACCCGGATCGCGCGTGGTTCCGGCAAAAGGGAGGACGCGAAGGAAATGGCTTCCGCGTTCCGCGTTCAGATCATTGGCGAAGCGTGAAGCTATCTGCAAATCAGGCGGAGAAATGCTCGCCGATGTATCCACTAGCAGTGCGACCGCGACTTTGGACGAAGAGACATCCATCGTCGGCATCGACAACGCGGCCATCATCAGAGCAATCGATGCGCACTTCAGGAATAGCCGGACATCACGCCCCTTGCGCCACCAGGAGTATCCAGCCCACCCCAACGGCACGAACGCAGAGAAGAAAACCCAAGCGTGTTCAAACTTCATGGAATCTCGCTCGGGTCATTTTGCATCAGTTAGTAGAGAGTCGACTGCCGCGAAGGCGTCTGCGCCGCAACTGATATTGAACCACGATTTTTCGATTCGCGATGCACCGCCCCTGCATACTAGAAGAGACGGCTGCATCGACAAAACATAAGGAGGTGAAACAGTGAACCGACTGATCGCGGGTTATAAGCGTTTTCGTGAAACCGGATGGCCGCTGCAACGCCGCGCGTTTGAGAATCTAGCGCAACAGGGACAGAAGCCGAAAGCGCTGGTGTTGGCCTGCGTGGATAGCCGCGTGGATCCGGCAATGATCTTCGATACCGCTCCGGGTGAGGTACTCACGGTTCGCAATGTGGCCAATCTGGTTCCGCCCTATGCACCCGACGCATCCTACCACGGCACCAGCGCCGCTCTCGAGTTCGGTGTGAATGCATTGCAGGTGCCGCACCTGATCGTACTTGGCCACGGCCTGTGCGGCGGCGTGAAGGCACTGATCGAAGGTGCGCCGCCGAGCGTCCAAGAGTTTGTCGGCCCCTGGATGTCCATCGCAAGCGGTGCGCGCGAACTCGCGCTACGCGAGGCCGATACCGAAGCGCGTCAAATGACCTGCGAGCATGAAGTGGTGAAAGTGTCGCTCGCCAATCTGATGAGCTTCCCATGGATCGCCGAACGTGTTGCCTCCGGCTCCCTGCAACTGCACGGAGCGTGGTTCAACATCCACACAGGCACACTGCTGATTCTTCGCCCAGACGGCACCTTCGGGCCACCCGAGTAGCACCGTTCTTGCGTCCTTTGGCGCAAACTTTACCGGCCGCTTGCTCGCGATTACCGCCCGGAATGGCCCCCGAGGGGCGAAATGTGAGCGGCTAACGTCGGCCGAAGCGCGGCATCATGAAGCCAAGTACCGCACCCGCAGCGAATGCAGCCGCCAGCGTAACTCCCGGGTGCTTCTTCATCTGATGCGCCGATTCGAGGATCTTATCCTCCACGGCAAACCGGCTACGCTTCACAAAACGCTGGGCTTCCCGCTTCGTATCCTCTATTTTGTCCTCGACGGCGGCTCTTGCGTTCTTAACGCCGCGTTCCCATTGTCTTGCCAAGTCTTCCGCGTGCATGGAGCAGGCGGCAGCCAAGCGACCCGAAGTATCTACATTGGCATGAACCATGCCCTCTTCCGAAACGTTGTTCATGGCTTTGCCTCCTAATAAAAGGCAGAGCATAATTGGGACCAAACCGGCTAGCCGATCGCCTGCAGGATCCCGTCCGCGGCCGTAACGCCGCGGTACTGGGCTTCTTCAAAGATAGAAAAACCGCTGACGTCGGAATTGGCGAAGCGGAACCGGCCGTTGCTTTTCGCAAGTGCCCGGCGCTCTGGCGAAAAGATCAGGCCAGGCGTCGGCCGCGCCATCGCATGTCCAATGCGCATAATGTCGATGCGCGAAACGCAGTCGCGAATATTCGGATGCACGCGCGCGAGGTCCGTAAGAATCGTTTCCTTCCAGTAGTTCCAATCGCGCTCCAGCAGCAATTTGCGCGCCTCTGCTGGAAGTCGATCTCCCAGCGCCCAATAGTAGGTCCACACCGTCCGATCTACGTGCGTCCTCACTGTCTGGTGCGTGGCATCCACATAACCGAGCGATGGCGATCCGTACACAACGTTATCCCAAGCTCTTTGCGACGTGGCACCGCCCGAAGGTGGACGGTCCAGAGTCAAATTCGCTGTCAGCCAAGGCGAGTATTCGATACGCGGCAACTTTGGCGCGTCGGCCATCAGGTAGGGCGCAAGAAACATCGGCGCCGCGAAGATGACGCTATTCGCGATGTATTCAGCGTCGGTGGTGCGAATACGATAGCGGTTGTTCACGGATTCGATTCGCACCACCATCTGTCCCATACGTACGTGCGCACCCACCTGCTGCAGGAGGCGCTTCAAAATCCAACCATTACCCTCAGGCCACGTTAACGGCCCCTTCTCCGTTGCCGTGCGCGACGAAAAATAATGGATCCCCGCCCAAGCGGAAACGTCCTTGGCAAGCGCCCCGTAATCATCGCGACAGCAGTAGTTCATGTACCAGAGCGCGGGCTCCGAATCGATTCCCTGCTCCCGCAGCCACTGCGCGAAATTTACTCGATCCAAATTCGCTGTGGCTGCGCTCAATCCGGGTTCCATCGGAATCTGAAACGCACCCGATGCACGGAATCCATCGAGAAGGTCTTCCAGCTTGCGAAACTGCTCTCTGTCTCTCTCGGTCAGCCCGGCGGCCGGCTCGATGCTTTCCTGCCATCGGCCGTGGAGAAACAAACGCTCTTGCGGAGTGAAGCAAAGGTAACGTTCGTTCCAAACGCCATTCTGAAGAACACCAAGTTCCTCGAACAACTCCCGCACGTACGTGGCCTTCACACCGGGCACGGGAACGTAATGCGCCGCCCAAGGATACTCACTCACGGCATTCTTTCCGGAACGAGAATTTCCGCCAGCCTCCGCGTTCATCTCCAGAAGAACGAAATCGCGAAACCCGCGCTTCTGTAAACGCCACGCCGCGCTCAGTCCCGCAATGCCCCCACCGATAATGACTACCGGCACACGCTCCATTCGCTTGGGCGAAACTGGCGACAAGCGCGCGCGCAATTTGTGTCCTATGTCGAACGAATCGTTCACAAACGACCCGTCAATTCGTTTCTCCGCCTTCGCGCTCAGCCCAATCAGAGCCGCGCTGCCGGCGATGAAGTTTCGGCGGGTCCTCGTCAATGCGTGATATTTTTCCAATCTTGCTCGTACTTCCGGATTAGGGTTTGATCGTTCAGCGTATTCGCGCTGGCAGGTACCGGCGCCATATCCGGCGGGAATTGGAACAACACAGGGATCGTCTCTTTGCTGAGGAATCGCAGCCCCTCCGGCAGGGCCTTCGGCATCACATACTCACGGTTGGCAGCAATGATGAATCCCCATTCGCCAAACGACGGAACATACACATGATAGGGATACGTCTTCAACTGAGCCAGCTTCAACGTCTCCGCGATGCTCCAGTAGGAATCCCGCGCGAACATCGGCGACGTGCTCTGCACTACGATCAAACCCTGGACACTCAAATGCCGGGCCGCAGCGCGATAGAACGCACTGGTGTAGAGCTTGCCAAGCGAGTAGTTCGTCGGATCGGGAAAATCAATGACGATGAAATCAAAACTCTCCTGGTTTGCGTCAATCCACGGAAACGCGTCGCCGTTGATCACACGCACCTTAGGGGAGGAAAATGCCTTCTGATTCAATCCCGAAAGCATCGGATTCGAGGTGAACAATCGTGTCATCTCAGGATCCAAATCCACCAAAGTGACGCTCTCCACTTGTGGATAACGCAAGATTTCGCGCACGGCAAGCCCATCGCCACCGCCCATCACCAATACTTTCCGAGGCGTTGGTATAGCGGAAAGCCCCGGATGCACCAGCGCCTCATGATAGCGGTATTCGTCGCGAGAGCTGAACTGCAGGTGGCCGTTCAAAAAGAGCCGGAGATCATCTTTGAAACGCGTGAGCACAATGTGCTGATACTGCGTATCTCGCGAAAGGATTACTTCATCGGAATAGATGTTGTCTTCCGCCATGGAGGTGATACGTTTTGCCCCCACCATGCCTGAGGCCAACAACAACAAGACGCCGATGGAGGCGGCGCGCAGCACATGCGTTCCCATCAACTGACGGGCAAAAAGAAATGTGCTCCACAGCGCTACTGCAGCGTTCACCATTCCGAAAAGCATGGCGGATCGCACCAGCCCCAACTTGGGGACTAAAAGTATCGGAAATAGCAGCGATGCCCCCAGCGCTCCAATGTAATCGAACGTGAGGACGTGGGCGACTGTATCACGGAAGCTGAATTGATCCCTTACGATACGCATCAACAGCGGAATTTCCAGCCCCACTAATGCACCAATTAGAATGACCAGGAAATACATGAGCAGGCTGAACGCCTGCGTGTAAGCAAATGCCAGAAACAGCGCGGCCGACGAAAAACCGCCAACCACGCCCACCATCAGCTCAATCCAAATAAAGCGATGCACCAACCCACGCTGGATGTAGCGCGAGAGCGCGCTGCCGATACCCATCGAGAAAAGATATGTACCGATGATGGTGGAAAACTGGTAGACGCTATCGCCCACCAGGTAACTGGCGAGGGCTCCGGCAACAAGCTCATAGATGAGCCCGCAAGCCGAGATGAGGACTACGGATACAAACAGTAATGCCGTCACAGATTAGTGGACTGCCGCGGCGATGATGATACTGATGCCGATCAGGCAGGCGCTAATCAAAATCGCCAGCGCGATATTGTGCTCCTGCACGATCTCTTTCCAGAGATCATAGGGCGTCATTTTATCCAGCACGACAAACGAAGCCGCGAAAATCACGATGCCCAGACACGCATACAGCAAGGCATCAACAACATTCATCAAGGGGATGGGCATACTATTTCCCTCCAGTGTAACGACGGTAGCCGCTGTAAGCGGACCGGTACGAACCAGGATTGTCACGTACCGATTGCGGCACGTTCTTCACTTCGTCCACCGACGCAAAACTCCAGCCACGATAAACGCCGAACGTGAGTGTGGCCAGCACGGCGGCTCCGTACATTGCGTACAGTTTGGTCAACATTTCGTCATCGTCCTTTAGTCGTCATCATCGTCGCTCGAGGTGGTCACCATCGGGTGATCGCTTTCGGCCCATCGTTTCCGTTCAAAACTAAACGCACGCCAACCAATCAAAATTGGCGGTATCAGCAGCGCGAAAAACGCGGCCAGGAAAAGCGGAAACGGCGGGATGTCACGCGACACAATTATGGAATACCGCACAGGCCCCAGGCTCGCATCGCCTTCCGGTTCCACCCGCAAATAATAGTGTCCGGCAGGAACCGACGGCACCAGCACATCATCGTTCTTGCTACCTTCGCTCCAACTGCCATCGCTATCCGAACCCGAATAGTAGCTGACTTCGCGTCCCAAATCGTAGGCGGCGCCGGTCTCGCTATTGATCAGAGCATAGTTGATGAAAATCCATTGATTGCTCGCGTCGGTCTCGGTTCGAATCTCGACATTGGACACCCGGCCCTTCAACTCAAACACAGGCGTGACGAAAGACGGGTCACCGGTTATGGGCGGACCAGTATACCGATAAGTCCTGTCAAGAACCTGTTCCTTCGCCGCCAAGGCTTCGTCGAGGAAGAATACGATACCGACACACATCAGCATCATGACGAAGGCAACCCATAGTTCCTTCCAGGAAGCGCTCAGCGGCGCTGGCTGGTTCAGGTAGATTCCGATCGGGGCAGGCGCCGAACCGGGCAGATGGAAGGACTTCCAAATATCTTTGCCTAAGACGTATTCGCCCATGGTCCACGTAACTTCACCGTCAACCTTTTCCTCCGAAAGCACATATGGCGGCGAGACGTAATCCTTCACCGCGGCGCGATCTCCCACACGCACCTGCCAAGGAAATTCGCCAAGCACGAATCGTGTCACCGCGTTCGCAGTCTGAAAGTGCTTGTAGGTTAGGCCTAAATACTGAGCGCCAGTTGCTTGCGGCGTCGGCAATCCCGTCACCGGAGTTGCGTCATTCCAGTGACCGTCATATTCCGTCAGATAACGATAACCGCGGTAAGGATTGAACAGAACGTATTCCGCCCAACTGTACTCTTGCCCCTCCACGGTAATGGACCTTCTCTGGAATCCGATCGCCTCATACAACTGCCCGCGCCACTTTCCGCGCGTGCCCAGCGGGATTAACGGCTGGACTTGATTAATCGCATTCTGCGCCCCTTGTAGCACGCGAACGTTCGGGTCCGCCGCGTCCAGGATGGATCCACAACTCCCGCACACGACGTTAATTGTGCGACCCACAAAGCGGATCGTGACTGACCCGCCGCAGTTCTGACAAAAGACTGTCCGCACCGGCGGCGCGCCGCCTTGCGGAGTGGAAGCAGAAGGAGGCGCGGGCGTGCTCATGACCAGCCCTCGAAGGCGCGCAAATTGGTCAGCCGCAGCGAATCGAAATCCACCATTTCTCCAACGTACAGCTTCGGCTCATCGTCGCTGTAGTCGAGCGTCGCAAACGCCCCAGTTGTCGAGCGCAAATCGGCAAAGGTAGCGCGCTCTTTGTCCCAATATTCGAAGGGGAGCTCGCCCTGAACACCGCGGTAATTGGCACGAGTCAATGTGGTCACTTGGTAGGTGACACCGTTCCACGCGTATGATTTTCCCGGGTAGAGCACATCTTGCAGCGGCAAATCTGTTTCCGCACTCGCAACGGTCACTACATACTGTGCCTGGGCGTCAGAGAGCCAAGCGCTCCTGCCATCGCTCAAAACCAGATGCCATTCGTTCCAAGCGCCTTGGTCATACTCATAGATGATCCGCCCGGCCACCGCAAAGTTGTCGTTGTTGAATCGCCCTTCTGTGCCAATCTGAATTGGCGAAACATCCGGAGGCAGGTCGCTCACTTTACCCACTAGCGTCAAATCCACGTCATGCCGTACCAGAATAGAGCGACAAAACTCACATGTTGTCTGCACGCTGCTCGACCACATAAACTCGACACGGGCACCGCAACTCGGACAAAAGAAGGAGCGCCGCATTACCGGTCCAACTTCCCCACGGCGTCGAACACCGCCGCGTTTTCCGTAACACCGTAGACGCGCTCAACGGACCGCACGTCTACCTGTGCGGCACCCAGGCGGCGTCGAAGCTCGGCCTCGAAGTTCCAGGCCACACGCGGCTTACAACTGAATACGTTCAAACAGATGGATTGAAATTCCGGAAACGTGTGGCAGGTAATGTGGGATTCCGACAGCATGACCATGCCCGTCACACCGCCGCTCACCGGGAACCTGTGCCACTGAGCTTCACCCACCACGCTCAGGCCAAGGTCGCGAACGATGTCCGCAAAAAGCGTTCGTAGAGCGCCCAGATCCCGCAGCGCTTCCGCACGGCACCCATGCGCCTCAACAATCCACTCCATTCCGTAAGCGGGCATCAACCCAGTTCGCTCCGATTGGACTCCAGGCCCGGACGAGACGTGGCGAAATCACGATCTCCGAGTTGAATTCAGTGTAACGAATCAGTGCAGGGGAATGGCACGCGCCTTTGCCGGCGAACGCTTTTCGGAAAACGTTACCGTGAAGACACCACTGCCCTCCTCTGATTCCAATACGCAAGTGCCGTGAGGTTTGTTCCAACTCCATTTGGTACGCAGCGTTTCTTGGTCGCCGTCGTATTCCGATTGCAAACCACCTCGCCCGTAGCGCGCCGTGAGCTGGGCCAATGCCTTCTCCACCACCTCACGCTTCTCGTCCGCCACTAGACTCACAATGGAAAGCGCATCCTTCGGCCCAAATATCAGAAAAGCACGGACCGGCACGCCGTCATCGTTGTAGTTGTCGATCACCAAACCCGCGGCCGCACACGCCGCATCGGTCCGCGGGCAGTCGCGCGCGTGAAGCTTCTGCAGCGCCTTCAGAGCTGCCGCTTTTGTGCTCCCCCATTTGACACCGTTCCATCCATCGATATCCGCCGCTTGCCCAAACACAATGCCGATGCTCGCAAGCGCCATGCCAATGCGGATGAACGCCGTGAGTAAAGACTGCACGAGAGCGAGTATATCGAATCCGTAACGAACCGTCAGGTGAGTTGCCAAGCCCGTGTGTGCATCGTGGAGGTGAGCAGAAACTTTCCATCCACCGTAAACTGAATGCCTCGCGGCCCAAACGCCGCCCTTGACGATGCGTCTTTCCCTACGGGTACTCGGTCGTGCGTCAACACCTCCACAGACCGGCCTGAGGAAATCTCGTGAACCCGCACCGTCGGGACGAGATCCGATTTGTCCTTCGCCGCAACACCTATCGCCAGATACCGGCCATCAGGAGAAACGGCCAATCCCGTCACCGTTTCTGAAGAAATCGCCGTTACTTCCTTGCCCGTTGCGCCGTCGTAGACGATCACAGAGGATAACCCTTTCCGCTCCACCGGCGCGGCGACTATCGAACCAGTTGCGGAGACGGACAACAACTTTTCGGACGGCTGCTTTCCCGCGGTTTCTTGCGCCCACACAACGCTCAGATCCTCAGTCCGGCGCAACTGCAAAGTGCGATCGGTCGCAAAGGCGACAAACTTTCGGTCCGAGGAAATCATCGAAGCGCCATCCACCGGCTTCCTACCCTCGGTCAGAAGTACGCGGCGCGTCTCCTGATAACCGGGCAACTGAGCCAGGAATAGCGACGCGGTATCCTTACCGCCCCCATTGCGTTGCTCACCCAACAGCAACTGCCTCGCCAACGCGCGGTAGGAAGTTGTACTGCGCCCCGCAGTTCCGGGCTCAAACGTTTCCTCCACCTTGGTCTTCGCAAAATCAATCAGGAGCCCCGGCTTCCCGGACCGGTCACCCTGCCGCTCCGCTTCCAACTCCGCGTACAAAACGGTACTGTCAGCAAAGAAGCTGACGTTGACGGATGCGCCGCGCAACTCCGTCGACGAAAGTATGGTCCAACTGCCGAGTTCGATCACCATCAACGTGTGTTTACTAAGCGGCGTCGCATCGCGGACGATCCCGCGCTTCAACCCACGCGGCGGCTCGAACGTCTCGCTCGGATATAGGCACAACTGCCGCCCGTCTGGAGACACGTCAAGCAGCACCATGTCCTTAAAGTTCCGAACCGGTCGCGCCCACTCGCTTGCGCGCTCTGCCTGTCCAAATGCGGCACCCGCCAACGACGCCCCTAGCGCACCAGCAAACCCGAAGGTGAACTTCCGACGAAGCATGAAACAACTCCATAACGACCGTAAGAAAAGGATCGGACGATATAAGGAAATGATACAGGGAGGATGGTGAGCCGGGCGGGACTCGAACCCGCGACCACCGCATTAAAAGTGCGATGCTCTACCAACTGAGCTACCGGCCCACTACGGGGAAAACCACACACGTGCTTTCCGACCTCGTGCGTGGGAATTGTTTTTATTGTACCGCGTGCGTGATCGCGGAAGCCAGTTTTTCGAGGCCGACCGCGACGCCGCCCGTCAGGTGAATCCGCAGCGCGCGCCGCCCTCGTTCCTGCATCACTTCCATGTCGCCGCGCGCCTGCGCTGCTTTCACCACGCTGAACGTATACTTCTGCCCCGGTACCGGAAGGTCGCGCGCATCATCCGACGTGATCTGGACGAAAACGCCGTTGTTCGAGCCGCCTTTGTATGCCTGTCCAGTCGAATGCAAAAAACGCGGACCGAACCCGACGCAAGTAGCCACTTTTTTTGAGTCGCGTACGGCAACCCGCATTCGTTCCAACGCGTGCTCGTTCGCTGCGTTCATCTCGATATAAGCCAGCAGCGCAAAGTAATCCCCCGGCCGAATGCTCGCAAGCAACTCGCGAACACATGCAGACAGCGACTTCGCGCTTGTTATTCCATAAACGCGGATGCCGCTCTCTTCAAGCGCCACCGTTTCCGCAGGTAGTGCGCCCGTGGCCTCGTACTCGTTGGTCAGTTTCTTGGTCGCAATCTTGCTCGCTTCCACATCCGGCTGATCGAACGGATTGATCCCCATCACGGCGCCGGCTACTGCGGTTGCAAATTCCCAGCGGAAGAACTCGCGGCCCAGATCGTAGGCGCTCGTCATCGGCAGATGAATCACCGGATGCCCCGCAACGGCGAGCGCATCCACAGCTTTATCCTGCGCGGGGTCGGGGTTAGACTCCAAGCGTTGATACACGAAGACGCGATCGTTGCCGTAAGCGGAAGGTGCGGCCAACGGCTCGCGATCAACCGGAATCAGCGCTTTGCCATTCTTACCCGTGGACTCGGCCACTAATTGCTCCATCCACGCGCCCAGGTCGTGCACTTGCGGCGAAGCGACCACCGTGATCTTGTCGCGGCCTTCGTCGTTCAACGTACCCAGCAGCAACCCCAGCATCGCGCCCGGATTCTCGCGCACGGGCTTTCGGCAGGCCTGTGCCATCTTCTCCCCGCCCTCGAGCAACTTCGCCGCGTCGACCCCCATTGCTGATGCCGGAATCATCCCGAAATCCGAGAGCGCCGAGAATCGCCCGCCAATCGAAGGCAACCCGTAAAAGATCCGCCAGAATCCCTGTTCTTTCGCGGTCTTATCCATGTTCGAGCCGGGATCAGTGATCGCCACAAACTGTTTCCCGTTGCGCCCAGCCCGTTCGAAGAAATATTTATGGAAAACGTTCGGCTCCAGCGTCGAGCCCGATTTACTGGCGACGATGAACAGCGTCTTCGAAATATCGATGCCCGCCTCAATGGTCGCCACGCGGCCGGGATCGGTGGAATCGAGAATCTGAAAATCGGGAAAACCAGGCACCGCACCGAACGACAGCCGCAGCACTTCCGGACATAGACTCGATCCGCCCATGCCGAGCAGAACGCCGTGCGTGAATCCCGCGGCTTTCACTTCTTCAGCGAACTGGAAGAAACGCTGCGTCTGCTGCAACTGCTCGCCCGTGATGGTCAGCCAGCCCAGCCACTTGGCTTCATCGGCGTTGCTCCACACGGAAGGATCGTGATTCCAAATGCGCTCCACCTGACCGCCGGTTTCCCATGAAGCGATTTTCTTTTCGAACGCGGCTGCAGTGGAGGAGGAAACTACGTAATCGAGCGGCTTCATGCAGCACTCACGGCGGCCAACAGCTTCTCAAACGGCTCCACAAACAGCTTCACGCCTTGCGTCACCAGATCGTCGGTCACCTGATCGATCGAAATTCCCACTTTTGCCAGGTTCGCCATCACCTGGCGCGCATCGGCCACATTTTCTTCCAGCGACGCACGGGCCTCGCCGTGATCGCGGAAGGCATCATAAGTGGCGGGAGGAATTGTGTTGACGGTGTCTTTCCCAACGAGTTCCTCCACATAAAGCACGTCGCGCAGCTTCGGATTCTTCGTGGACGTACTGGCCCACAACACGCGCTGCGTGGTGGCTCCCTTGGCGGCCAAGGCGTCCCATTTCGCCCCGGAGAAAATTTGTTTGTAGCTCGCGTAGGCAAGCTTTGCGTTGGCGATGGCCACTTTGCTGCGAATGGATTCCAACTGCGCGCGCTCGGCGTCGGATGCGTCGGCGAGTTTCTTATCGATCATGCCGTCGACGGCGGTATCGATGCGGCTGACGAAGAAGCTGGCGACGCTGGCAATATTGTGAAGCTCGATGCCGTTCGTGGCGGCTTTCTCCAGTCCGCGGATGTAGGCGTGCGCCACGTCTTCGTAGACCTTCTGCGAAAACAGCAGCGTGACGTTGATATTCAAGCCGTCGCCCAGTAGCGTTTCAATCGCGGGAATGCCGGCGGCGGTACCGGGAACCTTGATCATCAGGTTGGGCCGCGCCACTTCCTTCCACAAACGGCGGGCCTCGTCGATGGTCCCTTGCGTGTCGTTCGCAAGCGTCGGCGCCACTTCCAAGCTCACGTAGCCATCGCGGCGGTTGGTTTTTTCGTACACCGGAAGCAACGCATCGGCGGCATCGCGGATATCGCGGATCGCCAACTTTTCAAAGATCGCCTTCGCGTCCAGGCTGGGATTCTTTTTCAGTTCGTGAATGAACTCGGCGTACTCTTCCCCGCCGGTGATCGCCTTCTCGAAGATCGCCGGGTTCGACGTCATGCCGCCCAAGCCGTCCTGCTCGATCATGCGATGCAGTTCGCCCGTAGTCATCAAGCTGCGGCGAATGTAATCGAGCCAAATCGATTGTCCGAACTGAGCCAATTCTTTGAGGTGGTTTACCGTAGCGGCCGTGGGAGTGGTCATGAGGTCCTCTTCCTATTTTACGAAACGAGCACCCCACACAGCAGATGGAATTTTGCGGCACAACCCGAGGGAATGTGGTCGAGCCTATTTGTCGCGATCCTCGATGCCCAACACATCGCCAGGCGAGTGCTTCACGTGCTCGGCAAAGAGATTTTCCACACCCATCCAACGGTCTGAGAAATCGGAGCCCAGCACGGACTCCGCCGTGTACACCGACCCGTGGCCCTTGGGGCACATCACTTCCTCGCCCGAGGTTTCGAGCAGCACCAGGCCGGTGATGCCGATGCGGACCGGCATCTGCATGCGGTGCAGACATACGCGGCAGCGGCTCGGCTGATCGCGCCAAGCCCACGTGATGATGATCACCGCCACGGCAAAGGAGGTCCAGATGAGCATCGGCCCGCCGCGCCCCGGTGTGCCGCCCGTCATTCCTAACCGGCCGGCGCCACCGAAATCAAAGATGGAGAAGAACAGCGCCATCACCGGCAGCATCGTTTTGAGAAGGAAGAAGCCCCAGAAACGCGCCGCCATTCCCCACGCCACACCGCGGCGGCGATCATTCCACGCGCGAATGATGGCGACTAGCAACAGAGCGGCACTGAAGAAGCCGAGGTCCGATCCATAAGACGAGATCGATTGATAGACGAGGTCCGCCACCGGCGTCGCATGTACGGCGAAATTGCGGCGCGCGAGGCCTGTCTTCATTTGCAGATCGCGCAGTTCTTTTTCCGCGACCCACGGCGGCGCGTCTGCGTTCAACCTTCCGACTACACCTTTTAAAGACACCCACCATTGCCGCGTCAAGACGGGAGGCGGCTCGGAGGATTCCGCGGTCCAGATCGCGATGGGCGCGGAGAGGAATGAAAACTCCTGAGGCAACACCCCGACCAGTTTCAGCGGACGACCATCCACCATATATATGTGACCGATGGCGGCAGGATCGGCGCGAAGTTCGCTGCGCCAGAAATTGTTGCTGATCAGAAACTCGCCCGCGGCGGGGGTCTCCTTATCCACGCCCAGCAGCGGAAAGAAGCGGGGGCCAACGCTTGCGGTAAGAACTTTGCGCAGCTTGCCGTTGCTCGATGTAAATGTGCGCGTGTGCCACGTGTATTCGGCCAAGCCCGCGAGCGTTTGCGTTTTTGCGCGGAACAATTGAATTTCCTGTTCGCGGAATCCGAAGCGCGCTCCGAACGTCGGCGCACCTTGCGCGAGGATGACGACACGATTCGAATCAGGATATGGCAACCCACGCAGCAGTTGGCGCGTATTGGCGAATCCTCCGCTGAAAGCCGCGACCGTCAACAGAAGCAGCGCACCCGCGCCGACGGCGACTCTTGGATCGCCCCAAAATTGGCGGCGAACATCGGCGGCACTGTCGCTGGTAAATCGGGAGCGAAAGGCGTCTTTGAAGGCGTCGCGCGCCTGTGAGTAAACCGCGGAGTGGCTGCCAGGAACATCCGCCGCCGCTTCGCGCAACATCCAGCGCCAGAGATCGCTTTGCCAGTGGTCGGCCCACTCGGCGCGCTGGCCATCAGGGACAAGCCGGGCCGCGATCCACAGGATCAGGCGGCAAGCGGCAATTTTCATCCGGTTCACGCGCGGCAAACCTCACGAATCTCTTCGTCTGAAACCGAGAGTAACATTACCGTGTGCCGCCCAGGGGGGGGCTCGTTTTATGGCTCCCCTTGTAACGGCTTGTACATCGGCGGCGAGACTCTGCGTTTCGACGCCATCTGATAGGCAGATGCGGCTTTTAGAATGACGTCTTCCCTGCCCTGTTCGGCGCGGAACACGAGCGAGAACGGCAACCCCGGCGCGGGCACCGTTGCCGGCGACGTGGTGTTCGACACGGGAATATAGCGGCGCTTGTCATCGCTCAAGCGGTAAGTGGCATCGTAGACCGTTTGTACGTAGCCTGCTGGGATCAGCACTTCGGTCAACCCGGCATGCGGTCCCATGCGAATTTCGCCGCGAATGTCGCCCGCGGGCTGCGGCTCAGGCGCAAGGCCGATCTTTCCTGGAGGCAGCGGATAGTGGAGCCGCACGACGACATCCAGCTTATTCTCCTGCATCACTTTCATCTCGACGCGCCGCAGCAGCTCGCGGAGCTTCAGCTTGTCATTGATGCCTTCGCGCTCATCGAATGGACGGCGCATGTCGTCGATCTCTTCCCAATTCTTGAAACCGGCGCGCTGATCGTCACCCCAGAATTTCGAGCGCTCATTCAGTTGCTTGAAGTCCGTCAGCGTTTCCGTGAAGCCGCGCTCCTTCCAATCCGCCGCGCGGCGCTGCGCGTACTGCGTAAAGTGGAAGCGGAACGCGTTCGATTCCACCACTTCCTGAATGAAGCGGATATTCAAATTTTTTGGGAGCGGCTCGCGGCCATCGGCCAGCGCCACCATGTAATCGATGGGCGCCATGGTGCCCGTGCCGAAAGTTTTGCCGGGAGCAAATTCGGTCGGCTTGATCTTCGCGACGAACTCCGGAAACGCGGGCTTGCCGGTGCGGTCCATCCCGTACAAAATCTCAGGAAAAAACACAGGGACCATCTGCGCCAGCGCCTGGTTATACGAAGGCCGCATGTTTTCGATCGCGGGATCGTCGGGGAACAGCGGATCCACCGATTCCACAAGCGTCGCGCCCAACTGATCGCCGAGCACGGTTTTGATCTCCTTCACCGCCGCGTCCACGATGGGCTCGTCAGCCTTGATGCCGGGAAACTTCAGCATCGATTCGCGAATCACGCCGATGCGCATGCCCTTCAACGACCCGCGCGTTCCAGGCTCCGCCGCTGCTTTGGCGAACGAACCAGGAATGATGCTGGACCGCGGCACCGTAGTGAAGACGTCGCGGGGATCGTAGTATCCGTTCACGGGATCTTTCAATGCGTCGAGAACCTTGGCGGAATCGCCCACGTAGCGGCAATGAATTCCGGTGCGGTCATTGTATATATCCGCGCCAATGCCGCCGCCGTGGAAAGAGATCATCGCTTTGTGCGGCAGAATCAACGCAACCGAGTTGTGATTCGCCGGGCCACGGCAGCTCAGGCTGGTTTCTTCGCACAAGCTGCACATCACGAGATTCGAACTGACGCTGGCGCCCGAGCCGCTGCTGGAGCCAAGGGAACCGGCGCGCGTGGAATCGTACGCGCTGCTCGGGTTCCCTGCCCACGAACTCCGCTGATAGCCTAGCGTGGAAAGCAAAACTTTATTTGGCTTGTTGCGCCCGCCAGGATCGGCCGGACGTCCGTTGTATTCGGTGTTGACGGCCTTCGCGTAAATGATGGCGCCCTTCTTGCGGAGCTGTGCCACCAATGTGTGATCGCGGGCCGGAAAATCGATGTCATAGCGCGCATCGCCGCCACCGGCGGAATGCATATCCATCGTGTCGAAGGGATCTTTGAAGGAAAACGCAATGCAGTACATGGGCATCGCGTTCAAATCCGGATTGCGTCCGTACTGCGAATCAAGCTCAGACGCACGCTCCAACGCATCGGGCAACCGCCGCAATTCATTGCAAACTGCAGGAGCACCCGCGGGCAGCGGACCGTCTTTCTTATCGCGATCGCCTTTGCACGTCACGCTGCGTTCGCCGCGAATGTTCAGCGTCGCCAGCGCGTTGATCTGCCCGGAATTAGGCGTGCCGATCGTCATGCCGTACTGTTGCTGCACGCTGGGATCGGTTGCGGTCGCTTCCATGCGGCCGAATTCGAATTGTGGTCCAGCATACTGATCGAAGTTCGGCACTAGTGAGGCAATGCCCACGGTCTCCGTCGGAAACTTGATGGGCGAGCCCGCGCGGACGGTGCCGAAAGCCTGCGGAATCGGGGCGCCGTCGCGGGTGATCAGGCGGTCGCTGGTGCCGTTGTACGCTTTGGCGCGATTGATATACAGCTGCACCAACTGGCGGCAGGTGATCTGGCCCGAGCGAATCGCGCGATGCACATCCGCGATGGTTGCTTCCTGCAAATGGAAGCGCCACGGCGCGTTCTGCGCTTCGGCCGACTCAGGCCGGAACGCGAACACCGCAGCGCCCACAAGAGCCAACATACCGGCGGCCGCTGCCGCACGAGGAACTAGGTTTCGAGACCGCATCCTTCTCCCTCCAACCAGAGAACTTTACACTGCCGAGATGTATTACGAACCTTTGCGCGCCGCGCTAGACGGTCTTGGTGGCGCCGCCATCCATATCGATGATCGACCCCTGCAACAGCCGCCCCTGCGGCCCCACGATGAACACCGCCAGAGCCGCAATGTCCTCCGGCTCTCCAATGCGCGTCGTTTTCCCTGCCGCAATAATCGTGCGTTCGGCGCCCGCCAGGTCCACGCCCTGCTGTTTCATAATCTCTTCCAGGCGTTTTTGCAGGCGATCCGTGCGGATCAAACCCGGGTTGATGGCATTCACCTGCACACCGTCGCGGACTCCCACATCCGCCAGCGCTTTTGTGAACGTGATCATCGCGGCATTCACCGATCCGCCGATGGTGAACTCCGCGCCGGGCGTCCGCCCGCCCACGCCACCAATGTTAACCACCGATCCCGCGGACGCCTTCAAATGCGGCCATGCGTTGCGGATCATGCGTACGTGCGCGAAGAATTTCAGGGAGAACCCATCGGCCCAATCTTCATCGGTGAGCTCCAGGAAATCGCCGCGCTTGGTGGCGCCCGCATTGGCAACGATGACATCCAGCTTGCCGAAGCCTTTCACGGCAAACTTGACGAGCATGGAAGGAGCTTCCTGCTGGCGCAGATCGAGAGCGAGTGCGACAGCCTTGCCGCCGGAGGCGCGGATTTCGGCAACCACGGAATCAAGCGCAGCCTGGTCACGCGCGGTGATGACGACGTTCGCGCCGTCGCGCGCCAGCCTCTGCGCAATCGCCCGGCCAATGCCCTTGCTCGCGCCCGTGACAATCGCGGTTTTCCCTGCTAGCGGCCTCGCGGAGGCGTCGAACGATGTCAGCATAGACACCTATGTTGTCACAGCAAATGATGCTCCGTCGAGCAGGACTTCTACAGATTGCGGAAGCACTCCTCGGCGGGAACTACCGCGGGAATGTCGCCAAGATCTTTGAGTTGCGATATGATCGCGTCCCAACGTTCTTTGGTCATTGAGCCAAGCCCGTTCTTACTCGTCTCGTCCGTCTCCACCAACGCCCGCTGTGCTTCAGAAGCACCGGCGAACACATCGAGCGGCATGGACGGATTCAGCGCGTTCATCTTTTCATTCACTGGCTTCGGATCGTCCAGATAGCTCCGCATGCCTTCGCGCACGGCAGCCACCATCGCGGCAACGGTTTGCGGATTCTTGCGAAGATACTCGCCGCTCGTCGCCATCATCGCTGTGTACGGGTCATAACCTTCATCGGCGATCCGGAACACTTGTACGTCGGCCCCTTGTTTCTTGGCAATCAGCGGTTCAGCCGTCAGGTAACATTGCTGGGCAAACATCGGGTCATGCAGAAAGGCAGTAACGTCTCCGCCGGGCGACGGCACAATCTTCACTTTTCCAAATCCGTATTTCTTTTCCAGCATCCTCGCGTAGGCCAACCCCCGTTGAAGCCCCACCGTCCCCCCTTTGAACACATCGGCAAGCGACGCTGCCTTGCGCGAGGCGTGCGCCATGATCGAAAGCGGATCGTGCTGGAAAACCGCAAACAATCCCAAGACGTCATTGCCGCGCGAGCGAGCAATGATCAACTCGTCGCCCGAGACAATGCCGAACTCCGCCGAGCCCGCGCCAATCATCTGTACCGTCGGTGTCCCCGCGCCGCCGGGCAAAATCTCCACATCGAGTCCGTGCTTCTGGTAAGGAGCGGCGTAGTATCCGCCAAACTCTGGCTCCGGCTTCCAATTGAGCGCCAGCCGGATCTTCTGGGGAGCCTTGCTGCAGCCCGCAAGTAGTCCCGCCGCCGAAAGCGCGAACGCAAAATTCCGCCGAGTCAATGAGTTCAAGTTGTCCCCTCTATTCCTGTTCCGAAGCATGCCACCGCCGCAGCGTCACGTGGCTCACTAAATTGATTAATCCAAACAACGCCAGCCCCAGCACGGAAGCCAGCAACACCGCGGCGAAAACCTTATCCACTCTCTGTTGCGTGCGCGCGGAATCCACAACGGAGCCCAACCCCTGCCCGCCGATAAATTCTCCAACAATCGCCCCAATCACAGCCAGTCCCGAAGCCACGCGCAGTCCCGTCAGGATCTGCGGCAATGCCGCGGGAAATCGCAATTTGAAAAGCGTG
Source organism: Bryobacteraceae bacterium (assembly GCA_040081455.1). Lineage (GTDB taxonomy): Bacteria > Acidobacteriota > Terriglobia > Bryobacterales > Bryobacteraceae > Palsa-187. Next base: position 53,955 of record JBEBGM010000013.1, read on the forward strand.
ACTGGAGTGGACGCCCCATACAAACGGAACAAATCCCGCAACGCCGGGTCCGTGGAAAGAATGCCGCTCAGTGTATTTGCGATTACCGGGAAGATCGACACAATGAATGCCGACGCAATAACCGTTCGCGTCCCGTAGCCGAACCAGATAACGAGTAAGGGCGCAATCGCGATGATCGGCACGGTTTGAAAAAACACAGCGTACGGATAGAACGCTTTTTGAATCGTTCTTGATGAAGCCAAAAACACAGCAATCGCAATGCCGCCCAACGTGCTGAGAAAGAATCCGGTCAGTGCACTGGCGGATGTAGTCAATAGCGCGTCAATCAATTCCTGACGGCCCTCGATCATCGCTCGTAATACGGAACTCGGTGCAGGCACCAGATACGCCTTCACCCAATCCGCACGCACGGCAAGCTCCGCAATCGCAGTGACCACAACCAGCGGGACCAACGCCGGCACCGCGCGCGTAAATCTATTCGGCGCCGCGTTCATTCTTCCTCCATTGCAGCCAGCAGCAACTTCATCTCTTGCCCGTAGCGCGCGTCCATCCGTAGTTCCTCGGTGCGTTCCGGCAGGTCCACCGCGTGATCCAGTTTGATCCGCCCGCCGCGCCGGCCCAACACCACCGCTCGATTCGCAAGAAAAGCCGCCTCCGAAATCGAGTGCGTGACGAATACCACCGTCATGCCGCGCTCGCACCACAGCGTTCTCAACTGGCTATCCAGCCGGAACCGGGTGATCTCATCCAGTGCCGCGAACGGCTCGTCCAGCAGCAATAGCCGGGGCTCCGTCACCAGTGCGCGCGAAAGCGATACACGCATCTTCATGCCACCGGATAACTGCGCGGGATAACGGTCTTCCACTCCCGCAAGTCCCACTTGCTCAAGCACCGAACGAGCCTTGTTCTGCCGCTCCTCAGCGCTCACGCCCATCAGTTCCAGCGGCAGTGCGACGTTATCGAGCACCGTCCGCCACGGCAGCAAATGCGCTTCCTGAAATACAAAGGATGTTTGCCCGTGACCAGCCTCGGGCGTAAGTTTAATGCTGCCTGCGGTGGATTCCAGCAACCCCGCGATCATCCGCAGTAAAGTGGATTTCCCACAGCCCGAAGGACCAAGTATGGCGAGAAACTCTCCCGCGGCGATGCTCAGATTGAAGCACTCGATAACAACCGTGGATGGTTCGAATACGCGGCGCACTCCTGCGAGTTCAACCGCGACACCGCTCCCCTCGGCACCGCTCCATGAGTTTGCCGGATACATTGTTAATAGGATGCCCCATCCGGTGGGCGGGAGGGAAGAATACCGGCCGCCGGTTAGTCGCCCGTTGCGCCGGCGGGTACGCAGTGCTGATCGAAAGCTTCGGTCAGGATCTTCGCGATCTCAATGGCGTCGCGGCGCTCAATGTCCATACGGTGCAGCATGAACACTGGCTTCCCGTCGCGGAACAGCGCCATGGACGGCGACGACGGCGGATAATCCGAGAGAATCCCGCGCAGATGTGCCGTGGCCTCGTCATCGCCACCGGCAAAGACCGTCGCCGTTTTTTGAGGGCGATTTTTGTGCTGCAGCGCCATGCCGACCGCCGGGCGAGCCTTCCCCGCTGCACAGCCGCACACGGAGTTAACCACCATCAACACGGTTCCTCCACCAGTCAGCACCTGATCCACTGCTTCCGGCGTCCGGGTCTCTTCCACGCCAAAGCGGGTCAAATCTTCACGCATCGGGATGATGAATCGTTCTGGGTAGGGCACACTTTGAATGTAGCAAACAGGTTACGAGCTGTTGAGTAGAATCCTTCCAACGGCTCACCTGCGCATTCTAAAGGAAACCAACCACGGTTGAACGGCTGATCCGTCCGGACGGATCAAATGATGTCTGTTGGGCGCCCGGTGCCTTCGGTGGATAGGGGAAAAAACTAAGGGGCGGACGTCGGAGGGTGCCCGCCCCTTCATCCAGCAGGGCGCTGGATCCGCCTTCAATGGCGTTTCACCTAGTGTAAACAGTTTGAAATCCGGCTGCAACCGTCGTTTACAGCATTTATTTTCAGAGACTTACAGTACTATCAGAACCTTCGTCCTACTGTCTTCCCTCCACTCTCTCCATTCGCAGCCTACCGAAACTTTCCCAGACTGCAAAAATCTGGCCGTCCGGAAGAGCAGCCAGAGCCGAAAACGCGCCGCCCGGACCAATCAATATTGGATTTTCAGGCACCCCGCTTGGCCGTGGTGGGGATGCCAGCACGATGCCGGATTCCTTCGCATTCGCCGCCGAAGTCTCCGTCCAGGACACGAAAACGCCTCGCGCCGCCGACACCATTGCGACATCTGTGCCGCTCCCGATTCGCACCTCCGGCCTACCCGGAGCCACGAAAAATACGCCCTTCTCCCGCCGCCATGCCGAAAATGGCTGCCCGTCTCGCAGTACCAATCCACCGCCGTCCATCGGACAAGCATTGATCTTCCAGGTCCCCATGCCAACCTTCTGGGGCGTTCCGAAGTGCACCCCGTCCTTCGCCGTCGCCGTATAAAAATCGCGCGATCCCGCCAGCACGTTGCGCCACATCACAGACACCCCGCCCTCCGCGTCACCCGCGAGCGATGCGTTACAGCACTCGCAGATGGTCCCATCCGGGGAAGCGTAAATCATCATATTCTTTGACCACGAACGGCCGCCGTCGAGGGATCTGGAAGAGTATAGCTTTGTGCCCTTTTCCCGCAAGTCCAGCCATACCGCCGTCAGCCGGTCTTGCGCATCGGCCGAAATGGAATGAAAACCTTCGCGAGCCGCGCCGGGAACATCGTTAACCACACCCAATCGGCTCCACGTCTTGCCCTGATCGACAGACCGCCACGCCGTCAGATTGCCGTCCGCTGGCAATCCGTGCGCATGCGGGCCCGTTGCCAAATGTTCGCCGGCCACCGCGGTCACCAGGTACGAGTCTTTGAGAATCGTTACCCGAGGACCACGGTGCCGGCCCAGCGCCAGAACGTTTACCTCTGCCACTTTCACAGGGAGTGAAAAAGTGCGAGCATTATCCGTCGACGCGATGAAGAAGATGCTGTTGCCTGCTCCATAGACCACCGCCGTCCGCCCGTTGGCGGCCGCCGCGTAGGGTTGCCGCAATGGCACGGCAGGATCGGCGGGTGGAAGTTCCATCCCCAACGGAAGCAATGCGGTAATCAGTAGGTTCGCAAGCATGAGCATCTCCTTTTTCTAGTAGTGGAATCGCAGCGCTAATTGGAGCACTCGCGAATCTTGCACGCCCGTGATCTGCCCGAACGTCGCCGAAGGAGCGGTCGGGTAAGCGCCGGCGCCGAACACCGTGTTCCGCGTCAGGTCATTGCGGTGGTTGAATGCGTTGAAGGCTTCCACAAACGCGTCCAGCTTGAGGCGTTCGCCGAAGCTGAACGAACGATTCGCCCGCAAATTGACGTTGTAGAAGTCCGCGCCGATCCCCGCGTTGCGGCTGATGAATCCGCCGTTGATCGTCGGACGCGCTCCAGTGCCCTGAACCGTATTCGAACCGGTGGTGATATTGAACGGAAGCGCCGAGTAATACTGCAACATTCCGCTCAACTCAAACCCGTGGCTCAAGCGCTGCCAGGCCGTCTTTCCGGGAGCCATCGACGTATGGACGGAACCGTTGAAGACAACACGATGCCGCTGATCATCATCCGACCGGCCATAATCCTGCCAGATGTTGTAGGCGTCGATCGGAGAGCTGAAGAAGAACTCGCCCACGTTATTGAGCGACTTCGAAAACGTATAGCTCACACGATAATTGCCCCACCGCACCGGCCGTTGCACGTAGGAAATATGCAGACCATCGTAGTACGACGCAGCGAACGGCGAATACTGACTGTTGTTCGCGTAGTTCGGATTCGGACGGCATCCATTATTGGTCCCGGCCGCAACGCAAGTGGGCACATTCTGGTTCACCGAAACAATAAGCCTGACTCCGCGAAGATGCTGATAACCAATACTCAGCGTTCCACGGCTACCCAGTTGTTGTTCGATTTCGAAGTTCCCCTGCACCGAGTACGCATTCTGCATATTGGGATTCATGGTGGTGAAGTTCACCAGCACACCCGAAGGCAGCGTCGTAATGATGTTCGGAAACTGCGGAGCGCCCACCTGCGTGGGTGAAAGGCTGACACTGACCTGGCTGGCGGCGGTCAGGTTCGTTGTGTTGTTGCTCGAAAGCAAAGCGTTCGCCAAGGCGCGCAAAGGAACCCTGTCGTAGAACAAACCGAAGCCGCCGCGAACAACGGTTTTCCGGGAGCGGAACGGACTCCACGCAAAGCCAAGCCGCGGCGACACGTTATTGGTATCCGTCGCGATCGCCTCCAGGAACTGAAGGTCGTAGCGAGCGCCAATCTGCAGCGTCAGTCGCGGCGCCACCTTCCATTCATCCTGAACGTAAAGTCCAAGGTTCGGATTCCCTTGTGACACCACGGAGTTGCCGAAAGTTTGGGTGTATCCGGCATTGTTGTAAGTCCCGCTCAGGAAGTTCGCGAGCGAAGAGAATGAGTAACTGCCGCGGATCTGTCGCGGATACGTGATGGTGGCATCGTTGTAGAGAAACCCGACGCCCGCCTTCAGCGCGTGAGTACCCACCCGGTAACTGACGTTATCCACCAGTTCGTAGAGGTTGTTGACGCGTCCGGTAGGGGAGCCGGCCAGACGGCCAAACGAAGCCACTCCGGAGATACTGACCGATGGCCCCAGAAGGTCGGTCGGCTGAGCCGACAAGCTGCTCCGCGTATACTGCCCGCGGGTTTCATTGAAAAGCCGCGAGGAAACCGTCCACACGTTACTGCCCGCGATTGTCTGGTCCGTGTTGTCCAGCCCTGCCGAAGCGCTGGGCGCATTCAGCGCGCCCGCACCCCGCGAGTTGTCGCTGGTGACGTTGTACAAACTGTACCGAACGTTGAACTGATTTCCCTGGCTGATCTGGTGATCTACCTTGGCGATGAAGTTGGTGGTGTGCACCGGGGCGGAGTAAACGCCGGTGGCGACCAGCGGCCCCTGATAGCCAACGGCGGTCAGCCGAGCATTGACCGCGGCAACGTTCGCCGGAGAGATCGTGGTCAATCCGCTCTGGTTCAAATGACGTTGTTCGAAGTTCGTGAAGTAAAACGTACGGTCCTTGGACAGTGGACCGCCCAGGCTTGCTCCGTACTGTGCCTGCGTCACCGGCAGTTTCGCATTCGAAAGCGGATTCGCCGCATTGAAGCGCTGGTTTCGAAAGTATCCGTAAAGATCCGCATGCAAGTTATTTGTGCCGCTCTTTGTGAGTACGTTCACGTATCCACCCAACGCCCGGCCCAGTTCGGCCTGTGCTCCGGATGTAATCACCTGCACGGTCTGAATCGCATCCATGCCGTAGAAGATACCGCTCAAACCCGCGGCGTCGTCATTGGCGGAGAGGCCATCAACGACGAAGCTGTTCGAGAAGTTCCGCTGGCTACCCACCGAGATACCCTGCCCGGGAACCGCCGACGTTTCGGCGAATAGCTGATTGCTGCCCGTGTTCGTCGGCGAAACCCCCGGCACCAGAAGCGCCAAATCGAGGAAACTGCGGCCGCTGTTCGGAAGGGACGTCACTTCCTGCAAGGAAACCGTGCCCGCAACCTGAGTTCGTGCGGCCTCCACTACGGGTGCCTCGGCATTCACCTCCACCTGCGTTTGCGACGCAGCAATCGGCATCGTGACTTCCAAATCGAACGCCGCGCCCACGGTCAGATTCACCGGGCGCTTGACCGAAGCGAATCCGTTGCTCTCCACCGTGAGCTCGTACGGTCCCACAGCCAGATACGGGAATCGGTAATACCCTTCCCGGTCAGCCGTCCCGGTTGTGGTTACGTTCGTTTCCGTTTGACGAACCGTAACTTTGGCGGCCGGCACCGCCGAACCGGAGGGATCATGAATGGCTCCGGCAAGTGTTGCCGTGGTCACCGTCTGCTGCGCAAGCGCTGCCGTCGCGCAAAAAATCGCTAAGAATGATAATCGATGCGGGTTCATCCCCACTCTCCTTTTTTCTCTGTGAGTAGTTGCAAAATAGCCGTTAGGCCATGGCAAACAGGCAAAAATCAATGGAGAAAAAAGGTGGGGGACGTTGATAAGGAAGGCGCAGACATCCGGCGCGCGCGGCCGGACGTTCCGCGGTGAGCAATAAAAGCGCGGCCACCACAACGATGGCGAGGGAAACCAGCACACCCTGCGCAATTGGAATGGAAGGCGCCGTGGCTCCACTCGTGCAACAACAACCATCGGAGCACGAGGAAGCCGCCTGCCAACTGGGCCCACTCGAATGATGTGAGCCCATCCTCCGACAAGCCTTGGCGCCCATCGTCTTGCAGCACGCACACTCGTCCGCCTGGGTGTAACCGGCAAAGGCCAACCACGGCGCGAGTAACTGCAGCAGCAAACCGAAACAAAGAACGGCACCGCCAAATCTGCGAACGCTCTGATGCAGAAACCCCACAAGGCTCCCAGCACGCGCCCGACTGTAATGGCGGAGATTCATAACAAATTCACTTCAAAAAAACTTTCAAAACTCCCGATGAATTTCTCGAATCCAAAAATTGGTTTTCCCAACCATCAACGTCGCTGTGATGCGATCACCGGTATGGAGCAACTGGAAACCCTTCTCATCCATCACGAGAAAATCCATAGTCATGGCTTCCATCCACCCCTCCACGGCCTCATGCTGAATCGTGGCGATCTGGTCGCCCGGATTCAGCCGCATCACTCTGCCTCGCATCGTATGGGCGACGGCGTTTGGATCCAGTTTCGGTGGCTCGGACTTTACACAACCGCCCAACAACAAAAGCAGCACAAAGGCGGCCATCCGCAGACATGGCACGATCACAGCCCATCCGTTTACGCGGAGCTATCCGCGTGAAAAATCAAGAGACAAGGGGAACGAAGTGAATCAGGCAGGAGGTCCGCGCTTGTAACCCGCATAATCCAATGCGAAACGCGGCAAATCTGGTAACAGGCTATGGACAGAGCAAATGCACGCAAACAAGATTGCACTTGCCCCAAACGAGATCGTCAAAGCCAGGGTGTCGGGTTGTGCGGAAGCGCCACGCGCGAACGAATAGAGCGGACAAGCTGCCGTCTGGATACCGGGCCCGGAATCGCCGCCCATCCGCATGTTGCAGTGATGCTTGCCGTTCCGGCGGCAGCAGGCGGGAAGATTCGATTCAGGGTCGGAAGCGAAAAGTGGGGATGCGAGCGCGAGGCTGAAAAGCAACAGCAGTACTGAGGCCAAGACCCTGCGCATGATTTGATCCTACGGTACCAAGGGTAGCCAGTCAAGGCGGATGCGTGCGGCAAATGGGCACACCACCACTTGGTCTGTCACCGCGCCACCAGCCTCGAAAAAAACATGCTAGAAAATCAATCGCATGCCAAACTGCAGCACCCGGCCATTGTTCAGAGTATTGGTGATTTTGCCGAAGGAAGGCGACGAGGTCTGATTCTGCGGCTCGTCAAACTGCGGATGATTCGTCAGGTTATAGGCATCGCCCTGGAATCGCAGAATGGTCGGCCGGCTTCCGCTGAAGTGCCACTCACGGGCCACCGAAGCATTCACGTTGACGATAGCGCCCTTGCGGAACGAGTTGCGCGCCAGATTACCCGCTAACTCACCCGGCTTAATGTTGCTGAAAAACGCCGGATTCAGAATCTCGGTTGACGTCTCCGGATTGCCTACCGTCATGTTAATGATGCTGGGGTTCACGATGTTCGGGCGGTCACTACCAATGCCATCCACGTTGCCGAATCCCGGCGCATCCGCTCCAGTGGTGACGTTAAACGGAGTTCCCTTCTTCGCCACCAGGACGCCTGAAATCTGCCAGCTTCCAGCGATCGCCGAGATCACTTTCCCCATCCGCTTGAGCCCCGGCGTCTGCTGCGCGCCGAAGATAGAAAGCGCGTGCGGCGAATCGAACTGGCTGAATCCCTTCTGGTCCTGCAGGGAATTAAACTCAGACTGGCCGCGCGTATTCAAATCGTTATTCGCCGCCGTGGAGTTATACATCGCGCCTTGATCCAGCGCTTTACTCCACGTGTAGGTGCCACCGCCCGTGAAACCGTGAAAGGGGCGTAATCGCCAGGCGAACTGCGCGGCATCCAGCCACGCGATGCCCGCATTGCCCACTTCCGTAATCTCGAAATAGCGCGGATCGGGACGCCGGTCATTGATGTTCGCCGTGATGATCGGCATTCCCGGCACAGGGTAGGCACGATTCTTCGGCATCGCCGCCAGCACCTTGATCGACCGGCTGCCGAGATACGCAAAGTCCAGCGTCACCGGGCCAAATGCGCGCTCCAGCGTGAAGCTGTACTGATGCGTGTATGGCGTCGTCAGGTTCGGATCGAAGCGGTACAGCGACGAGCGCTGGCTGCGCGAGTTCAGATCGAATCCGGCGAGCGGATCCCCAAGATACGGATTATTCACAATCAGCGTAATCACGGCCGGCGCGTTATACCGGCTTTGCGAATACGTCACCGGGAAAATATCGCCAAAAGCAACCGCATAGCTGCCGCGGGCGATCCAATCCTTCGGACCGCGATAGGCGAACGAGACTCGCGGGCCAAAGTTGTTGCCGTCGCGATCGTAAGGAAGAGCGTTCAGGTTGTTCACTTCCACCGGCACCGTGGTCATCGAGTGGCGCACACCGAAGTGCAGTTGGAAGTTTTGCGTTACGTTCCATTCATCGCCGAAATACGCTTCGGTCGACCACGTGCGGAATCCACGATAGTGATTGCCAATACGAATCGTATAACTGGTGGGCACGCCCAGCAGAAGGTTCTCAATCGAACTGCGGCCGAAGTTGTTGGCAAACGAATAGTCGCCACGCGTGCCGTTCTGCTCGAAACCGTTCAAATGGTAACGGCTCAGCTCGCCGCCAAACGTGATGCGATGACGCCCGCCACTGAACCGGTGCGTTCCCATCGCGCCGTATCGGAACGTGTTCTCCGCGCGATTCAACGGATATTGTCCGCCCGGCCCCAGCGTATCAATCGCGTTATTCAAGCGAACGCGCGGGCCAACGGCGCGTGGTTCCGGATGCAAGTCCGAACGCACGCGGGTAAAGTTCCCGCCAAACGAAATTTCTGTCGCGTCGCTCAGCGACAGCCGGTAGGTCGCTCGCGATTTCTGCGAATGAAGCGCCGTATCCGGGTTCTGGCCCGCCACCAACTGAAACGCCTTGATCGTCTGCCGATTGAAATCGTGGAAAAGCGAGAGCATCCCCTTCTGGCCAGCCTTACCATCCAGACGAAGATTGGCATTGATGCTATCGATCGATTGCGGTGCGTTCGTATTCAGTGCCCGAGGGTCGATATCGGTTCGGTTCGGCTGTTCCACCGGATACGCTGCCAGAAAATGCTCGACAATCGCCCGTGAAGTCGGATCCGTCGCCAGTGGCGTGCGCTCCGAAGGCAGCGGCACCAGCGCGTTGCCGTTCACCATACCGCGAGTCTTGTTCTGCCCAAACGATCCAGTCAGGAAGCCCCACCCCGGAAGCCGTCCCGTGAACCGAGCGCCATATTGATTCATGCGCGACGGTTTCACCGGACCCGATTGGAAAAACGTCCGCGCATTGAACACACTATTCTGCAGCGATTCAAACACCTCGCCGTGCCACGAATCCCCTATCGTCGGACGTCCCAGCATCGGCACATCCACCGGAGAATTTCCATACTCGCCGCCATAAAATTTCTGTTCCAGCGGCTGCCGGGTGATGATCGTGTACGCGCCGCCCAGCCGCAGGTTATCGGCCTTCTGCGTGTCCGTATCCAGCTTGCTGGCGAAAACGTTTTCATTGCGCAGCGATGCGCCCGCACGGTCGTTCGAAGCCTGAGCCTCAGCGGGAGCCTCTTCCGGCTGCTCCGCTTCCACATCAGTCGGATTCATGCCTTGGTGTTCGGTGGCTTCCGGAGCTTCCGGATCATGAGGATCCTGCCCCCAAACCGGGGAACTCAGCGAAAGCACAAGCATGGCGCTGCACACGCACACCATCTTCTGTCGGGAGATAATTGCCAGCATTATGAAATGAAAACCGAACGGTTTCCGGGACTTAGCGCGAACCGACAAGGTTCTGAACGGCCCGGCCCCGCGTTAACCTTCCCATTTTAACGCACTTGTCCCGCCGCGTCCGACTGCCGTTTTGCTCTCGCTTCTTAATGTAAGGACTGGACAAAATCCCACTCCGCCGCGCCGCGCTGTACGATCTCCGGAATATCCCGCTGCAGCAAATACCCGTCCTTCGCCAACGCCTGCGCCGCGGCTTCGAACTTCTTTAGATAATCTTCCTTACCCGCGTACCGCTCTTCCATCGACGGCCGTGGATCGCCCGATTGCATCCGCTCCGCCTTCGTCTTGGCGAACGGAATCATCGACCCCGCTTGCGTGAACAACTGCTCAGCCCCGCCAATCTCCTTCGCCCGCAAATTCCAGCCCGTGTAAGTCGCCAGCGGCACCTGCACCTGCGGCATGCGAACCCCCGCGATGTCGATGCCATCGGCATCCACCTGCGGCACCATCACCGGATACGGCTTGCCAATCTCCGGAGGTTCCTGCGTAGCGATCCCCTTCGTGCGGAACTCCGGACCGTAGTTCGACGGGTAAGCCAAATGCAGCGTCGTGGGAAACTCGACGCCCGGAATCTTCGGAAACTTCACGGCATTCAGCGCCACCAACTCGCCCGCCGAAATTCGTGGATACCGCGACGCCGGAGGCTCCTTGTTGTCCTTCACCCAATCGTTCATCGCCGTCAGCAACGCGCGGAACGTCCATTGATACGGATTCGGACTCGGCAAATTGCGCGTCCCTCTCGCCACCGGCGGAAACGCAGCCGGCCCGTGCTGCCCACCCGTGAACAAATACACACGTGTATTCCCCATCAGCTTCGCGTCACTCTTGCCATCCAGGTTGATGTGGATCAACGACGCCGCGCGCCCATAATATTCGTGCGACGAGTTCATGTAAAAGATGCGCGGCCACTCGTCTTTGCGCAATGAGTGCGTCAGCAGCCCATCCTTCATTCCGGTTTCCGGATCGGTCTGCTCGGCATCGGTGAACGGAAACAGGTCCACCGGAGTCAGCGTATTGAAGAACGGATTGCTATCACGCGACGGCTGCGCGAAACGCATATTGAATCCGCCGCGGCCCGCCCCCGAGACATCAGCCATCACGCCATCGAACACCTTGCGGCTGTTCTCATCGGCATTGAATCCGTAGTAGAGCATCGTCCGCAGCAGGCGTCCGCTCTGCGATATCCCAAAACCAATCGCACGCGAGTAGCGATCCTCAAACGGCGCTCCCGCCACCTTGCCGCCAAACTTCAACCACGAAACGGTGTCGCGAATCGCCGCCATTCCCGTCCCCGCCACCGGCGAACCCTCCGCCGTGTAGACCAACTCATACAGCCGTCCCGGATCAAACCCGCCCTTCAGCACCACATTCGACCCACCCTCAATCCGCCAATCCCCGCGAGGTAGCGTCTGCCGCGGTCCCTCCACGCGATCGCGCACCGTCAACTTCAACGCCGGGTCTTCCGGATTCAACACCACATACGGCTTGTGCCCGCGATCCGCCACGCTCTGCCGCTCCGCGCGCTGATCCACAATCCATTCCGCGCGCACCAGTCCCCGCACGTCATCCACCACGGGAGGATACAAACGCACCAGCCCGGGCGTTTCCGGCATGTCCCACTGCCACCCGACCCACAGCAGCGTATAGCCCTGCTCCAGCAAAAACGCGTCGCCGAAATCTTCCGCCTTGCGCGGCTCCAAACTCCCCACTCGATGAAACGCCGCCAGCATCCCCTTCGCGCCCCGGTTCGACACTTCATACAGCACCGTGCCATTCCCCTTCCGCGCATCCACCGGCTTCAGCATGTATACGTCGGCGGCAAACTCCACCAGCCCCGACTTGTTCTTCGGAGCCAGCCCAATATCGGCAATCGCCAGGTTGTGCGGAGTATTCGGATCAATCGCAAACCGCGCCCGCCCCACAATGCGCTCATACGGGCCGGCCTTCCCAAACGCCCTCCCGTTCAGCACAGCCGAGCGCTCCATCACATCCAGCCGCACCATTGCACCCTGCGCCGCAAACGAAGAAAGCGCCCACATGCAGAAGAGCCGAAGCCAAATTTTGCCGGTCAACATAGTTCAAGCACCATCCCAGGATCTCCCTAGTGTATCCGGCCAAAGACAATCGAAAGTACCCGTGTGGGGCAGGCCCCCTTGCCTTGGCGCGCGTGCCATCAAAATCACCAAAACAATCCCGAGCAACAGGCACAAGCCCCCATTTGCCAAAATCAAACCGTTTCCAAAGCTGGTTTTCCCCGCTTCGCACCGACCCTGGAAATCGTCTATACTCTGTGGTAACCTGCCACAAAGGAGAGTTTTCTTATGCTTAGTCCCGTGGGAGGTAGCCTTAAACTTTTTCGTTTGATCTTGGGCGGCTGCCTGCTTCTTGCCACACCAACATTTGCGACAACTCTCTTTGACAACGGCGGGCCAGACACAAGTAACGGCTACAACATCAATGGTTCATCCTCCACAGCGGACGATTTTTCGATTGGTGGTGGCGGGGCCATTGCGAGCGTAGGCTTCTATTTCCAGAACTACAACGGGATTGCCGGCTGGAACCAGGACATCACTTACCGTTTTCGTGCGGATAGCGCGGGCCAACCTGGTTCGGTGCTCGCCAGCGGAAGTGGACAAAATCTTCTCGCCGTCGACTCCGGTCTGCCGTGGTGTTGCGGCGGCGGAAACGCGTACCTGGTGACGTTTGACCTGACATCGGCATTCGTGGCTGCGGCCGGAACCACCTACTGGCTCGAGTTGACCGGGGCCACAGGCAGTGTCAACGCATGGTGGGTAACGGCTCCATCGAACGGCACGAGTCTGGGATTCTACAATATTGGTAGTGGGTATGAAAACTCGAACAACCAGTTCGCGTTTTTCTTGTCCGACACCCCAACGGGATCGCAGGTGCCCGAGCCAAGCAGTGTAGTGCTCTCGAGCCTGGGCCTGATCGCAGTGGGAGCTCTTCGTATCCGCGCCCAGCGCGCGAAATCACGCAAAGCGTAACGAAGCGGACAGCTTCCTGTTACTCGATCGTGTAGTTCACCGAACGCGCAGTTTTGCGCGGATTCAGTCCAGCGACAAAGGAAATGTGCGGTGCCCCAACCGTGGAGCGGGCACTCCGGCTGGCAGAACGAATTTCGTTTCGGCCTTTCCTTTAAGCAATCAAAAGACCCTCCCTGGCTGGAATTCGAATGCGTGAAAAGATCGTGCCGAAACGCTAGACGTGAGGTGCTCGCCGCCGCCTTCGCCCACCGAATCTCTCTTCCCCTTTGAGAAGTTACGACGGCGTCCCCCCTCTACTTCTCTTCGACGCCGACTCCGATCCGGGCGGCTCGCGGAACGGCTCCACGGGAATGCACTCATAATACACATCGAGCACCTCCAGGTGTTCGATGCCGCCCGGTGCATGAAGCACAACGCTGTCGCCTGCCGCCGACTTCAGCAGCGCTCGCCCTAGCGGCGACACCCAACTGATGTGGTTACGGTCCAGATCCACCTCGTCGGTGCCCACGATGCTCACCACTCGCTCCACTCCAGCGGCATTGGCATAGCGAACGGTGGCGCCGAAAAACGCCCGGGCGCACATTTGTGCCGTCCTCGGAGCTTCCGGGTCCAACACCTCTGCGGCTTCGATTCGTTTCCTCAGAAAGCGAATCCGCCCATCGATCTGCCGTAGACGCCGCTTGCCATACTGATAGTCCGCGTTTTCACTCCGGTCGCCGTTGCTGGCAGCCCACGCCACAACCTCGGTCACCGCCGGCCGCTCCCGGGTGAGCAGAAACTGGTGCTCATCGTGGAGACGCTTGAGCCCGCTCGGCGTGATGTAGTTCTTCCCCGGCGCCGCAGGCTCATCCGCCTTCGGTTTGCGCGTAAAACCTTTTCGCATGTCGTTATCCCTTCGAGCGCGATCCAACAATGCCACCAGACTCTTAAAAAAGGCTACACGTGTCGGATCGATCCTGCTTGAAATCGTGCACACAGAACCTGACGATCGAAACACTGGAAAGTCCTATCGGGGCTGCCCCCGCGCTCCCAGATCGCGCTATTCAAAAGCGAACAGCAATCCCTACGCAAACAGACACACTAAACGCCCTCAATGCCAAGTGAGAAACAAGATGATGGAAGTTGTTGATCGACCCGTAGGGATACCATTCCGCCGGAGTCAGCGGCGTTCGTGATTTATGAGCCTTAAGGTCGTCCCCCAACCGCTTCGATTCAGCCGTTAGCCCAACCCCTGACGCACCGAGGATCAAACTACGTATTCGTTCATTCCAAGCACCTGTCATTTAGCTACCAAATTACCAACTTCCACAACCCAGTCGCGCATTTCGACAGCACCAAGGAAACGCGGGACGGGGAAACGAAAGACGGCGCACTCTCGTACCATTCGCAAATCCGTCACTCACAACCATTCCGCAAACTCTATCTCGCCCCGAATCAACCACATCGCACTTCGCTCACGGCAAGATTCAGCACTGCACCCCGTATAACGTAGGCAAGGAGTTTGTGCGCTCCTCCAGCGGAGAGCCAAATCGACCAAGAGCGATTTTCTAGATAAATCGTTGCGGGTCTGCGTGCGTTGGAAGAATGACTGGCTTTACAGTTCCTGTGCCGTGTGCAGGTAACAATCGCGGACCGGCAGCTGCCCCGGGATAACAACAGCCTCTTGGCCACTGAGGTGTTTCAGTGGTTGCTTCGCCGTTGAGTAAGTATCCAGCGGTCTCTTCGTCGTTGAGTGTATGTCAGCGGCAACAAAGAGCGCTCTTTTGTTTTCAAAATCGAATCCGTAACGGAGAAACGAACTTCACGTTCAGAAAAAAACATCCCCTCAGAGCAAAGCGAAATCGATGACGGCGCCGCGCAGCACACTCACCTTGGCGGATTGTGTCATCTTGCCAGTGTTGGCATTCAACGCGAACGTCGTCACATCGTTCGTTTGCAGATTACAGGAAAAAAGAAACGCGCCGGATGGGTCAATGTTGATCTCGCGGGGTCCCTGCCCTCCGGTTTTTGTCACTTCAATGCGGTTCAACTTCCCTGATTTTTCATCCACTTCAAAGACGGCCACACTGTCGTCACCGCGATTGGCGCTGTAAACGAACTTGCCGTTGGGATGAATGCGAATGTCGGTGGGCGATACGCGAGGGCCGGAGTAACCGTCGGGCACAGTGCCGATGGTTTGGATGGGACGCACCTCCCCGTTGCCCGAATCGAAGGAGAACGTCGAGACGGTGGCTTCCCGCTCGTTGGTCATGAAGAAATACGGCGCGCGCGGGTGTACGGCGAAATGACGTGGGGCTCTTCCGGGAGGCGTGGGAAACATCTTTGCCTTAAGCTCGCGTGAGGCCGGACTAAAGGGATAGACGTAGATGTGATCATAGCCGTTGTCGGAAGCGATGATCCAGCGCTGGGTGCGGTCAAAAATCGCGGAATGAGATGCAGCGCCGGGACCGGCGTCGAGCGACGGGCGTTGCTCAAACACGGAGACGTCGCAGGCAGGCTCCAGCGATCCATCGGACTTCACCGGAAACAGCGCCACGGTGCCGTCATCCGTCGCTGTGTCCACATAAGGAACACCATTCTGCTTTTTGATGACCGCAACTTTATTCACCGCGCCATGATTGGCGACCACAACGCGCGAATTCGTTTTATCAATGATCACCGCCGTGGGATTGCCTCCCATCGACGGTTGCGTATTCAAGAAGCGGAGCGACCCATCTTCGCGGTTTATGGCGAAAGCCGAAACCCCGCCGCCAGCACCCGCCTTGCCGCCCAGGTTTGGAGTGACGTTGATGCTGTAGAGAAAACGATAATCGGCGGAGACACACATTCCGTCGTTGTTTAGATCATCCACTTCAGCGCCCGTCTTGCTCACCTCGGTCAGCGAACCATCAGACATGTTCACGCGGAACACATTGATGCCGCCTTCTTTGCCCGGAGGGCCATTGAAGCCACCGGTCGTATGCCTTCCGACATAAGCGAACAGCTGCTTTGGTTTCTGCTGAAACGCGTTCAGCTTTGCCGCGGCCAATGCGACGCCGGATGCGGCCAGGAATCGACGTCGAGATGTTGGTTGCTCCATAACTCCTCACTTTCCCGCGAACCCGCATGAGACAAGGAATGCCAGGGCGGTCGCCTGAGTAAAGAGTATACATCCGCAGCGATGAGAGTGGGGGCGGCGAATCGGCACCGGGGAAAGCACCGCTGGTACCGGTGAGGAAATTTTCCCTTGCGAGAGGAAGTGTCGATGGCTATGTGCTTGTCCTGCAAGGGGTTGGAGCGAGGAAAACACGGCCAACGGACGTCTCCGTTCGCTGCCCGTGGCTACCGTTTAATGCAACGTAGCGCCTTTGGCTTCATAATGATAGGCCCCCTCCATGGGCCGGTCTTATACTACGCATTAGTTCACTAGAAGAATATCTGCACAACTGGAGACGCCCTTGACCAAGCCTATCAAGCACGTAGAAAAGGTGATTTCGATTGCGGCCAATGCCGCGTGGCACGTTTACGACGCCATCAACTCGATTAGCCCGAACCCCTCGTTTACCCCGAAGTGGTCCGATAAGCCGTTGCTCAAAAGCTGGGAAAAGCAGAAGCCGAAACTCGGTTGGCCGCGTGAGACGGATTCGCTGTGTCCGAAGTGCGTGCCGGAAATCCGCGAGCAGATTCTGGACGGAAAGCTCCCGGTGGAGATTCTGCGCAACGAGAAGGTGGGCGAAATCAAGGCCCAGATCATCGAGCGCGATGGCAAGGTCCTGATGGTGAAGGATTGCCCCAAGCACGGGCACTTCGAAGACGTGATGGCGATTGACCCGGCATTCCTGAAGCACATCGAAGAGGTGTTCCCGGGCCGCGATATCCGTTCGCATAACGACGAAGGCTGGCGCGATCACGGTTCCTCGACGCTCACCCACGGACGCGGATCTGTGCTGACCATCGATTTGACGAACCGTTGCAACATGATGTGCGATCCGTGCTTCATGGACGCGAACCAAGTGGGCTTCGTGCATGAGCTGACCTGGGATGAGATCAAGTCGCTGCTCGACAACGCGATCAAAGTGAAGCCGCGCCGCCAGATGTCGGTGCAGTTTTCGGGCGGCGAGCCGACGCTTTCGCCGTACTTCCTGGACGCGATCCGCTACTGCCGCAAGCTGGGCTACCAGAGCGTGCAGGCGGCGACGAACGGCATCAACTTCGCCAAGGATCCGGAGTTCGCCAAGGCTGCCGGCGAGGCGGGTCTGCGTTACGCATACCTGCAGTTTGACGGCATCGGCAACGAAGCAAACTCGCACCGTGCCATCGGCAACCTGTTTGATGTGAAGCTGCGCGCGATCGAAAACCTGCACAAGGCGGGCGTCGACATCGTGCCGGTGATCACGATCATCAACGGTGTGAACAATGAGCAGGTGGGATCGGTGATCCGCTTCGCTCTGGACAACCCGAAGAAGATTCCGTTCTTAAGCTTCCAGCCGGTTTCGTTCACTGGCCGCGACGAAGCAATTACGCCGGAACGCCGCGCGGCACAGCGCTACACGCTGTCGCACCTGGCGCACGACGTGAAGAACCTGACGGGCCTGGGCGAACCGACCCGCGACTGGTTCCCGATCAGCTTCATGAGCACGTTCTCCGATTTCGCCGATCTGGTGCACGGACCTTCGGCCGAGTGGGGCCAGCTTTCCTGCGGCTGCCACCCGAACTGCGGTATCGGCATGGCGGTGATGTGCGACAAGGAAACGAAGGAGTACCGTCCGGTGACGGCGTTCCTCAACGCGGACCAGTTGGCCCGCGACGTGGCGAAGATCAACGACGGCGCGCGCAGCAAGAAGATGTCCGTGATTGGCGTGTCGCTCTCGCTGCTCCGCAACTATAACCCCTACGAAGCGCCGACGCACTTCCGCCTGGGCGATTTGATCGCCAAGTTCGACAAGTGCTTCGGCATGACGAAGAAGAAGTACGGCAAAGTGACGGGCGACCGCACGATGGCCGACATCGAGCAGCGCCGCCGTGACCGCTGGAACTTCCTGTTCATCGCGGGCATGTGGTTCCAGGATCTGTTCAACTACGATTTCCGCCGCACCGAACAGTGCATCATTCCGTACGCCACGCAGGAAGGCGAAATCAGCTTCTGCGCGTATAACACGGGCGTGGGCTGGCGCAACATCGTGGAGAAGATGCACATGACCTCCACGTTGACCAAGTGGTACAACGAGAAGGGCCGCCATGAGATCATTGCGGGCGGCAAGAGCGTGAACCTTCCCTCGAAGGAACACAGCCTGATTCTGCGCGCCGATGACGTAAACCGTGAGCGCCAGCGCGATCTGGACGAGAAGGGCATCGCCAAAACGGCCCGCGAAGAAAAGATCCGCGAACGCAACGCTCACCTGGACGAAGAAGTTCTGAAGCACAAAGCCGAGCACGAACGCATGATGAAGCTGTACAAGGAACACGTGCTGGGCGAAAAGCCGGTGGAAGGCATCGTGCCGATCTCGTCCATCGCCCCTGCAGCACCGGTTGCGAAGCCGGCCGAGAAGCAGGAAGAAGTGGGAAGCTTCGGCGACTAAGCTTCGGTTCAGTTCATTCAGTTTGGAAAAAGGGCCTGCCCGGGAGGGTGGGCCTTTTTTGTTAGATGTACCCAAGCATTCAATCACTTGAGAAAGATGTCGAACTTCTCAAGGTCCGTGTAGTGGAGCAATAAGATCTTATTCGTCGCGGCCAGTTCTTCTGCAGCTGATGTGTAGCGGTTGTTCGTAACGACAACTCCGTAGTCAGCAAACTCATGAGAACGCGCGGCAGTGGCCTCCTGGACGGCCTTGTTCCCAACAGGAGTTGAATAAAGCTTGCACTGCAGTACCACACGTATTCCAGATTTTTCTGCAACCACATCCACCCCTTGATCTCTACTCTCTCGAGTAACACGAGTAGTCCATCCGCAACCACGTAACTGCTCGGCGCAAAAAAACTCAAATTCACGGGGTGTCATAGCTGAGGAAAAGGACGTAGGTGGACGAGATTGCAGCTCCCGCTCCACCCATTGCTCGATTGCGGTGGTGTGCTCCTGGCCCTCCTGCTCAAAAATCGTGCGTTCTTCTGCGCTTATCAAGGGAGAAACGTGCTGGGAGACGAAATATTCTATTTCTTTTTGCCAGCGCTGACGCTGAGGCTTACCGTACGGATCGGATTGAACGAGTTGCAATCTTCGACGAACCAATTGGTCCATATTTTGTATAACAGCGCGCCCGATCTTTTGATTGATCGAATCGCGCAAACGGGTGAGGCTTGCCTTCCTTAGTGACCGCATAAGCCAGACCAAACCCGCCGACGCAATCAGTGCGAAGACAACAAACCATGTGTGGTTTGAAATTAGCCATAAGCACGCCACCACTGCCACTACACCTAACAGCAGCAAACTCTCGCTATTGTTCTGCTTCGCCATCGCAATCCAACCTAAGATATTCCCAAAACTAAAAAGTTGAAGCAGTCCCCCGCAGGAATGCTAAAAGAAAGTCTAATTGTAGCCCACAGCCCATCGTACTTTTTGTCAGAAAACTCATGACCTAAGACAAGGGTCTCGCCGAACTTGGTCCAAATCGGGAACTTCATCTAGGCTGCGTTTTCTGCACGTTCCGGCAACGTGTCCGGGTGCCGCGAGTGGCACTTGCACGCGGATTTCCAATCCGCCCCACGGGGCTAGGCGGCTCTGACGACGATCTTCCCTGCCCTTCGCGAGCGGGAGCGGTCACGGATGATGATCTCTACATCTTGATCGAGGGCGGTTAGGAAGTGCATCAGGCGTTCCACGGAGAAGCCCTCCAGGCGGTAGTTCCTTAGTGCGGAGATTTTGGGTTGGTTGATGCCGAGGCGACGAGCCGCTTCTACCTGGGTCCATTCGAACCGATCGATCAGAGAGCATAACGCCGCGGCGAGGCGCACTTTCGTTTGCCGCTCAGCGGCGTCTTGGAAGCCGAGATCGGCAAAGACGTTTCCGGAGCTTTTTATCACCGCCTCTCTCCGGTTATTTCGTTCCGCCATAATGCGCACCATGTTATCCCAGAACCAGGATATACCTGCGTGAATGAGTTGTCCAAGCCACTAACGCGAGTGCCACTCGCGCGCGGATTTCCAATCCGCCGCACGGGTGGACTTTCTTTTAATTCTGTTGGGGAATTCTGGATTTACTTGGCACCCCGTTGAAGCGGGGCGCGCCGCCCGGAAGGGCCGCCCCACGGGGGAAGCGGCCCTTTATTGGTGGGACGGAACTACGGGCGGTGATAGAGCACGACGAAAACGTCGGCGGCCAGGATGTGGCCGTCGAGGGCCTTCATCGCATCCGCGCGGGTGGCATCGGGGCTGAGGTCGAGTTTCGAATCAAGCGCGTAGAGTTCGAACGTGTAGTGGTGGTCGGGTCCCGGAGGCGCGCAGGGGCCGTAGTAGCCCGCCGTCGCTGGGTTGCCGCGCTTCAACTGGTGGGAGCCATCGGGGAGGTCGCTGCCCGCGGGCACGCCTTCGGGCAGGCCGGTGGCGGTTGCCGGGATGTTCCAGATGAACCAGTGGGTGACGTCATAGATGCTCTTGCCGGGACGCGGTTCCGGATCGTGCAGCAGGACGGCGAAGCTTTGCGTGGCGGCGGGAGCATTCTTCCACTCGATTGCGGGAGAGACTCCGGCGGGCGCGTTGGTGCAGGTGAACTTCACGGGAGCGGCGGCTCCGTCGGTGAGCGCCGGGATGTTCATCATCAGCGGCGGCGGGGGTGGAGCTTTCTTTTGATCCTGCGCAAGAGCAGTGATGCTCGCGGCAAGCGTGAGTAGGAATAGGGTGTGTTTCATTGGTCCTCTAAATTCGATGATACTGCGGGTCTGTGCTGCAAAACTGGGCCAGGACGACTCCTGGCGCGCCGGGCGAAGCCCCGCCCCACGTCAGTCACTTGCTGGAGCGCATGTTGTTTTTGCCGGAGAGCTCGACGCAGTTGTAGGGCGTATAGGGCTCGTCGGAAATCGACATGAGATCGCGGCCAGTGTGGGGATTCCTCAGATACAAGGAATCGTCGGCACGGTATTCGCGGGTGAGCACCTTCGTTGCGGGGTCGAAGGTGAAACGCTCGACGACGTGCATTTGATTGCTGTGCATGACGCCGATGATCGGGATGAGCACGCCGGGCGCGAAGCCGACGGTATCGACGACAAGCGTATCGCCGTCCCAACTGCCGATGGAGTGGCCGCCGCGCGAGGGCTTGATACTCTTCGGATGTTCCTTCTGATCCAGGTGAATGGTGCGCACGAAATCCATGTAGCCGTATTTCAGGGTGATCTCTTTTGCGGTCTGCGTGATCTCATTGACGTGGCGATCGTGCACCCATCCGAAGAGGATGTTGGCGGGATCGCACTTGATGGCTGGATCGTCGAAGGGCTGATCGTAATTCTTCGCCGCAGCCTTACCTGCTTCGGTTTCTTCGGGGCGCGGAGGACCGCCGCGGCCACCGGGAGGACCTTTCTTCGCAGCTTTCTTGCCGCCTTTTTCATCCGGGTAACGCGCGCCCGCACCGCGGCCCTCGGCTCCGATGGCGACCCAAGGGCCGTTCAAATTCAGATGCCCATCGGGAAGGCGCAGGGGCCGTGCGGTGGATTGATTCTTTGAGGCAAGCGTCGCGAGAGGATTCGGGCCGCCTTTCGTCAGGTCCTCACCGCGGCTGATTTCCTGGCCGTTTTCGTCGATGAACGAAACCATGTAACAAACGTTTTCTTCATTGCGGCCAGGGGAACCTTTGATGGTGACTTTTTGGCCGGGGCGCAGAGTGGTGGGCGTCCAACCGACACGGCGGAGCGTGGTGACGGCGGGCAACTCACAGCGGCCATCCACCGGTTTTCCGGCGGAGTTCTGCATGGTGAAATACACGTAGGCGTGCGGATTGACGAATTGGAATTTCTGAACGGTGACTTTCCACTCAATGTTCTTTTGGAGATCGTAAGCGGTGGAGGAGTGGTGCGCTTTGGCCGTTGCCGCAGCCACAAAAAGGACCGCAAGGCCGAAGGATATCCGCGATGCCGTCATGAAGGGAACCTTTCTCGTGTGGGCTGGAGACACGGCGGACTCCAGCCCTTTTTCAGCTACGTCAAACAAGACGCAATTTGCCGTCGAACGTTTACTTGCGGCCAAAGATGCCGATGTAGACGCCCTTGCTGACAATTTTGCCGTCCATCGCTTTCAGCAGGTCGGCGCGCGAGGTGGAGCCGGGCAGACCGAGCTTTGCATTCAAGGCGTAGACTTCGATGGTGTAATGATGATCGCCATGTCCCGGAGGCGGGCACGGGCCGAGGTAGCCGGGCTGACCAGCGATGTTGTTGATCTGCTTGGCGCCGTTCGCCTGGTCGCCGGGCTTCACGCCTTCGGGAAGACCTTTGGAGCCGGCGGGAATATCGAAGATCGCCCAGTGCAGAACATCGTTGATGGAGTTGCCGATCACCGGATCGGGATCGTGCATGATAATCGCATAGCTGGCCGCGCCACCGGGGCCACCGGACCAACTGATGGCAGGCGAGGGGCTTCCCTGCCCGGCCGCGCACGTGAACTTTTCGGGCACACGTGCGCCATCGGCAAAAGCGTCCACCTTTACGGTGAGCATGGGAGGGGGGCCGCCACCGCCCTGCTTCTTACCGCCTTTGTCCTGAGCATTCGAAAACGCTGCGATGGCGAGCATCGAAAGGGAGACGACGAGGATTTTGGTGATTCTCATGAAATAGCTCCTTGAAGGTTTGGAGTGAGTCCTTTGCCAGAGTAGCGGACCAGGACGGAGAGTTCAAGGAAAGCGGTGAAGCGAGGCTACGGAGGAAAGGCCTGACGTGAAGACGCGAGAGTGCGCGGACGCGTGCACCGCGGACTCTCGATCTAATCTTTAGAACTGGGAAAAAGCAGGATTACGACTTGCGGGCGCCGCGGACTGTGCCCTTTAGCTTCGACTGGCGACGCTTGTGGGCCTTGCGCTTGGGCTTGCTGATGATGAATGTGCCGCTTCCAACGTATTCTGCTTTGTAGAGTTTATCGTCTGCCATGAACTTTCTAGTATAGCGTAACGGGGGACGAATCGGCGATGCGCAACTCGATTTGGGGATTCCGGTTTTTCTTCACCGGCTGACGCCGGGACGAGTGTTGCCGATGTATCCGGGAGTGCGTGCGGCGCGTTCCTGCGTGTTACTCTAGTGGCGTCCGTGACGGGGAAAAAGGTCCAGTTTTATCCGTTCGCTTTGCGCCGCGCAGCGCTGGGTTTGGCCCTGCTCGCGGTTGGCTCCCTTCCCTGCTTCGGTCAAGCCTCGAAATCCGCTCCGATCTTCGGACAGATTGAGCAGATCACCTCCGAGCTTTCCGCCATCACAGGATGGACAGCGAAACGCAAGGTCCCATCGGAGATCCTCACGAAGGAAAAGTTCCGCAAGTATGTGGAGTCGCAGACCGACGGGCGGGCAAAGAGGAAGGCAATTCAGGCGGAGGAGACGGCGTTAAAGATGTTGGGTCTGGTGCCGCCGGAATTCCGGCTGCGCGAGGAAATGGTGGATCTGCTGGACGAGCAGGCCGCGGCGTTTTACGATTACCGGCGGAAACGGTTGTATGTACTCAATACGACGCGCGAAGGGGAAGACCAGCGCGCCGCGCTGATTCATGAACTGGCGCATGCGCTTGCCGATCAGCAGCATCCGCTGGGCAAGTATTTGAATGGCGCGGGTGATGATAACGATGCGGCAACCGCTCGGGAAGCCGTCATTGAGGGCCAGGCCACCTGGCTCACATGGGCGTACCAGGCCAAACAGATTACGGGCCGCGCGGAAATTTCGCAGGGCATGTTGGACCAGTTGTTGATGGCCGATGACAACCAGAGTTCAGGATTCCCTGTGTTATCGGCGGCTCCACTGTACGTGCGGGAGTCGTTGTTGTTCCCGTATAACGCGGGGGCCCGGTTTCAGGACGCGGTGTTCCGGCGGTTGGGATTGCGGGCGTTTGAGCAAGTGTTCGCGAAGGGTCCATTGAGCACGCAACAGATTTTGCATCCTGACGATTACATGAAGGAGACGCGGCCCGCGAGTCCGGAGCTTTCGGCGCTCGACAAAGAAGTGGGCTTACGTCCCAAGGATTTTGACGAAATACTGGCTGGAAATCTGGGTGAGTTCGATCACGGGGTTTTGCTGCGCCAGTATACATCCAAGGCCGATGCAAAAGCGGCGGAACATTGGCGCGGTGGGGCGTTCCGTCTTCTGGAGCAGAAGAAGCAGAAGTTTGCGTTGTTATCGTACGTCTCCGAGTGGGACTCCGAGCAATGGGCGCGGCGTTTCTTTGAGCTATACGAGAGCATCTTGCGCGGCAAGTGGAAAACGATGCGAGTGGCCTCGCGGACGGAGACGGAAATCCGTGGCTCAGGCGATTTCGGCGAATTCACGGTACGTTTAACCGGCAATACCGTCCGTTCGATAGAGGGGATGGGCGGGCCGTCCGCCGCAAGCACCACGGAACGGGCAAAGGGCAACTCCGGAAAACGACCGCCAATTGCTGTAAACTAAACGAAGGAAATGGAAAGCTGGTCCGGCCAATGGCCAGGACCCGAGGTATTCAATATGCGTCTACTCGCTACCGCCGCCCTGTTTGCTCTGACGATTACGACGTTC
This sequence comes from Bryobacteraceae bacterium, assembly GCA_040081455.1. Lineage (GTDB taxonomy): Bacteria > Acidobacteriota > Terriglobia > Bryobacterales > Bryobacteraceae > Palsa-187. The sequence continues at coordinate 78,717 of JBEBGM010000013.1, forward strand.
GTCGCTCCCGCGTCGGCCATGCCGCCGGTGCCGCGCAAGTCGCCCGAATTCACGATCACCGACCCTTCGGGAAAGCAGATTCTGCTTTCGAGCTTCAAGGGAAAACTTGTGGTGCTGCCGTTGATGTTCACCACCTGCCCGCACTGCCAACACGAAGCGCAGATCCTCACGAAGCTTTCGAAGGAGTTAGGACCTGGCGTGCAGATGTTGGGAGCGGCATTTAATGATGCCAACGGCCCGATGGTAACCCAGTTCGTGAAGGAATTCGGCGTGGGCTTCCCGGTGGGATACGCAAGCCGCGATTCGGTGATCAGCTACCTGGGTCTTTCCGTGATGGATCGCTGGGTGGTGCCGCAACTCGCGATCATCGATCAAAAAGGAAACATCGTTGTGCAGAGCCAGCCCACGGGTTCTCCGGAACTGCAGGACGAAGCGTACATGCGCACCTTGCTGCAGAAATTGCTGAAGGGCGGCGCACCTGCGACGACTTCGGCCGCGCCGAAGAAGACGGCTGCAAAGACCAATTAACTCGCGCAAGCGAAATGGAACGAGAGGGACGGAGCGATCCGTCCCTTTTTCTTTTTGGGTAACCGGTCTAGCGCAATTCTTTGGCGATGGCTTCCGCGATGGTCTTGCCATGGAAGCGGCCGTTCTCGATGAAAATTTCGTTGGTGTGCATGCCAGCGACAAGGACGCCGGCAAGATACATGCCCTTGCGTTCGCTTTCGAGTGTGTCGGGATTGGTAATGGGCCGGTTGGTTTGCGGATCGAAATGAATATCGTGAGCAGCGAGGAACTGCGTATCGGGACGATAACCGGTCATCGCGAAAACGAAATCGTTCTTGATCGTCTTCTCTCCCTCAGGCGTCGCGATGCGCACGGAGTTTGGAGTGATCTCCGCCACGCTTGAGCTGAAGTAGGCCGGAATCTCACCGTTTTTGATGCGGTTCTCGATATTCGGCTTGATCCAATACTTCACGTTGTTGTGAATGCCCGGACCACGATGCACCAACGTGACACGCGCGCCGGTCCACCAGAGTTCGAGCGCCGCAATCGCCGCGGAATTCTTCGCACCCACGACCAGCACGTCGTGGTTGTAATACGCGTGGGCTTCCTTGTAGTAATGAATGACCTTGGGAAGATCCTCGCCCGGTACGTTCAGCATATTGGGAACGTCGTAGTAGCCAGTCGCGAGGATGATTTTCTTTGACTGGAAGGGGCGCGGACAGTTTTCACGATCCGTCGAGTGGGTCACAAACGCGCCGTCGCTGCCGGTGATCTTCTCTACCTGGTGATACTGGCGGATATCGAGCTTGTAATGCTCGGAAACACGCCGGTAATACTTCAGTGCCTCACCGCGCACTGGTTTTTCGTTCAACGACGTCATCGGAATGTCGCCGATTTCGAGGAGCTCCGGGGTGGTGAAGAACACCATGTTCGTCGGATAGTTGTAGAGCGAATTGACGACGCAGCCTTTATCGAGCAGCACCGCGCTCACGCCGCGGCGTGTCAACTCAATGCCACAGGCGAGGCCAGTGGGGCCCGCTCCAACGATGACGACGTCGACGGATTCCATGTGCGGCGCTTAGAGCATTCCTTCCACGCTCGTATACACGTTGGCCAGCGCGCCATCTAAGGCAGCAGGATCTTTACCACCCGCTTCGGCCATATCGGGACGTCCGCCACCCTTGCCGCCGACGGCTTGAGCAACGGCGCCGGCGAGTTTACCGGCATGCACTTTGGCAGTCAGGTCCTTGGTGACGCCGGAGACGATGGAGACGTTCCCCTCTTCCGCCGCAGCTAAAACAACCACGGCTGATTTCCATTTGTTGCGCAGTGAATCGGCCAGCGTACGGAGTTGGGCGCGGTCGAAGCCATCGATGCGGGCGGCAAGAACCTTGACGCCTTTGATTTCGCGCGCCTGCGATTCCAGATCGCCTGCCTGCGATTGCGCCATCTTGGTTTTGAGCTGCTGCAGTTCCTGCTCCGACGCCTTCTCTTTGGCGATCAGCTTTTCGAGTTGTTCGATGATTTCCGCTTCGGGAGCGCGCACGACGCTTGAGACGCGAGTGAGTTGCGCCTGCGCGTCCTGGAAACGCCGCAGCGCCGCCTCGCCGGTGATCGCTTCAATACGGCGGACGCCGGCGGAGATGCTTCCTTCATAGACGATCTTGCACAGGCCGATGTCGCCGGTGCGTGTGACGTGGGTGCCGCCGCAGAGTTCGCGGCTGAACACGGAACCGTTGCCACCGTCGACGGAGACGACGCGGACTTTATCGCCATACTTTTCGCCGAAGAGAGCCATGGCGCCGGTGGAAAGAGCCTGATCGAGATCCATCACGTCGGTGTGGACTTCGCGATTGGCGAGGATTTCTTCGTTCATGAGCCGCTCGACTTCCGCGAGTTCCGTTGCGTCCATGGACGTGTAATGGGAGAAGTCGAAGCGCAAGCGCGAGGGTTCCACGACGCTACCGGCTTGCTTCACGTGCGTGCCGAGAACGGTGCGGAGCGCCGCGTGTAACAGATGCGTGCCGGTGTGATTGCGCATCGTCGAAAGTCGGGATGCGGAATCGACGCGGGCGGTGACGGTATCACCGACTCGCACCGGCATCAACATCCTCACCTTGTGCACCGTCTTTCCGGGCGCCCCGTTGAAAGCCGACTCGACCACGGCAACCGTTTCACCAGTATCACTGGAGATGAGCAGGCCGGTGTCACCGACCTGGCCGCCGGCCTCGGCGTAGAACGGAGTGCGGTTGAGCGCGATCTCGTTTTCAAACACGCCGACGACGTTCGCGCTTGCTTCCAGCGTTTCGCGGCCAATGAATTCGGTCTTCGGCAAAGCCTGATATTCGGGCTTGATTTGCGCTTTCTCCGCGCCCTTCCAACTGGCTCGAGCACGGGTGCGCTGTTTGTCCATCTCGGAGCTGAAGCCGCCTTCGTCGATACTCAGATGCGGGTAATCGAGCACCAGGTCGCGCTGGTCTTCAAGAGAGAGGCCGTAGGTGTCGTAAAGTTTGAAGGCGGTTTCGCCTGGAATCGTCCCCCCTTCGCCGGCGGCCTTGGCGGCTTCGTGGAAATGCTTTTCGGCTTCAGCGTAGGTGCTCGCGTAACGGCGCTCTTCGTCGCGCACGACGCGGGAGACACGCGGGATGCTCTCCATCATCTCCGGGTAAGCGTCCTTCATATGCGCCGCAACAAAAGCGGTGAGTTGATGAAAGTAACCTTCGTGCGAGCCCAGGGTGCGGGCCTTGCGCATGGCGCGGCGCATAATCTTGCGCAGCACGTAGCCGCGTCCCTCATTCGACGGCACAATGCCGTCGTTGATCAGAAACGCAGCGGCGCGGGCGTGATCTGCGTTGACGCGGAGGATAGTATCGGCGGCGCTGCCATCTCCATAGTTCTTGTGACCCAGCAGTTCCCCGCCGCGCAGGATGATGGGCTTCAGCAGGTCGGTGTCATAGTTCGAAAGAACACCCTGCATGACGGCGGCAATGCGCTCGAGACCCATGCCGGTGTCGATGGACGGGCGCGGCAGCGGCGTCAGTTTGCCGCTCGAGTCACGGTCATATTGCATGAAGACGAGGTTCCAGATTTCGACGAAACGTCCGCCGCCGTCGTCGGGAAACTGCTCATGCTCGCGGCCGGATTCGGCAGCGGCGGGACCCAGATCGTAGTGAATCTCGGAACAAGGTCCACAAGGACCGGTGTCGCCCATTTGCCAGAAATTGTCTTTTTCATCGAGGCGGAAAATGCGGTCCTTGGAGACACCGGCCACCTTCTGCCACAGCTCCTCGGCTTCATCGTCTTCGCGAAAAACTGTGACGTAGAGCTTGTCTTTGGGAAGGCCATATTCCTTCGTGATCAGTTCCCAGGCAAAGGCGATGGCGTCGCTTTTGAAATAGTCACCGAAGGAGAAGTTCCCGAGCATCTCAAAAAACGTATGGTGACGGCGTGTGTAGCCGACGTTATCGAGATCATTGTGTTTGCCGCCGGCGCGAACACACTTCTGTGACGTGGTGGCGCGCGAATAATCGCGCTTTTCCTGGCCAAGAAACACATCCTTGAACTGGTTCATCCCGGCGTTGGTGAACAGCAGCGTCGGATCGTTCGCGGGCATCAGCGACGAACTGCGCACCACGCGATGGCCACGAGCGGAAAAATAATCAAGAAACTTCTGGCGGACCTGGGAGCCTGTCATTGGTATCTTTTTATTTTCCCACGTCGCGGGTACATGGCATGCTGCCGCGAACCGGGAAACGACAGGCTTTTGCTACGCTTACCAGCCGACCGGCTTGCCCTGATTCTGTTCATCGAGCCACTTCTTCAGCGGCGCGAAGTAGTCGAGAATCGCCGTAGCGTCGATTTGTTTCTGGCCCGTAATCTCAAACATGGCATCCTGCCACGGCTTGCTCAGTCCCATTTCGAGCATCTTGTTCAACTTCGCGCCCGCCGCTTTGTTGTCGTAGATCGAGCAGCGGTGAAGCGGAGTGTTCGAGCCCGCAACCGGGCAGCCGGCGGCCTGCGCGAGTGCGCGGTGGAACTGGAACTGCATGATGAAAGAAAGGAAGTAGCGTGTATAGGGCACATCCGCTGCGACGTGATACTTTGCCCCAGGGTCGAAGTCCGTCTCCGCACGGGCCGTGGGAGGCGCCACACCCTGATACTTCAAACGCAGATCCCACCAGGCTTTGTTGTACTGCTGCGGAGTAATCTCGCCGGAGAAGACCTTCCAACGCCACTGATCGATCATGAGACCGAACGGTAGGAACGAAACCTTTTCCAGCGCACGCGCCAGCAGGAGTCCCATGTCTTTCGAGGCATCGGGCGATTTCTCCAGCAGTCCGATCTTGACCAGGTACTCGGGGGTCACCGACAAGGCGATTGTGTCGCCGATCGCTTCGTGGAATCCGTCGTTGGCGCTATCACGGAACAGGAACGGCTGTTTGTTGTACGCACGCTGATAGAAGTTGTGGCCCAGTTCGTGGTGAATGGTGGTGAAATCTTCTTCGTTGATATCGATACACATCTTCAAGCGAAGATCTTCGACGTTATCAACATCCCATGCGCTGGCGTGGCAGACCACCTCGCGATCCCGCGGCTTGATGAACTGGGAACGATCCCAAAACGTTTGCGGAAGCGGAGCGAATCCAAGCGACTTGAAGAAATTCTCTCCATACCGCACCATGTCGAGCGGCTGTGTGTTGCGCGCCTTAAGGATTTCGGTCAGGTCGTAGCCCTTGTCGGCATCCTTGGGCGCGACAAATTTATACATGTTCGACCAATCCTGCGCCCAGATGTTCCCCAGCAAATGCGCCGGGATCGGCCCGTTTGCCGGAATCACGTCCGGGCCATATTTCTCGCGAAGCTTCCAGCGCACGTAGGAGTGCAGCGATACGTACAGTGGGCGCATCTGCTCCCACAGGCGATCCAGTTCCTTGGCGAATTCGTCGGCGGGCATGTCGTACTTCGAGCGCCACATAGCGCCGGTATCTTTGTAGCCAAGCTCTCGCGCGCCTTTGTTGGAGAGCTCAACAAAGCGCTCGAAATCCTTGCGCATGGGGCGCGAGATGGTATGCCAGCCGCGCCATGCTTCCAGTTGCTCATTGGGATCCTGGCTATTGGCGAGGGTCTTGGTGATGGCCGAGATGTCCTGACAGGGCTTGCCGCCGTCGGGGCAATACTTGCCTTTCCCGTACGTACCTTCGAGCGAAGCAGCCAGACGAGTGACCTCGGCGCTCTCGGCCGGATTCGATGGCGCGGCCAGCGTGAAGCCCGTCTTCAGCAGGTTCATCTTGCGGCGCATGTCGGGCGGCAAGGTGACTTTATCGAAGCGAACCGCGCCTTTCCCCAAGCGCACGGCTTGGGCGATCACCCGTTCATTGGCGCGCGCCGCCACGGCTTCGGAATCGTCCGTGATATAAGTCGCCTGCAGCCATTGTGCCTGGCCGGCTTCCCAGTTCAGCTCGAACAGCTTTTTTTCGGCATCGTCCAAAAACTTCTTGGCGTCGGCAACGGACTGCGCCGAAACCGCGGATACGGCCAGAAGAAGCGTGGCAAGTAAGCGGGACATCGTCATACCGTCATTCTGCCACGGAGAGCGGCAGGCGCGCGCGTCGGGATCTTTAGGCCTTTTGGACGCGCCGCAGGGTATAAAGATCGGGCTTCACCGCCCCCTCACGCAAACGCTTCCAATCGTCATTCACATGAATGATGCGGCCGCTGATATGGTTGGACTCCTCGGAGGCCAGAAACACCGCCAGTTCGATTTGCTTTTCCGCGGGCGTGCCACCGGTCATGCGGACCTGGCGCGCATCCTCCACTTCCCGCCAACCGGCGCGGTCCCCCGCGGCGAGGACCTGATCCGTCATATGCGTGTAGCTGGTTCCTGGAGCCATGCAGTTGATCTGCACATTGTGATCGCGAAGTTCTTCCGCCAGGCTCTCGACGTAGCTCACCACGGCGGCTTTCGTCGCCGCGTAGACCGCGAAATTTGGACGGGAGAGCGTGGGTCCTCGCCCCGTGAGGACGATCACTTTCCCGCTGCGGCGTTGGATCATTTGCGGGAGAACGGCGCGGCAGGCATTCATGACACCGACCAGATTCGTTTCCACTACTTCGTGCCACATTTTGGGCGTGGTATCGACGAATGGGCCGATGTGGCCCTGAATGGCCGCGGCGCAAACCAGCACTTGCACCGGGCTGCCGAACTGGACGCGCATGCGCTCGACCGCTGCGGTGACTTGTTCGTAATCGGAAATGTCAGAGCGGATACGGAGGGCGTTTCCGCCGGCGTGTTCAATTTCAAGATGGCAGAGATCCAACTCCGCCTTACTGCGGGCGAGCAGCCCAACACGGGCTCCTGCGGTGCCGAACCCAATCGCTAGGCGTTTGCCGATACCCCGGCCGGCGCCGGTCACCAAAACGGACACGGTTTTAAGAGAGCGCACATAGTTCACGGTAGTACAAAACGGCGGCAATGAGAAGCGCCGGAGCGCAGACAGCGCAACAACCGTTATGCAAGTACCGGCTCTGACTCCAAAAGCGTGGAGGATACTTCCACATCGACGGCGCGCCCGTCCGCTGTGGCGTAGACTCCGTTCAGAAATGGCAGCACCTGCTCCATTCGGTACTGCGCGAGTCCGGGCTCACCGTGAAAGAGGAGAAGAAACTCACGCTCTCCCCAGCGGCCTAACACATCGTTATGCCGGAAGCGGTTGGTGATCTTCGCAGCCGCCTGCTGCATGACGGCGTCATCTGCTTCATCGCTCAGAGTGATGACTATCGGAGTGAATCCAATATCGCCATCGCGCCGGGCCTGAACCTGGCGCAACATTTCAGAACGACTGATCACGCCGGTGGCGTCATCGGTGATCTGCGCTTCGGCCAAGCGCAATCCGCTTTCATGCAGATTACGGCGGGCTTCCATCATCAACGCGACGGAGTCCGCTGCCATGGCATCCACCGACGTGCGAAGTGCGCGCGCGTACAGGGGCCCAGAGTCCTCCCCCACTGCAGCGGATTCTATTTGATCCGCCAGACGGCGCAAATCGGTGGAGAAGTGCTCGACACTGAGCGCAAGCTTTTCAGCGGCTTGTTCCAGCGTGGCGACGCTATGGCGCAATTCACGGTTCTGCGAATCCAGAAAGCGTGACGAAGCGGTGGAGTAACTCTGCAACTCCAAACGCAAGGCCTCCGCGCTTTCGTGGATCGCCTGCGGAGTTGCCTGAAACGCGGCGCGTGAGCGCAATCGCATGATACGGGAATGGTACGGCCGTCCCACTTCCGGGCATGCCGATTCCAGGCACTCGCTAACAACTCGAATCGTATTTAGATAGGCCGCAACCGTTTGGCCTAGTTCGGATAATAGATCTCGATCACTCATAAGAGTACGTCCTACGACTCCATAATCGAGTCGAAACCACGTATCCGAAATCGGCGAAATACCCTAGTCTATGGTTACAGCTGCCTGATCCAGTTCTACGATTCGGTACTCAGCGATGACCTCTGCTGTTGGCCGGACGGTGGAAACGGCGCTGCAGTACTTGTTGGTGGAGAGATCTATGGAGCGAGCAACAGACTCCGGATTGATGCCGTGCCCTTCGATGACGTGAGTCAGTTCGATCCTCGTGAAGGATCTTGGGTGCTCTTCGCGCCGCTGGGTACGCACTTCCACTTTGTAGCCGGTGACCTTCTCGCGTTTCTTCAGAAGAATAGCGATCACGTCGGCGGCCGTGCACGAAGCCAGTCCGGTGATGAACAACTCCAGTGGACCAGGGGCCGCGCGTCGGCCGCTTTTCACATCCACGGTCAGCTCAAAGCCGCTGGAGGTGTTCACTTTTAAGAATTCGTCACCAGTCCAAGTGATTGTATGAAACTTGTCTTGCGATTCATCGCCCATGATCCAGCAATACCACAGGTTACACTGTTATCAGAATACTGCCGGTATCACTGGCGCATTCTGGAGGCCAATTGACGGACGCGGACGTGACGCTCTCTCAGATTCAGCACGCGCGGCGGCGAATTGCGCCGTGCGTTCGCAAAACACCGCTTGTCCCCAGCGCAAGCATTAGCGAACGAGTGAAAACGAATGTCTACGTCAAGATGGAGCTGTTCCAAAAGACGGGCTCATTCAAAATTCGCGGCGCCTTCAGCAAGATTCTGGGATTGAATGAGGAGCAACGCTCCAGCGGATTGGTTGCGGTCAGCGGGGGCAATCACGCGCAAGCGGTGGCGTATGCTGCGCATGCATTGGGGTTAAAGTCGATGATCCTCATGCCGGAGAATACGCCCAAGAATTACGTGGATGCCACCCGCGGCTACGGCGCGGAGATCCAGTTTTCGCCAAACGTTCATGCCGCCTTCGCCGAGGTTGCCGAGTACGAAAAAGCGGGAGCCACCTACGTTCACCCCTTTGACGATCCCGCCGTCATCGCCGGTCAAGGCACCATCGGTCTGGAGATATTGGATGACCTGCCGCAGGTGACCGATGTGATCGTCAGTATCGGCGGCGGTGGCATGATCGGCGGCATCGCAACGGCGATCCGCAGCCTGAAGCCGACGGTGCGCATCTGGGGCGTGGAGACAGAAGGCGCCGACTGCATGTCGAAATCACTTGCGGAGGGAAAAATCGTCACCCTGCCCGCGATTACTTCCATCGCGCGGACGCTGGGTGCGCCGGCTCCGTCGGAACGAACGTTCAATTTGGCGAAGGATTTGATTGAAAGTGTAACCGTAGTGCCCGACGCGGAAGCTCTCGCGGCGCTGCGGTTTCTCTTGGAGCGAATGAAGGTGTTGGCGGAACCCGCGGCCTCCTGCACTCTGGCGGCCGCCGACCGGCTACGCGATCAGTTCACCAAAGACTCGCACGTGGCGCTCATCCTCTGCGGCGGCAATATGCCGATGGAAGATTTGGCTCGCATTTGAAGATTGGTGCGGCTTTAAAGCCGCA
>JBEBGM010000164.1:0-1775 GCA_040081455.1 Bryobacteraceae bacterium
TGGCCTCGAAGAAGGCGCGCGCGTCGTCGATCGGGCTGGACACGCGAAGCCCGGTCGACAACCGATTCTGGGTGCGCGAGACCAGGTCTTGGGTGTTGGCGAGCGCCAGTAGGTTGGCGCGGATGGCGGATGACAGGGCGATGTCCTGCGGCATCTTCGAGCCTCTTCCATTTCGGACGTGGCGGAACGCCAGTTCTCTTGGGCGCTCATCAGCAACCGCCGTGCCACGCGAAATAGTGAGGCAATATCAGATAGTTGGCTCGCGCGTGTGGGTTTGCGGCCAGGATTTGCCTGCCGGCTAGCGGGTAGAGCTTGCCGGCATTTGCGGCAATTTGTGCCGGTTTGCGGCGGGAAGACGCAATGGCGCCGTGCGCCCGCGCAATGAAAATCGGGGGCCCCATGTGGGACCCCCGATTTCTTGGCCAAGCTTGTTCGGACTTACGTCGCTTAACGGAAGAGCGACAGAACCGACTGCTCGGACTGACCGGCGAAGGCCAGGGCCGAGATGGACAGTTGCTGGCGGGTCTGCAGGGCCACGAGGTTCGCGCCTTCCTCGTTGATGTCGGCAAGCGTCAGCTTACTGGCGCCGCCTTCGAGCACATTCACGTATTTCTGCGTGAATTCCAGGCGAGTCTGCAGCAGCGAGACGTTCGAACCGAGCGTCGAACCCTGGCTTCGCAGGGTGGTGATGGCCGAGTCGAGCTCGGTGATCGCCGCCTCGACGTTCGAGGTCAGACTGAAGCTGGCTGCCGAGGTGATGTCGAGGCCAAGCGAGCCGACAGTCAGATCGACCGAATCGATGTCCAGAATGCTCGCGGTGTCATTTGAAAAAGACACCGTCAGCGTCTCGCCGGTGCCATTGATCAGGTTCAAGCCCTGATAGCTGGCGTCGCCGGTCAGAAGATCGATCTGCCCGCGCAGGTCGTTGAACTGCGTGACCACGTCGCTCAACTCGGTGCCGGTCGCGGTCTTGGCGGAAATGGCCAAGCCCTTGAGCTGGCGAACGAGCGAGTCGACGGCGTCGGTCGCTTCCAGGGCGGCATTCAACGAGCTGACCGCCTGATCGATGCCTGACTTCTTGTCGGCGAAATCAGAGGCGCGATCGTTTAGCGTCTTGGACTGGAAGTAGGACGTCGCGTCGTCGATCGCCGAGGCCACCTTGAGGCCGTTGGACAGGCGGTTCTGGGTGCGGGCGACGAGCGACTGGGTGTTGGTCAGCGAGAGAAGAATTGAACGTGCGGAACTGGAGAGCGAAATATCCTGTGCCATCCTGGCAACTCCATTCTGAAGTTTCTATGTGGGACCATTCTTGGCCCCGGGCAGCTTCTGCCGCCGTCTCCCACCGCCGCAATTCCTGGGCCAACTTATCCCGGATGCGAGAGTATAGAAATTTCAATAGGTTAGCATTGGGCGGGCGATAGGCGGTCGGGAAGTTTGTGCCGGTCGCTCGGCAGATATTGCCGCCCATCCGGCAATTACTGCCGCGAGCGTTTGACCGATCAGGCGATGAAATCGAAGACCGTGCCGGTTTCCGGCCCCTTCGAAAACAGCCGATCCGATAGGGATGTCGCGATACCCAACGCGCCGTCCATCGACAAGGACAGGCTGGTCAGAATGCGGCCGTAATAATCTTGCTGATCCTTGACCTTCTTGCTCAAGGCCGCGCGGGCTTCGGTCTCGATCGTGCCGATCTCGGCCTCGGTGCGGGCGATCAATTCGGCGAGATTGCCGGCCGTATCGTTGGCCAGATCGACGTTGAGGGCGACCAGTTCCAG
>JBEBGM010000054.1:0-24818 GCA_040081455.1 Bryobacteraceae bacterium
GCGAGGCAACCCGAATCACGAGGACGGCTTACGAAATCGAGCAGCGGCTGACTTAACTCCTGTGTCCTTTGCAGCACTTGGACGGTCGTAACCATCACGTTCAGAACGAGCGTAGGCAGAGCCGACTTGTTAGTTTCCGTTTCGGGTTTCTTGGCAGTCGCAACAGCACAGATGTTCCCGTTTTGGGGATTGACACCGTTCTCGCACGGCTCATGACCGTCAGGATCAATGAATCGCAGCGGATTGTTCAAGCCATAGGAAAACAAATTCCAACTCTGTGGATTGCTTGGATCTTGTCCTGCGAACGGGTCATCTGGACTGGTGAACCTTCCTTGCGGACCGCTGAAGTACCGTGCTTCAAACCAATCCAACCCCGTTTCGGCATCTCTTTCTTTGGAGGTGAACCACCATTGCATCTTTGCGCTACTATCGGTTGGCAATGAGGCGTACTCGTAGGATGACTGGCAGGTAATCGGTTGGCGCTGCCGCACTCTCAACTAGTCCGGATACCTTGACCTTCTGTCCTACAGACTTTTTCAGGGCCGCCTCACAGTTAGGGAATGTGGTGGAATCGCATCGTAACTGTAGCTCCGTGAATTGCTTGCCCCCCTCCTCCGGTAACGAAAGTTGCTTGCCAGTTCGAGGTGCCAGGAGTTTCAGCGTGAAAATCAAGACCTTCGCATCGACTTTAGGAGTTTCGCCGAACCCCGGTGGTCCCCACTCGGTTCGTGATCTGACTACACCCGCCAGGACGACGAGATCGTCACCAGGCGGTGCTGCCATCATAACCGCAAATCCGAAGCACAATAAGAATAGAACCCTCGTAAACCAGGTCGTCATGGAACGATCTCCGATCTTCCCTTCGGATCATAGAACCCCTCACGTTGTTTCACAGTCTCAACAAATTTGTTAACTTGCTCTGGCGTGAGCATTGAGAGTGGCGTTGCTGAGTCAACGCCAACAGCTTTGCCGATGGCTTCCGCATACGCCTTCGGGGAAACGCGGGACAGGCGAAACATTTCCTGATTTTCTGGGATCGATGGCGTGATTGCAAGGGGTTACGGAAGGCATTGTTTTTCGGAGTGCCAAATATCCTCCGGTAACTGGCGCAGAGATAGCGCCTGGAACTCATGGTGATAGGGAGCGCTAAAATGTTGATTCAGACGTGAAAAAAGTTGCTCTCCCATTTTGAGCTCGACCTGCACGGAACCGCTACGAAAAAAATTGGGAAATGTTTCGCCTGTCCCGCGTTTCCCCACTAGGAGAGCTTTTGTTTTCTTGCTCATCGTCGTCTTGCTCATTGCCACTCCCTGTAATGACGTGACGATATCCAAGCGACTAGGTTCATTATGGCAAGTCCACCGACGACGCCTACAATAGAGAGCCAGTCTAATCGCAGTCTCCCGCTGAGGCTGAGAGCGACCAGCAGCACCGCGTTGTATATGACATAGCGGAGACGAAGCGAAACTTTCTTGTGGAGGCCCGGAATCATCGACAATCCCCAGTGGTCGAGCAGGCGGGCGATGGCGGCGGTTTGGGAACGGGCGGATGGGCTCCAACCTCAGCGCCCCCAGCAAGTAAGCCCCGAATCCCGCTTGCTGTTGACCCGGCTACGCTCTTGACGAGATCCACAACCCCGATCACTGTCTTTCCTGCCTCCGCCATTGTCGCTGCATTTTTTAGCGCCTCTTGAGGTTTCGCCGCCAACTGCGCTGCATCGGCAATGGTCCCTGCCCTTGCCCCCGCCTCAAGATTGCCGCCTGTGGCAGCCGTGGTGACCATTGCGGGGATGTTGCTAACGGCCTCCAGCGCTTTTTGTCCCTCTTTGACATTGGTATTTGTTGCCACACCCATTACGTCGGCAACTCCGCTCACACCTGTCGTTGTTGCGCTGATGGTTGCGCTGGCAACCATGACGGCACCCGCCGCAGAACCAGGAACATCGCCGACAGCAATCGTTGCTACAAGGCCGACACCGACAGCTATTTTCCCAGCACCCTGGACTGTCTGGGCAGTGCGTGGGTTATCTTTCGCCCACTGCTGCAACGCATCCCAACAGCAATGCCCATCCGGGTCTATTCCGCTAAGAGGATTGTTTCGCATATAGTTGTAGAGATTCAACGACTGCGGATTGTTCACATCGGCATAGGGAATTGGCTCTGGCTTCTCCGACCAATCCGGCGTCGTAAACCTACCTTGGGCGCTGCTGAAGTACCGAGCGCCGAAGAAGTCGAGCCCCGTTTCGGCATCTCTTTCTTTGGAAGTGAACTTATCGCTAATCTTGTCCGCAGCGCTCGGGTATTGCGAGCCGCCGAAGCATCCGCCGGTGGGGCGGGCGGCGGTGCCTGCGCCGATCTCCTCGCCGAAGGGGAGGTAATCGTAGCATTTGTCGGCCGCGCCTGCCGAGGTGGTCACCAGCCGCGTCGAGCCCAGGTGATCGGCGGTGATGTACTTGGTGCCCGTGTCGGTGGGCGCCGGCGCGTACTCCTGCGCCAGGTTCCCGAAGGGGTCGTACACGAACACCGTGTCCACTCCGTTCACGCTCTTCTTGACCCGCCGGCCCTCCCCGTCATAAGTATACGTCGAGGTTTTAAAAACGCGGACGGGTTCAAAAATGGGGACAGACACCAATTCCGGCGGCCGAGGTGTGAAAAATTAAGACGGATGCCTGCGGAATTAGTGTCAGTCCCCGTTTTTCGCCCGTTTTTCGTCCCCGTTTTTCCTGTCCCCGTTTTTCCCGTTTTTCCATTTGGTTGTCACCGGTTTTTCTGTCTCAGGGGAGGGGTGCAGTGCAATAGCCTGTCCCGCGTTTCCCACTTTGCTCTGGAGCCCACCACAATAAAGGGTGCAAGCATCACTCCCAAAATACTAAAGATAAGCAAGTGCCCCAGGCGAGATTCGAGCATTAGAAAGGCTGGGTTGGAATCGACTGGAGTATAACCGGGACCGAATCTTGCTAGGAAGTTGAACATTAATGCTGCGTATAGCAGTACTTCGACAGTGCCAAGAACGATAAACACAAGTGTTGCCCACTTTACGAACGGATCTGTCTTCCACTTATTTCGAGGAACGGCGATTGCTCGTGGAAGCAGCAGCGCTGCGGCTAAGAGCACTGGGATCGCCACTCTATTAACAAGACGCGACCCTACGATCAAGTGTGGCTGAATGTAACCCAGGACGTGCAAGAATATAACAATAGCGCCCAGGGCCAACAGGCCAGTACGACGGATGGCAAGTGACATTAATTTGTTATCCCTGGAAGGCCCTCCCCGCCAGAACAAACGCTCCCTATATGATAACCGCGCGCAAGATCATGGAAGGTGAAACATTCCCCATTTCTTGCCGCTCATCGCAGGCCACGCCTTTGCATTCAAGAAAAACGGGGACAGGCGTGTCCCCATGTTTTCTGTCCCCATTTCCCCATTTTTCGCTCACCGTGGCGTTATTCACCCACTGGTTGCCGCGAACGTCGTAACAAGGCGTCTGCGACCAACTGCCCGCGCCGGATTCCGCAATCGGGGATCGGCGGCAGGCCAGGCCGCACCGTTTATTGAAAGCTTGGGGTGAACTAAGCCGCGCCGATACGCGGCTACCGCGCGGAGGGCCGCCCTAGGTTTGCACTCCTAAGACTTGTGCGAACGACAACCGTTCTCACCGTTTCCATCGAACGATGTGGACCGAGCCATCATAGGCGATGTGCGAGAGTTCGTCGAGCATAAGGGATTGAATCTCTTCGGCGGAACCACCACCGGAACCGGCTCCGATGAGGGGGAATGCAACCGACGCAAACTTTTGTTGGGATACGAGCTTCATCGTATTCCGAATGGAGTGGCGTACCGAATATTCGGAAGAGCGCCACAGCATGTCGATGCCGGCGACGTGAATGATGGCTCGGAAAGGAAGGCGGCCGGCGGAGGTGAGAACGGCGCCGCCGAGTGGGATGGGTCCATGGCGGGCGACCTCACGGAACGGCTGGATTCCACCGTGGCGTTTGATCGCGCCGGAGACGCCCTGCGGCAACAATAGCCACCACGGAATAATATTCCGGTTCCACGCGTTCACGATGACTTCCACGGGCTGCTGGAGAAGATCACCATCGACGACAAGGAGCTGCATCATTTTCAATTCTGACGCTTCGAATTGGGCCGCACTGCGCTAATGCGAATCTTCACCCAGATTCATTTTCTGCCCGTTGATAGTCAACTCCCGCATCAGGCAATCATGGGTACCGGCGAGCTTGCGGGGATTACAAATTACGCTTGCGGCGTCTCCTGGCTTGATGCTGTTGCGGCTCCAATCTCCACTCACGCGTTTCAGCCGTCCCGGACTGGTCACCCACTCGGTGGTCCAGTGGTGCACGTTGCCACTGGCATCCTTGACGTCCAAAGACATCTGCGGATGAGGATTGGAAAAGGAGAACTCCGTCACCGTTCCGGAAAGAGTGATGGACTGATCGAGCTGATAGGAAACGGAAATCCCGTGATGCGCCATCATCGCCGCGCTGCAAGCAAAAAAGAAAACCCCACCAACCAGCTTCACGTTCATCGGACCCATTCTCATAAACTCCAGAACAGCAATCGAAGCAGTCCTGCACTTCTACTATCACCCAGCCGCACCCTCGCCCGCACCGGCCCTCTCCGATAAACAGCGCGTATGCACCGAATCACAAGAATCTATTTGAAACAATTCGGGCAAAGGCGCTACCATGCATCAACAGCTCTTTGTAGCTGCGATCAGCCCCGTTGCTGCTCGGCCTCCCAACGATTCCGAACGCCTGCAAACCGGAAATTTGGCTGCGGCTCGGAAAGGTACTTTGTAGACCGATTCGTACTGTGCGTCAGTAACCGGTTTCGCTGGGTTGTGGCCTGCCAAGTTCGTTTCTCTGTTTCCGTTTTTCTGAAAATTTGACCAACTTTGGAGGAGTCCATGCCTTTGCGAACTCGCGCCTTCGCGTTTGCGCCTGGGGTTGAGCACCGTGTGCCCCAGTGTTTCCTGACGACAATACCGTCGAAACTATTGAAAACTTTACCCCTTTGGATTGCGTTTCTGTTGACGTGCGCCTCAGCGTTCGCGCAATCCTCACTTACTGGAACAATCAAAGACCCCACGGGCGCTTCCGTCGGCAAAGCCGTCGTCACGCTCACCGATGAGAAGGCCGCCAAGCGCTCGACTTTGTCGAATGAGTCGGGAAGCTACACGTTCACCAATGTTGTTCCTGGAAGCTATTCGATCGAAGCATCAGCGGAAGGATTTTCGGTTTTTGGCTCGAAAGTCACCGTTGGCGCGTCGGCCGCAACGCTCGATATCGCGCTGGAACTGGCGCAACAGTCGGGCCAAGTGTCGGTGGAGGCACAGGTGGATCCATTCAATGTCCTGCCGGCGGAACCATCGCAGAGTCTGTTTGGACTCGACAAATCCTTAGAAGACACGCCGCGATCGATCTCGGTGGCGGACGCGGAAACGCTCACGCGTTATTCGGTCAAAACGGTGAACGATCTGGTCACTGTGGCGCCCGGAACCTTTACGGGCAGCTACTTCGGCATCCCAGGTAGCGTCTTCATTCGCGGCGACATCGGCGACAACTTCTTCCGCGGGTTCCGTCGCGTGGAGAATCGCGGCAACTACCAGACTCCGGTGGCCGCAACGGATCACATTGAAATCGTCAAGGGCCCTCCGTCTCCGGCATATGGCGGCGGCCGCATTGGCGGCTTTATGAATTTCGTTCCGAAGACCGCGCGTAGCGAGAGCGCGAAGTGGCTGGAAAAGGCGACCGGCAAGATCAACGCTACGTACGGCAGCTACGACGAAAAGCGGGCGAGCGGCGAAATTGGGTTGCCGTTTAAGATGGGCACTCACCGGTCCGGCCTGTATGGATTCTTCGAAAGCGAGGACTCGCATAGCTTTTACAAGGGTGTCGCGAACCGCTATCAGATGGGTCAGGTAGCGGTGGACATGGAACTTTCCAGCAAGCTCCGTCTGCAGTACGGAGGGCAGTTGTTCAACAACAAGGGCACGCAGAATATCGGCTGGAACCGCGTGACGCAGGATCTTGTAGACAATCAGATGTACCTCTCCGGCAAACCGCTGGTGAATCTTTCCAGCAACGGGTACGACATTCGTCCGAACGATGTGCCCGCCAACACGCTAAGCACGTTTGCTTTCCAGCAAAATATGTCGGGACCGTTCCTCAGCGATCCGTCCGTCGCGAATCTCTACGCGTTGGACCCGGCGAGCGTGAAACTGGTGAAGCTGCCACTCGATCGAATCATGATCGATGCCGGTGACTTCACTCGCTCCACTACGTACACCGGCTACTTCGACATGATCTACGACATCAAGCCGGGCCTAGTTTTAAAGAACCAGACCTTCTACGACCGCATGATGCACCAGAAGTTCAGCAGCTATGGCTTCGGCGCGGACTACCGGCCGTGGACGGTGGAAAACAAAACGACGCTGACGTTTGAGTGGAAGGCCAAGCCGTGGCTTGTGATGCACGCGGTTGGGGGTGGCGGTTATCGGGCAATTCAGGTGAACGCCGGCGAAGAACGCAATTGGTGGCAGAGCGTAGACCGCCGCGACTTATCGGTGGGCGCGACGCCTAACGATCGCTTCGCGGGACCGTACAACGATTCGCGGATCTTCTTCCAGTACTATCAGGCGGGCAGCATTGGCGATACGGGCTTGTTCGGCATTACAGATTTTTTGTTCTGGAATAAGCTGGCGGCGACGGTCGGCGTTCGGTACGACCGCTTCTCTCCCTCTTTCACGGGCCGGTTTAATGGCGAAGGTTTGGCCAGGTCCAGTGCATCGAAAAATACAGCGACGTATAACGCCAGCGTGGCGTACAAATCCCAGTATCACTTGGAGCCCTACTTCACCTACGCAACATCGCGATTCCTCGATCTGGGACAAGGCAATGAAATCGACGTCAATCAGGTGGCCGATGGCACCTTTATTCAGACCTCCGACCTATATGAAGGCGGCGTGAAGACGACGGCGTTTCCTGGCAAGTTCTACGCAGCGTTTTCCATGTTCCATCAGAAGCGCGCGTCCTTTAACAACCTGACTCGCGCGGCCGACTATTTCCAGACCAAGGGTGTGGAACTGGAAGCGCGTGCGTTCTTTAAGAAGCGCTACACCATTACGGGCGCGATGACCTGGCAGAATCCGGAACAATTGAACGTTCCCTTTCTTCTGGGAATTCCCCCGACGCTTTTGGGCTTAACGCAGCAGCAGGCGTATGCGGGCCGATTCATCGGGTTCGCGGATATCTTTGGCTTGAAAGCTCCTTATCAGGTCGGTGGGCAGCCGCACTGGGTGATCAGCCCGTTCGGCACCGTGAGCATCACGAAGAATATCGGCATCACGTTGGGCACAACTTGGGCTTCCTCGGTGAAGACAGGATATGTGAGCAACGTGAAGTTGCCGTCGTATGGCGTTTGGCGCGGCTCGGTGTTCTACGAAAAGGGTAAGTATCGGTTGAATCTATCGATGAACAACATGTTCGACAAAACATACTTCCAGAGCCAGTACCTGTTCTGGGATGTGTTCATCAAACCGGGTGCTTTGCGTACGGCCAGCTTAACGGCCACCTACACGTTTTAAATTTGGGTGCCGGGATCGCGGACAGAGTGGTCTTTACTGGCCGCGATCCCCATCGCACAGTCCGTTCCCCGTGGAGCCTGTACAACATGAAACTGAACGACCCAGCCGTCGTCGCGGAGATCACCGCGCTGCATGACCGATATGAAACCGCGCTGGTGAGCAATGATGTCGAAATACTCACCGCATTCTTTTGGGACTCCCCCCACGCCTTGCGGTTCGGAGTAGCCGAAAGCTTATACGGAGCCGAGGAGATCCTGGCGTTCCGGCAAGCTAGGGCTGCTGTTGATCTGGCGAGGAAGATTTTCAAGACGAAGATCGTGACCTTTGGCGACGATTCCGCCATCACCACAATTGAATTCCTTCGCATCGTGGGTGGCATCCGACACCACGGACGTCAAACACAGGTTTGGCGAAAGTTGCCGGAGGGCTGGAAAATCGTCTCCGCTCACGTTTCTCTGGTTCCGCAATCGTTCATGGACCACGCCGCGCAGCAAGTTGGGCTTCCGATTCCCGACAGTTTGCGTGAGGGCGTGCGCATCAACCTAGAGCGAACGAAAGTAATCGCAAAACCTTTGCTCGAAATGACCTTATCCGCAGCTACGGAAGCCGCACCGGTATTTGAGCCATGACATTAAACCAGAGATTTTCAGAAGACGCAGTCTCGATTGCCGCCGATGTTCGAGCCCGCCGGCGTTCGGCCAAGGAAGTTGTGCAGGCCGCGCTTTCGCGCATTCACGAAATGGACGCGGTGCTGAATTGTTTCACTGCCGTTACGCGGCACATTGCCCTTGCCGAGGCCGACGCAGTCGATCGCAAGATCGCCGCGGGGCAAGATCCAGGCCCACTCGCCGGAGTGCCGTTTGCCGTCAAGAATCTCTTGGATGTGGCAGGACTCACAACGCTCGCGGGCTCCAAGATTCAAGCGGAAAAGCCACCGGCCGTCAAGGACGCAACCAGCATTGCTCGCCTGAAGGAAGCGGGCGCCGTGCTGGTGGGCGCCCTCAATATGGATGAGTATGCGTATGGCTTCACCACGGAGAATACGCATTACGGCGTCACGCGGAACCCGCATGATATCGAGCGCGTCGCTGGTGGATCGTCTGGTGGCTCCGCCGCCGCGGTGGCATCCGGGATGGTGCCTCTCACCCTTGGATCGGACACGAATGGATCGATTCGCGTTCCTTCCGCATTCTGCGGCGTGTTCGGTTTGAAGCCGACGTTCGGCCGCATCTCGCGTGCGGGCGGATTTCTCTTTGTGGAAAGCTTCGATCACATCGGCCCTTTCGCCAGGTCCGTTGCGGATATCGCAGTCGCTTACGACACGATGCACGGATACGACGCCAGTGATCCGGTTTCGAGCAAGCAACCGCGGCAGCCATTGCTCCCGGAAATCGGCACGGGCATCGACGGATTGAGAATCGCTGTGGCTGACGGATATTTCATGCAGATGGGTTCGCCCGATGTCTTTGAACCAGTGGAAACGGTGGCACGCGCGCTGGGGGCAACGAAGACGGTCACAATCCCCGACGTGCAGGCGGCACGATCCGCCGCCTACATCATCACTGCTTGCGAAGGCTCCAACAGGCACCTGCCCGACTTGCGGATTCGCCCATTCGATTTCGATCCCGTGGTCATCGAACGGTTTCTCGCAGGAGCGTTGATTCCTTCCGCGTGGTACCTTCAGGCCCAACGGTTCCGCAGCGCCTACCGGAAGAAAATGCTCAAGCTGTTCGAATCGGCGGATATCATCCTGGCGCCATCAACGCCCTGCCCCGCGATACGTATCGGCGAACCGACCATTCAGGTAAACGGCGTTGCTCTACCGTCGCGTCCGAACATCGGCATTTTTACGCAGCCACTTTCTTTTGTGGGACTGCCGATTCTAAACGTTCCCGTATTCCGTCCCGGCACGCTGCCGTTGGGAGTGCAAGTCATTGCGGCGCCCAACCGGGAAGACTTGGTACTCCGGGTGGGAGCGTACCTGGAGAAGTTGGGAATCGCTAACGCGCCCATCGCGGCTCCGCACGTGGGTGTCGCATGAGGCAACTCCTGATGGAGAGGATCATTCACGAATTCATGCAGAACTGCAAAGGACAAACACAATGAGTTGGGCTCCGGATGTCGGCAGCTTGCGTATTTCCGCATTGCTGCCGCTGTATAGATCAAAGCAACTCACACCAACGCGCGTCATCGAGGCGATCCATCAACGCTTCACCGCGGCGGGAGACGATTGTGTTTGGATTTCGCAGGTTCCACTGACGGAACTACGGAAGCGCGCGGCGCAACTGGAAGCGGGTAGTCCAGAGCTGCCGCTCTATGGAGTTCCGTTTGCGGTGAAAGACAACATCGATGTTGCGGGAATGCCGACAACGGCGGCGTGCCCGGTCTATGCATCCGTGGCCGAGAAATCCGCACCCGTCGTGGAGGCGCTGTTGGCCGCCGGCGCGATCCTGGTCGGCAAATCGAACATGGATCAGTTTGCCACGGGACTGGTGGGTGTTCGGTCTCCGTACGGTGTGCCGAGGAACCCGTTCGATGAAAGATTCATACCTGGTGGTTCAAGTTCGGGATCCGCCGTTTCCGTATCCGCGAACCTGGTGAGCTTTGCGTTGGGCACCGACACCGCGGGCTCAGGCCGGGTTCCGGCTGGGTTCAACAACATTGTTGGATGGAAGCCAACGCCCGGGATCATTTCCACGGATGGCGTGGTCCCTGCTTGTCGCAGCCTGGACTGCGTTTCAGTATTCGCACTGACGTGTGGCGATGCTGCCGTGGTGGGTCAGGTTCTTGGCGACGTCAGATCCGCGAGCGCCGTGGGCACCTTCCGCTTCGGCGTTCCTGCCTCGACAGGTCTCAAGTTTTTCGGGAATCCGGAGACACCCGGGCTCTTTGAGACGTCGATTGAGCGGCTTATCGATTTAGGCGGAACTGCTGTGGAGATTGATTTTGCGCCACTACAGGAAGCCGCGCGCCTGCTGTACGAAGGGCCCTGGGTGGCCGAACGCACCGCAGCGCTTCAAACGTTTCTTGATGCGCACGGCGGCGACATGCTGGAGGTGACGCGCTCGATCGTCGAAGGCGGTAAGAAATATTCCGCGGCGCAGGCGTTTTCCGCGATGTACCGGTTGAGCGATTTACAAAAACAGATCGCACCGATGTGGCAGAACATCGACGTGCTGCTGCTGCCAACGGCGGGCACGACATACACCGTTGAAGAAGTTGCGGCCGATCCAGTGGTCAAGAACAGCAACCTCGGCTATTACACGAACTTCGTCAATCTGCTCGGTTATGCAGCGCTTGCGGTACCGTCGGGCTTCGATTCACGCGGGCTCCCATTCGGCGTTACTTTGATTGGGCAGGGCAGGAGCGATTCCTACCTGCTGCGCCTTGGGGACCGTATCCAGCGATGTTCGGCGCTTCCGCTGGGTGCAACGAAGGAAGTACTGGCGTCTCGCGGACAGATGGATCGGACACGTTCGATTGTCGCAGTGGTGGGCGCGCACTTGCGCGGACTTCCACTGAACAGTCAGTTGACCGAACGCGACGGCACCTTCGTTCGCAAATGCAGAACGGCACCCAGCTACAAGTTTTTCGAATTGCCGAACTCAACGCCGCCGAAGCCTGGCCTGGCTCGCGTCAATGAAGGCGGCTCGGCGATCGAGGTAGAACTGTGGGAACTGCCGACATCGAAATTCGGCGAGTTTGTGGATCTGATTCCACCGCCGCTTGGGATTGGGTCGCTGGTTCTCGATACGGGCGAAATCGTGAAGGGCTTCATCTGCGAGGCGGTCGCGCTGGAAGCGGCTCGCGATATTACTTCGTTCGGAGGTTGGAGGAATTTCATGCAGAGCAAAACGCGGTAGCGGAACGTCGCTCGGGAGAGTGATGGAGGAAACGATGACATCGCGCAGAGCAAGCAACGAGCGATGGGTAAGGAGGGACACTTGGAACGCACTTCGGGCACACAGAGCCAGTTGTGGGTACGGGGCGATTGGAACGCCTTCTTCGGGTTCGGCACCAATATTCTTGTGAATCTCCTGACGCTGACGGCGTTGTTGCGGTTCGCGCTGAAGATGCCCGATTCCCTTGTGTTTGGCCGCATTCTTCCGGCGACCGGACTGATGATGTGCCTCAGCACGTTCTACTACGCGAGTCTCGCCTACCGGCTCGCAAAGCAGACCGGGCGCAGGGACGTTTGCGCGCTGCCGTCCGGTATCAGCGTGCCGCACATGTTTATCGTTACGTTTGTGGTGATGATGCCCATCGCACAGGCAACAAAAGATCCACTCAAAGGGTGGGAAGCCGGACTGACGTGGGTTTGCGTGCAGAGTTTCGTCTTGATGGCCGGTGGATTCATTGCGCCCGTCATCCGAAAGATTACGCCGCGCGCCGCGCTGCTGGGAACGCTGGCAGGCGTTTCGATCACTTTCGTTTCGATGGCGCCGGCGCTGCAAATGTTCATGACCCCGGTGATTGGCATTGTTTGTTTCGCCATCATCCTTTTGAACTGGTTTGGCGGCGTGCAGTACGGCAAGATTCCGGCGGGGTTGGTGGCAATCGCCGTTGGATCGCTGATTGCTTGGGGTTCCACGGCAGTGGGCCTCAACTTCGGCGGCATGACCCTGGCCGCGGTGACCGCATCGGTTGCCAACTTCGGATTTCACATTCCGATCCCGGCGTTCTCTTACGTTTTCGACGGCTTCCAGTTTCTGGGCACGATCCTTGTCACTGCGATTCCTTTTGGCATTTACGATTTGGTGGAAGCGATGGACAACGTGGAAAGCGCGGCTGCCGCGGGCGATAGCTTTCCCACAACGCGAGTTCTCACGGCCGATGGCGTGATCAGCCTGATTGGTTGTTTGATGGGAAATCCGTTTATTAACGCGGTGTACATCGGGCATCCGGGCTGGAAGGCGATGGGCGGACGGATTGGTTATTCGGCGGCCACGGGAGTCATGGTGATTGCGGCTTGTTGGTTCGGCACCATCTCGGTGATGTCGGCGATTATTCCGAGCGTCGCGATTCTACCTATTCTGCTGTATATCGGCATGTTGATTGGATCGCAAGCGTTTCAGGAGACGCCCAAGCGCCATGCGCCGGCCATTGTACTGGCGATTGTGCCCTCGATTGCCGCATGGGGCGTTGGACTGATCAATAGCGCGCTGGCCGCGGTCGGTGTCGTTTCTGTTTCCGACCAATTGGCTGCGGGAATGCTCGATCAGGGAATCTTCTACAAAGGTCTGGAGGTGTTGGGCAGCGGCTCCACGCTGGGCGGATTGATTCTGGGGGCGACGGCTGTTTGCGTGATCGACCACCAACTGCGCAAGGCCGCTGGCTTTGCTTTCGCCGGCGCTGTACTGACGTTCTTTGGCCTGATGCATGGAGCGGGCATCGGGATTGCAAAGTCGCCAATGGTGTCGACGGCATACCTGTTGGTAACCGTTCTATTCGCGGCATGCGCGAAGTTCGCGACTCCCGGGATAGCTACGGAGTCCGAGGCACATGGCGCCGAACTCGCGGCGGCGGCTGAATCGGCCGCGGGTTAGTTCGCCGTCAACTGGACTTTGCAGGACTGACAGTGCGAGCAGCGGAGTTCGCGGAAGCAGTCCCCTTTCTTACGCGCCGCCGTTTGGTGGGCATTTCGAGGACCTTTGAAATCGCCGCTTTCAACGACTCAAACACATCGTCCGCCGACCGCGAAGCATCCACGATCTGGAAGCCATACATGTCGACCATGGACTCAAAGCCTTGGATGAGATGCGTCTGGTACTTCACAAAGCTCTCATACATGTCTTTGCCGAACTGGGTGTCCATGCCACTTTCCCAGTAATCGAACGTACCCCGGCCTACAACGACGCGCGAGATTAAGTCCTGAGGAGTCGCGCGGAGATAGCACACCGCGTGCGGCACCACGGCGAACCCAGCAGTGCGTTCGATCCACGTTTTGTCCTGCCCGCGGGCGATGGCGCGCGCGATGATCGAATAGATGTAGCGATCTGTCAGCACCACGAAGCCGGCACGCAGAGCGGGAATGATCTCGTTCTCCAGTCGGTCCGCAAAATCGGTCGCGTAGAAGAGAGTCATCGTCAAAGGACCAAGGGTGTTGCCCTCTTTCGCCTCTTTAATGCCCTTCCCCGCCAGAGCGGACCGGGCGAGGCCGGTGTCCAGTACAGCGTAACCAAACTCTTCCAGCCACGGCTTCAGACGGCGCATCTGGGTGCTGCGTCCAACGGCGTCCGGGCCTTCGAGCACAATGAGCTTGCCCTGCAACTCGGAATAATCCACGCCCGGAAGCGCGGTCTTGTAATACGAGAGAGGCGGCCTATTCTTGTAATCCGGCACGGGCGCCCTCCGATCCTAGTACGCCTGCGGGGCGCTGTGTACCGAATTCCTGGAGCACAATCTTTCGCATCTCTTTCTGCTGCGCTTCGATGGATTTCGTTGCATCGATCACATGGAAACCCATCTCTTCGATCATCGATTCGTACTCCGCGAGAATGCGTCCCTGAAAAATCCGAAAACTTTCTTCAATGCTGCTACTCAGTCCAAGATCCATGCCCGCTTCGTAGTACTTGAGTGCATCGCGCCCCCCCAGAATGCGCCCCAACGCCACTTCGAGAGGCACTTTGAAATAGAACGCGAGGTTCGGCTTGACGGCGAAGCGGTAGAGATTGCGAACCCATGCACGGTCCACGCCCCGGACAACGTCTCTCGCAAACGCGGTGTAAGCGTAGCGGTCGGCGCAAACCACCGCTCCGGCCTTCAGCATCGGATGGATGTAGCGTTCAAAGCGATCCGCGAAATCGGTCGCGTGGATGAGGCTGAACGTCGTGGGAGTGAACATTTGCTTCTTCTTGCCCCGGCGCGTGGTTTCACGCACCAAAGGAGAAGAGTTCCATTCACTGAATGTCACGCCATAGCCACGCCGGCGAAGCCATTGCGACAAGAGGGATATCTGTGTTGACTTTCCGGAGCCGTCGATCCCTTCGACAATAATTAGTCGCCCCGGACAACGATTTGGTAGGAAAACTTGCATGAACTCCCCTATCATAACGACAGAGGGCGCCGGCCTGGGTTAATTTTGCGTTACAAAGCCGAGCCTGAGAATACACTCATGTCCCGGTACGCAGCGATTGACGTTGGCAGCAATTCGATCCGCATGTTGGCGGCGGAAGTTGCCCCTAATGGGAAGGTTGCTCCCCTAGCTGCCGACCGGCAAGTGGTCCGCCTCGGCACCAACGTTTTCCGCGAGGGCCGTTTGAGCGAATCGGCGGTCAATCTGGCGTGCGAAACGTTGGAGCGGATGGCAGCCACTTACCGCAAGCTGGACCTGCTCGCGGTGCGCGCGGTAGGGACAGCGGCGTTGCGCGACGCCTCCAATCAACCGGAATTCCTGGCGCGGGCCACCACGATTCTGGGAACTCCGCTTGAAATCATTTCCGGACTTGAGGAGGCGCGCCTTGTTCACTTGGGAGTCCAAAGCCAATGGCCGCATCCGAAGCAGCGCATCCTGATTGCCGACATTGGTGGAGGCAGCGCGGAACTGATTTTGAGCGAAGAGGGGCACATTGTCGATTCCTACTCGAAGCCGCTGGGTGCGGTCCGCCTGACCGAGCTGCTTCTGAAGAGTGATCCCCCGGAACCCCGGGAGTTGATCCGGATGCAGCGCTACATTCGCGAGCGAATCGCAGTCCCAATAACCCGCCTGGGAACCAAGAAGATCGATCGAATGATCGCAACGTCGTCCACCGCGGCTGCAGTGGTGTGTGCGGCCAATCACATTCGGCGATCCAAACGCGACACCGCGGACAGGCTTCCCGCGACGGCCGGGCAGATCCGCAGGTTATGCAAGGAACTGAGTGCAATGCCCTTGGCGGAACGCCGCGCCGTTACTGGCATCGGACCGCGGCGAGCGGAGATTATCGCGGCGGGTGTTACAGCTCTGCAGGAGTTCGTTGACGGGTTCAACGTGCCCAGGCTTTACTACTCTTCCGCGGGTGTCCGCGAAGGAATCATCGCCGATCTTGCTCATCGCAAAGTTGGCACCGAGCAATTTCGCCTGGACGCCGACCGGCGCAGGGTGGTTCAGAGTGTCTCGCGAAAGTTCGGAATTGCAGCGAAGCACGTGGGCAAGGTCGCGCATCTGGCGTCCGGCCTTTTCCAAAGTTTGCGGCGAGTGCACGGACTCTCCCCCGAAAAGGGCCAACTACTGGAAGCCTCCGCATATCTGTACAACATCGGTCACTTCGTGAACGAATCCAGACACCACAAGCATTCGTACTATTTGGTGGCGAACGCGGACCTGGCCGGTTTCTCGGACCAGGAGAGGTTGATCATCGCACATCTTTGCCGGTATCACCGGAAATCCATGCCGCAACCGTCGCATTTGGAGTTTCAGGCGTTGGACGCCGAAGGACGCCGTGCGGTGGTGCTGATGGCTCCTTTGCTCCGTTTGGCGGTCGCGTTAGATCAGAGCCAGGAGCAACTGGTGGAGGATTTCGAGGTATTCGTTGACGACCGCACGGTTACGCTCGTCCTGCAAGCACAAAGCGATCTGGATGTGGAGCAATGGCACGCCGAGCAAGTGGCGCCCGTGTTTCGCGAGGTGCTGGGCCGTCAATTGATAGTGCGAACAAGACGATGAAGATCGGCACTTTGGGTACATTCGCGGTAAAGCGGACACAGTTGTCGCTGGCCCGTTTGGCCAAGCAACTTCGGCGTGCTTCCGAACAACCTCAGGACGCGGAAGCCATTCACGACCTGCGGGTGTCGATTCGCCGCTATCTACAGTGCCTCCGGCTCTTTCAGGACCTGTTCGACGAATCCATCGCGAAAACGATCCGCAAGCGATTACGCCAGTTGATGAAACTGCTTGGAAAAACAAGGAACTGCGATATCGCGATTGAGTTGCTGCTGCTCGCCGAACTACCCAAGACGCATTCTCTAGTTGCACACTTGCGCGAACGCCGAGATGAGGCGCAGCACAAACTGCTGAAACAGTTGACAAAGAAGCGCTGGAAGAACTTTGCCTCAAACAGCCGACTCCAACTCCGCACAAGAAAAGGGGTAGCGGGTCCGTGGAGGATCGACATGGACGTTGCTTCCAACGCCAGTGCTTTTCTGCCGCAGATGTGTGACGAGTTCTTCTCCGCAGGATCGGCGGCGATTGAGGCGAAGGAAGATTATAAACTTCTCCACCAGTTCCGGCTGCGAGGGAAACGTCTTCGTTACACACTGGAACTGTTTCGAAACTGTTACAGCCGCGGGATGGAGCAACGGCTCCGCCAACTGCGTGGCCTTCAGGACAAGTTGGGGGAAATCAACGACTGTTTATCCACTATGGAACTGATTGCCCGCGATGCAGTCGCGGTGCGCCAGGTGCAATCCATACTGGCGCAACGAGATAGGGCGCTGACGCATCATTGGCAGCAACACTTCCCTCCAGGAACACGGGAGAAATGGAACCGGTGGCTCAGCAGGCCAATCCCCGCTGTGACGGAATTTTGTAACGGATAACGAGTTACAGCAATTCCCGAAATGGCCAAAAAACACTGGAAAACCAGCACCGCCGTGCGCGAGAATGAAAGTCCTCTCTGCTATGCGATGTTCCGTGTGCGACGCGTTAAATCGTGAGTACGGCCTGATGTGCGAGGTCGAGGCGACATTGGTCCTGAGTGAGCGTCAGGAAATGCTGCATCCTTGTCCGGATCGAGTATCGATGCGCACCGACGAAGTCCGGGAAATGGTCTTGCTCAGCAAGAAGAGACAAGCAAGTATCCGGTCTTGCCTTGAGTCACACAAAGCCAGAGCCCACTCCGATTAAAACACTGCGATTTATGTCCCGAGGATTGCCCCCCTTGGGGAACCAGCATCGGCAGCGCGAGCGCCTGGTGCCGCGCTACCCTGACTTGGCCGCCTAGTCGGTCTTCCAGGAATTCGGCTATTGAAACGCCAGGTCCGGCCTGCGCGAAACTCCGCCCACACCATCGCAACGAAATCCGTCACAAATGTTTTATGAATTTCACGCAGCAGAGATGAAATAGTGATCTTCGTCTCCCATGCTGAGGGAGTGAGAATGCGAACCAATCATCGCTCGGCGTCAGCTGTTTGGTCGAGCGGCGCGTCCCGCGTCTACCTCGCACGGATGCGTGCTGTTCCATGGAAGTGATGCGGACACGATGGGTCTACATTCGCTTTCCCTCATCCCCCGGGAGGATTTGTGAACTACACTCAGATTCATTTTGAATCGGACCGTCACTCAACCTTGCACTTTCAGACAGGCGTTTCTTTGCACAGCCACACCCTCCATTCCAAAGAGAGTCTGGACTTCATCTACAAGTTCGCCAGAAGTATTCTCCCTGTCCGCATCGCGCTGGACCATGGAGCAGCGCACTACGAACGCCTGCACGGTACGCGTCTTGATCTTCAGCGCGGCTACTGGACGCCTCCGCTCTCCCCGCAACAGGCGTGGAGGTTGGAAATGGGTCAGATTCAGGACCGGTTCCAGATGCATGGACTCGTCTCATTGTCCGATCACGATAGCATTGATGCGCCCATGAGCCTCCAGTTGTTGGAAGGATGCGGAGTGGTGCCAGTGTCGGTCGAATGGACGGTCCCCTTCGGCGGAACATTCTTCCACATAGGAGTTCACAATCTTCCGGGAGAGTCTGCGCGCCGCACCATGGCGGCGTTGGCCGCATTCACGAATCAACCCAAGCGGCCACACCTGACGGAAATCCTCCACGGGTTGGCATCGGACCCGCAGGTTCTCATTGTCTTCAATCACCCAAACTGGGACGAGAAAGGCATTGGGGAGCAGGCGCACCGGGAGACCGCGAGACAATTTGCCGCAACCTATGGTTGTTATCTCCATGCGTTCGAGTTGAACGGACTGCGGCCCTGGGCCGAGAACCGCACGGTCTTGGAGCTGGCCCGGATGTTTGAGAAACCCCTGGTAGCCGGTGGGGACCGTCACGCCACCGAACCAAACACGCTTCTGAATTTGACCAACACTCGCACATTCGCGGAGTTTGTCCAGGAAGTCCGGGACGGCGTTAGCGATGTTCTCATCACCAACCAATACAGGGAGCCGCTGTCGATGCGGATCCTGCATAGCTTGGAAGAGATCCTGGGCTACCGCGAAGATCACGTCTACGGATGGAAGACGTGGAGCGACCGGGCCTTCTACACCTGCGATGACGGCGTGACGCGATCCCTGCGTGAGCAATGGGGTGAAGCGCCGCTCGCCGTCCGCTTGTTCACAAAGGGTGTCGATTTATTGCGCAACGAGCAGTTTCGCCATGCCTTCCGCCTCGCGTTCGCCAAGCGGGAGGAACTGGTGCTGTGACGCCCCCGCGAGTGGCATTCTTCACCGACAGCCTGCATGAAATCAATGGCGTAGCACTCACAAGCCGCGAGTTTGTGAGGTTTGCGGAACGCACGGGCCGGCATCTGCTTGCGGTTTGTGCCGGCCCCGGCAATCGCGTTCATCAGCACGGATCTGTGCGGTGTGTGCAACTCGCGCGGTCCCGTATCCTACTGCGCCTGGAACGCGATTTGTCCTTCGACCTTCTTTTCCTCCGTCACCGGTCGCGGCTTCGGCGTCACCTGACGGAGTTCGCTCCGAATCTCATTCACATTACCGGGCCGAGCCACATCGGAATGTTGGGCGCCATCCTGGCACACGAACTGCGGATTCCATTGGTTGCTTCCTGGCACACAAACGTGCACGAATTCGCTGGACGGCGTCTGGAGCAGAGATTGACTTGGATCGGCCAGGAGAGCCGCCGGCAACTGACGCACTGGGCGCAGACACTTTCGTTCGAGTTGAGTATGCGCTTTTACCGGCTCGCCCGCATCCTGTTTGCCCCCAATCCGCAAATTGTGGCCACGCTCGCCAACCGCACTGGGAGACCGTGCTCCCTCATGCGGCGCGGCATCGACACTTCGTTGTTTACTCCAGACCGGCGGAAGCGCCAAGACGAGGCATTTGTGATCGGCTTTGTCGGTAGGCTTTCTCCGGAGAAGAATGTCCGATTGTTTGTTCGTATCGAAGAAGCCCTTCGGAATCATGGTGTGCGCAACTACCGCTTCCTGATTGTCGGCGACGGTTCCGAACGCTCCTGGTTGAAACGGAATCTCAAACAGGCGGATCTACCCGGTGTGCTCACCGGCGTCGCGCTCGCCGAGGCTTATGCCGGCATGGACGCATTCGTGTTTCCCTCCGAAACCGATACCTTTGGCAACGTCGTCCTCGAAGCAATGGCTTCGGGAGTGCCGGTCATTGTCAGCAACCAGGGAGGGCCGAGGTTCCTGGTTCAATCCAAGAAGAACGGATTTGTTGCCGATGGATTCGATGATTTCGTCGAAGCGCTGGTGGATCTCCGCACGCACGCCTACACGCGGGATCTACAATCCGCCGGCGCCCGCGCCACGGCGATGACGTACTCTTGGGAAAACGTTTTCGAGGATGTCTACGGCGACTATCAGAAGTTGGACCAGCCTTGAGACGTTGGTTTCCGGCAGATATCGGCGACGGTGAACGGGGAAACCTCGACGTATACTTATGACGGGGAGAAAAACGGGAAAAACGGGAAAATCGGGAAAATCGGGGACGGAAAATCGGGGACAGGCTACCCTTTCACTTTTTAAACTTAGCGCCGCAACTTGGACATCATGTACGATCCAATTAGCGAAAGGATAGCCTGTCCCCGATTTGTCGATTTCTTTGTCCCTGATTTCTTGTCTGATTTCTGCATCGGCTGCGGACGCCGCTAACCGTGCAAGAGAGGCCAGCCAACAGAAGCGCAAGAAAGACGAGGAGCAACATTAGTACGCAATGATCGGGCGATCCCTAATCATCGCCTTCGCACTCTTCTTGGTGCGCTTCATAGCAGCAGAAGCAGCGTTCCAACGTGCGAAGCGCACAGCCGCAGGACTCCGGTTTCCTGTGGGCGTAGGCCTCAGAATCTTGTTCCGTCTCGGGGGGCCGTTCCTCATCTTTGTCGGCTATAAGATGACGCAACAAGCCTCAAATCAGTTTGACTGGGTCATGGCCCTGCTGGTCGCCGGAATGGGGCTAGGGTGCATTCTTGGGGAGCCGGGTGAGATTGAGGTGACACCTAGGGCCCTGATTCAACGATCCCTATTGGGGCTTAAAAAGAGAATGATTCAGTGGGAAGGCGCAGCGGCTAGTTATCCCGCCGTCTTGCGGCAAGTGCTCGTTGTGGGAGCCGATGGAACGAACATCACGCACTCGCAATATCATGTTGGTCAAAGTGAATTCTTGTACGAACTACAAAGACACAAGGTCTACGTCCAATCGTGATCATCGGTACGGCTGATTCGTATACGTGTACGATCCTGCGAATCGGGTTCACCTCCAAAGAGGAAAACGAAAGAGGAAAACGGGGACAGGCTCTTTCAATTTTTAAAATTGGCCAAGCCGGGCAGGCGAAACATTCCCCATTTTTGCCGCTCATCGCGGGACACTCCCCAGTGTCCCTTTGGCGAACTTCCGGCTCCGGCGGCCATTTCTCTCAAATCCGACGCGAGGCGCGCCGAACGAATAAGAGCAGGCTATCCGTTTTGTTACGCTTTCCGTGATTTTGCGAGCCGGGCGCGGATTCGAAGGGCTCCCACGGCCATCAGGCCCAGGCCGGAGAGCACAACACTGCTTGGCTCCGGCACTTGCGAACCCGTTGGCGTGTCGGACAGGAAAAACGCGAACTGTCGCCCGGTGTTCAAGGTCCCACCCCAGTATCCCGGATTTGTCGCGTTCGCGTTCGCCGTCACCCAATAAGCGTTGTCACCGCCGGTGGCCCCGCTCAGTTCCAACCAGTAGGTGGTTCCGGCCGCAGCCACAAATGCCGATGGCAGGTCAAAGGTGACCAGGTAAGCGTTTCCGCCTGCGCAACACCAGGGCAGACCAGAGTCGACCGCGAGGAGATTCTGGCCGCT
Source organism: Bryobacteraceae bacterium (assembly GCA_040081455.1). Lineage (GTDB taxonomy): Bacteria > Acidobacteriota > Terriglobia > Bryobacterales > Bryobacteraceae > Palsa-187. Next base: position 21,565 of record JBEBGM010000054.1, read on the forward strand.
TCCGCTGGCGAGCTCGGAGCCTGGCTGGCCACCGTTGTCCGCGAGAAACCGGTAGGTGATGTCCTGATTCCAACCGGTGATTCCGTTGAAGTTCTGGAAGTAGAAACCTACGCTTGCAATGGTCCCGCCGCCGCCAATCGAAAAGTCGTCCGCGAGGGCGTTTGAGCCGTAGATGCTGTAGCCGTCGGTTGTGTTTGACGCGCCATTGTCATAGAGAGTTGTTGCAAATGCAGGCGCAGCAAGAAGCAGGAAAATGCCCAAGATCCATGAAAATGCGCTCAGGCTGCGTCTTGTTCTATTCGGCATAGTAACACTCTCCTATAGTCAATACTCTAGCACGGAGCGAGCACTATTCTCAGGCCGGTGAATAGGCTGGGGTCTTAGGGGCAGGCGATGCGTCCGGGGTAAGAAGGCGGAGGACTCCATAGCCGACTCGCTCCCGGTCAAGCGCACTGGAGATCGCCGCCGTCTCCACGGGGGCTTGGGAAGACACTGATCTCGGCACGGACCGCCTTGAACACTGGCACCGTGGCGAAATGTAGCGTCTATCCCTTTTTCTGGTGGGGCAAACGGGCTCCGTAGACAAAGAAAAACCCCGCCGGAGTGGATCCGACGGGGTCTGCCTTGCAAGGAACAATGTTCCAAAAATGTCCAAACAAGGGTGCGAAAAAGTGATCGCCACATTACATGGCGATCACGGTCACGCTTTTACTTCGTTCCCCAGGGTTTGCCAACCAACAGGTTCTGGTTGACACCCTTGCGGGGGGTGTATTTCTGGGTGCGGCCGTCGCGGACGGAAGCGGTGTAGAGGCTTCCTTCGGAATCGGTCACAAAGCCGTGGAGGCCCCACATGCAGCCTTCGCAGGTGCCGAAGGTGCCCCACGAATAGAGGTAGTGGCCGTCTTCGTCGTAGGCGTTCAGCTTGTTCGTGCCCTGATCGGCCGCCCACAGGATGTGGTTCTGGCCCATGTAAATGGTGTGGATGTTCGAAGGACGCCCACCGGTGCTCCACTGATCGAGGAACTTGCCCTTTTCGTCGAACTTCTGAATGCGGTTGTTGTCGCGATCATTGATGAAGACGAAGTGGCGTTCGGGATCGATGGCGATGCCGTGCACGTTGCTCCAATAGCCGGGGCGCATCTCGCCGCCTTTGCCGCCTTTTTCGCCCCACTGGAAGAGCTTCTTGCCGTTCTTGTCGAACTTGATCACGCGCGTGCCGTCGTAGCCATCGCACAGATAGAAGCTGCCATCCGGTTCAAACGCCATGAACGTCGGACGCGCGAAATGGTTGTCGTCAGTGCCGGGAACGCCGGGGGTGCCGAGCGTCATCAAACGCGTTTTGCCGTCGTGAGAGAACTTGCTGACGAAGTGGTTATCGGCATCCACCACCCAAACGTTCTTTTCCGGATCCCAGGGGCTGACTTCGATGTCGTGCGGGCGGCCCCAGATCTTGTCCCACTGGTTCCAATCTTCGATGACCTTGCCGTTGCGGTCGAGCACCATCACAACGTGATCCCAGCGCCAATCGACGCCAGGGCGGCCCGAGCGGCCGTCGCTCACATCGGGGCAGTTCGGATTGCGCGGCATGTCCGCCGGATTCTGAATGCCGCCGCAGCTCGGCGTGGCACTCGCGGTTTCACGCATCGGCAGGCCCATGCCGACGGGGAACTTCAGGCTGGGGCCGATCTCCGGAAGCCACGTCGTCTTCATGCGGTCAGGAAGCGCAGGCAGCAAGCCCTTCTGCGCGATGAAAACGCGGTCGGGAGTCTCAGGATAAACGTAGGTGGCCTGGGAGTAGGTCCAACCCTTCAGATCGGGGCGGCTATCGGCCAGTGGCTTTTGCCAGTGATCGACGGGATCGTAGGGGCCGAAGATATCTTGGCCGCCCTTCTGCCCGGGGATGGCGGCGAAGCCAGCGCCTGTCAATTTCGAATCTTGACCGTGGACAATGCCGAGGTTGTTGCTGACGAGGATGGCTGTCAGGCAGACTCCGGCCGTAATCAGAATGTTTTGGATTTTGGCATTCATAACCAGGAAAGTATAGCTCAACGGGCAGTTGAGCAGAAGCGCCGAAAGGATGGATGGGGGAAGGGCGAACGATATTCCGAGTTCTCGGGGGTACGTGGGCATGGATGGGCGCCATGGCGGAGAAAAGGCGGCCCGTTGGCCCTGAAATGACTGTCTCCGTTTGCTCACTCTTCCCGTTCGCTCACAACTTCGGACCAACTCTAAGCGCAAGTTGGCCTTCTGGCATGAAAAAGGGACTGACACTGGATTTCGACACGGACCATCTTGAATATCGGGATCGTGTGGAAATCTAGTGTCTATCCCTTCACTTAGCGTGTCGGTGAGTTTTTCCGGCGCTTATATAGAAGGATGCCTGCAAGTCCGCCGCCGATCAATAGCATGGAACTTGGCTCGGGGACCGAGGCTGCGTTGTTGAAGAGGCTGAAGGAGCGTTCCGATACGCTGTTTGTGCCGGGGGCGGTTTCGAGGGAACTGGAAAAAAGCGAGATTCCGCTTACGGCGTTGAATCCGGCCCAGGTGATTGCGGAACCGTCATTGTTTGACAGCGAAGTGCCTTCGTGAATCTCCAGCCAGTAGGTTCCGGCACCCAGGTTCAAGGCGCTGTTCAACGCGAAATCGATGGTGCTGCACTGACCTGCGCCGCAGACGCCCCAGGATACACCGGTGAGTCCGTTCACCGTCCCGGAGGTGACGATGCTGCCGAGCGACCCGGCGGCGTCATTATAGAACGCGTAGGTGATGGACCCGCTGAAGTTATCGGCCAGGACGCCGGAGAAAACGGACGCGAAGAACTGCACGTCCGTAATGGTTTCCGAAGAGCCGATGGTGAAACTATCCGCAGCCCTTGTTTGTGTGATGTTTGAACCGATGAATTGCGGGGTGTTGGTTCCGTAAACCGTGGTTGCGAACACCGGGACACTGGCAAGCAAGCTGACTAGCGCTAACTTCAGTTTCATCCGTTTCCTCCGCAGGCTCGACGTTGAATGCGGTAATACTATCAAAGACGGCGCAGGAGGACAAGGGCGGGTAATAGGCCAGCAATAGGGCGGCATATGGCATGGGAATCCCCCCCCGTTGCCGTCGGGATTCGCGGACAGGATTTGATTTTTTGCGGTGGCCGAGTGGCTTACCGGAACGATTCCACGGCCTTTTTCTGCATGGAGCCTTCGGCGAATTCTATGAATTCTAGGCGGATACCGTTGGGGTCGTTGATGCTCGAGTGGGGG
>JBEBGM010000165.1:0-1750 GCA_040081455.1 Bryobacteraceae bacterium
GAGCTAGACTCGGGCTCATCGTCGGCGTGGAACAATCTGTGTGCTGGTTACGTGGCACTGGGTCGCCGCGAGGAAGCAATACATGCCGGAGAGCGTGCACTCCAGCTCCAGCCATCATTCCTCTTGGCGCAGAACAACCTCAATGCAGCGCGCAACCTCAAGGGACAGTCTGCTTCGCCGGCGTGGCTTTTTTGTTTCGGTCTCATCGTTGCGACTTGCTTCGGCTTGGCGGCCAAAACTGACGACAATCCCATCTCAGGCGCCGCTCCCGATGGCCAACTTACCACTGAAGACGGCCCCGGGCATAGTTCACCGCAAACGGAGCCGCGAATGGCTCGACCCGCGCAATCGCTCGCAGATCCTTTGATACTCAATCCGTCAGACGAAGTATCGGTCTATCAGCAGGCCAAATCGCTATGGACGCGAGGTGACCTAGCAATTCCAGCTATCAATGACACGGTCGCAGGCCGGGCTGGATTGCACTACGCTGTTTGGGGAGTCGGGCAATCCCTCCTGTCCCTGCCATTGTTCATCGCAGGCTCGGCTTTATCGCGTTTTATCGCGTCTCACGGAAGTACGTGGGCGGAAGCTCTCGCGGGAGTAAAGCTAGTGTAGTGTCCCTAACGCTTCTTTGCATTTGGCGATCTTTGCCAAAATCTTATCGGCGGTAGCGGTCCACACGAATGGTTTCGGGTTGGCGTTGTTGTGAGCAACGTATTCTTCGATCGCCTGAATGAGCTGCTCTACGCTCTGAAAGCTGCCTCTTCGGATGCGCTTCGTGGTGATCTCGCGGAACCACCGTTCCACAAGGTTCAGCCACGAGCTGCTCGTCGGGATGAAGTGAATCTGGAAGCGCTTGTGCCGCTTGAGCCAGTTCTTGACTTGCTCATGCTTGTGCGTCGCATAGTTGTCAGCGATGAGGTGGATGCCGAGGTCGGCTGGCGTCTCTCGATCAATCTGATTCAGAAACTTGATGAACTCCTGGTGTCGGTGACGGCTGGAGCATTTCGCGATTACCGTACCGTCGAGGATGTTGAGTGCTGTGAAGAGCGTCGTCGTTCCGTGGCGCTTGTAGTCGTGTGTCTGACGCTCTGGTATGCCGGGACGAAGCGGAAGAATCGGTTGACTTCTGTCGAGCGCCTGAATCTGGGACTTCTCGTCGAAGGAGAGCACGAGCGCGTTCTCAGGTGGGTTCATGTAGAGCCCGACAACATCCTTGAGCTTCTCAACGAAGCGCTTGTCGCGACTCAGCTTGAACGTCTCCACCAGATGGGGCTTCAGATTGTGTGCCGACCAGATGCGCTGGATCGCCATCCGACTATGTCCCGTCGCTCCGGACATCGTGCGAATCGACCAGTGGGTCGCGTTCGGCGGCTTGGTGTGGAGAGTGCGGTCAACGACGGACTTGATCTGAGCGGCAGTGAGCGCGACCTTCCGCCCGGGCCTTGTCTGGTCCTTCTCGATACCCTTCAGTCCAAAGGCCAGGTACCGCTTGCGCCACAAATGCACTGTGGGCCGCGACGTCCGGAGTTGCCTGGCGATGTCGATGTCCCGTGCGCCCGTCGCCGCCATCAAAACGATGTGTGCGCGCTGGACAAGGCGGTAGGCCGTCGAAGCCCCATTTGCCCAAGTGGTAAGCTGGCGTCGGTCGTCGTCGCTGATGGTGACAGTGGGTGCGGTTCGGCTCATGAAGCCAGTATGACGCAGAGCCGATCTATACGTCAAGCTATTTACGGGACACTACACTAGC
>JBEBGM010000166.1:0-1746 GCA_040081455.1 Bryobacteraceae bacterium
CATGTACCACTCGCGCAGGAACAACAGCAGTTGTTGCTTCGCGAACTCGCCATCGATCTGAGCGAACGGGATCATGTGAAACGCCAAGTCCCAAGCCGCGTACCAGGGGTATTCCCATTTGTCCGGCATCGAGATCACGTCGCGGTTGAACAGGTGCGGCCAATCTCGGTTGCGTCCCTGCCGTCGCGACTCTGGTGGAGTCGGCTGGCCTTGATCGCCCTTGAACCACTGCCTGCCCCAGTTCCATTGCAAACCGACACGTCCCATGTCTGTGGCGTCGCCCGCGCCCAACTCCAGAGACACACCGTCCACCGCCGCCGCGGACGAAGCCACAGCCATGCATCCCGCCACCACACCTGCCAACCCTACTATGCGAAGTTTCATTCTGTCCTCGTCTATTAGTAGCTGCCTCTGCCCGCTCGCTCGAAGTACTCCAAGTACTCCCCCCAACATGGGTGGCGAGCCTGACCCCCGGCACTTGCAGAGAATAGCTTTGGCTGCTTCCTTCCGGACCTGACCAGATTCACTACCATGCAATGCGGGGAGGCCCGCCGTAAATCGTAATTATTTTGTAAGTATGCGTTATATAAGGAATTTTTTCCAGCCCTGAACGGGCGGTGGCTTTACAAAAAATGCGTTTAGTGCTTTTATCACAACACCCAAAGAAGACAAGTCCCGCGCGCGGTATCGCCCCGTGCAAGCGGGATGCCCGTACCCTGACGCACGACATCTGATATTTATCCGGAGGCCTGCATGTCCACCATCGAATCCATATTACAAGAAGACCGGCTGTTTGCGCCCAGCGAGACATTCGTCAAGCAGGCCAACATATCCGGCATGGACGCCTATCGCAAGATGTACGCCGACGCCGAAAAGGATTTCGAAGGCTTCTGGGCCAATCTCGCGCGTAAGGAGCTGCTCTGGCAAAAGCCCTTTACCAAGACGCTCGATCAGTCCAACGCCCCCTTCTTCAAATGGTTTCACGATGGCGAGTTGAACGCCTCATACAACTGCCTTGACCGGCATCTGAAAACCCAGCCGGACAAGATTGCCATCATTTTCGAAGCCGATGACGGCAAGGTATCCACCATCACCTATCGCGAACTGCATCGTCAGGTGTGCCAGACAGCCAACGGCTTGAAAGCCAAGGGCATCCAGACCGGCGATCGCGTGATCGTCTACATGCCGATGTCGATCGAGGCCGTAGTGTGCATGCAAGCCTGCGCGCGCATTGGGGCGATTCACTCCGTAGTATTCGGCGGCTTTTCGGCCAAGAGCCTGCAGGAACGCATCATCGACGCCGGCGCGGTGGCGGTGTTGACTGCCGACGGACAGTTCCGCGGCGGACGCGAAATTCCACTCAAGCCCGCAGTGGATGAAGCGCTGGCGCTGGGGGGCTGCGAGTCGATCAAGACCGTGGTGGTCTACAAACGCAGCGGCAGCGCGGTAGCGTGGAACGTGAAGCGCGACGTATGGCTGCATGATCTGGTGAAAGGACAACCGGACACTTGTGAGCCCGCGTGGGTCAACGCCGAGCATCCGCTGTTCATTCTTTACACCTCTGGCTCCACCGGCAAACCCAAAGGTATCCAGCACTCCACCGGCGGCTATTTGCTGTGGACGATCCTGACAATGCAATGGACGTTCGATTACAAGCCGGACGATGTATTTTGGTGCACCGCCGATGTGGGTTGGGTCACGGGCCATTCATACGTGTGCTACGGCCCGCTGGCGTGCGGCGCGACG
>JBEBGM010000055.1:0-24372 GCA_040081455.1 Bryobacteraceae bacterium
GAGCGGGGAGGGCCGGGGCAATGCCCCGGCCCTTTCTCTATTTACGACGGACTTCGCCTCTCGTATGCGCATCCTCTGGATGCGAGTTTGTGGAATGGGGTGCTGTCAGCGCGCAAGGCGATTGGCTTGGTCAAGACAGTAATCACGATATAATGCCTCCGTACCTGCTGCGCCTCGCGTATGCCTTTTTGTTTTTGTTTGCCGTGATCGCGATCTGGACCACTTGGAGTCAGGTGGGGGGACAAGGACATCTGGACCTGATGCCCTGGTACACGAAGCTCCTGCTGAGCGTTTCGTTGAGCTGGGTGACCGTTCTGGGTACGGCCGCCGCGGTTCGTCAGGATCGGCCGTGGAACCGAGCTACCCTCCTCTACCTGCTCCTCGGCATGTTGCTGGCGACGGCCATGGGTGTGGTGACGTATTACTACCACGAACACGAAGAAGATTTGAATAGCGAAGAGCCTTTGGACACTACCGCGCTGCTTTGGTTTGAGCCGGGACGCTAGGGTGGGTGTGAATAAATGACGGACGCAAAATTTGGAGCGTGGCATCCGGAAGGATCTCCGGTCGCGGTCGAGTACTCGATGGTGGCGATTGAGGAGATCCGCCAGGCGGTGACGGACGGTTTTCAGAAGTTCTCCCGTGGCGGCATTGAGGTGGGTGGCATACTCTACGGCACCTACGAAGGCGGCGTGACACGGATTCTCGCGATTCGCGAAATTCCTTGCGAGCATGCTTTGGGTCCGTCGTTTCAGTTATCCGATAATGACAAGAGCCTCCTCCTCGAGAATATGGAGCGGGATCGAGAGGACGAGCGGCTGGCCGGATTTGAGCCGGTGGGCTGGTTTTGCTCCCACACGCGCGGCGAGATCAACTTGACGGCTTCTGATATCGAGCTTTTCTCGGAGTTGTTTCCTGAACCTTGGCACGTCACGATGGTGTTGAAGCCAGGACGCATGGGGGCGATGCGCGCGGGGTTCTTCGTTCGTGAGATCGACGGAACGCTGCATGCCGAGAAGAGCTACCTGGAGTTTAGCCTGCCGGAGCGTGCCGTTCTACCGCCGAGAGAGCGCGGCGAAAAGCGGCCTCTTCCGTACGAAAATCTGCCTGTACCGCGCGCGATTCAGCAAGAGGGCAACGGCTACGAGGGGCAGGGCGCGCCCCCTTCTTCCTACGAGGCCCCCGCTTTCGGACAGTACGATACTTCGGTGCCGCAGGCCTATCCCGAGGCGCGAAAGTCACGAACCTGGCTCTGGATGGCCGTTGGCTTCGTCGCGATTGCGGCCGCAGCGATGTTTGGCCTTCGTTATTACACCCCGCAGGTGAATCGCGAACCTATCGGCCTGAATGTGCTTGAGCGCGATGGCCAGTTGCAGGTGCAGTGGAGTCACACCTCTCCTACAGTTCTGGAGGCCAACAACGGCGTGCTTGAAATCGTGGACGGCTTGGACAACCGCAAGGTACAACTCTCTTCGGCGGATCTTTCAAAGGGTAGCTTTACCTATGCGCGAAAGACCGGAGATGTGCAAGTGCGTCTGGAGGTGCGTGACCGCCAAGGGAGTGCCAGTCAGGAGTCCTCGCATTACCTGGGCGCGGAACCGGCCCGCCTGGATGCAAGCGAGGCCGATGTGATGCAGTTGGAGAAGAACACCCTGCAGGATGAAGTGGCGCGACTCAGAGAGCAAAATGCCTCTCAGGCCGCTCGTATTCAACAATTGGAACGCACTCTGACCATCATGCAAACCCGCTTGAACCTCGCTACTGGACAACGCTAGTCACCGGCGCGGCGCACGACCTACCGCGCCGGCAAGGCCACTTTTCGCGCACCAGGTGTGTTGAACATTTGTTCCAACTGTTCTTCGGGAATCATCAACAGCATTCGGACAGAGCTGCCTTCCGCAAAAACGCGTGCGCTCTTGAGCAACGCCGCTCCCTGTTGCGCTCCTTGGGTTTTACTGGACTGGGCAAGCGCCAGAACCAACTGCGCCATACCGGCAATCGATTGTGCGTCCTGGCTGCTGGCAGCGACGGCTTCACCCGTCAGGCTGGCTCCGTCGGACTGGAATCGAATTCCCGCGGAAACGGCCAGAATGGACGATAGCGCCGATCCCGCAGCCCCTCCCTGAAAATTCCCTAACTGTGGAGGTGCGAGAGAAGACAGCGGCGCTTCGGAAGTGATCCAGATGTCATACTGGCCGCTGGCGTCGTCCGCCCTCTTTGCGAGCACGTCATCGAAGTGCTTGCCGGTGGCGTGTTGATCGATCGCTGCCTTCACCACATCGTCATTTCCCAGGATCAAGGTGTCGGCATCGAGGAACGCGCCCACCGAAATCTGCTTATTCATCGCACCAAAGTCTACCACTGTTATTCCGTTGTAATTAAATGACTTGGCTCCTGAAAGCCCAGCAATGCCCATGATCTTTCCCGGCTGAAAGCGGCCTCGAACCGCAACCAGAGTCTTACTCGCGGCCGCGGGACTGGAGCCGTCACTCGCGATGAGAATCTGGCGTAGATCGCGCCGAAAATCGAAGCCGGTGGCGGCGATAAATTGCTGCAGATCGTTGTTTTCCGGAATTCTGGACAAGGCAAATTGTCCGAACGAGGATTGCAACGCTTGCTCCGCGTTCACTCCCATCAAGACCTTCGTGCCCCGTGGCGCGAGGTCGAGCAACGCGGGATCCACAGCCGCCTGAAGTGGGTAAGCCGCAAAGGACAGAAATAGTGCGGGAACGACAAGATGCCGCATGAATCCTCCTGTTCCATTCTACGGGTGTGCCAGCGGTGAAGTTCCACTCAATTCCGTGAAAAACGCTGAAAGTTGCTGGTGAGTTCGGTATCCCATAAACTATAGTTAATATCAACCATGAAAGTGGAGCTACCAACGGCCACGTCCTCATCGCTGCCTGAAGTGCACGGCTCCGTGCATATTGCCAAGCCGACGACGTTACGGCGGATGTTGGCGTTCGCCGGTCCAGCATACCTGGTGAGCGTCGGATACATGGACCCCGGCAATTGGGCGACGGACCTCGAAGGCGGTGCGCGCTTCGGCTACGGCCTGCTGTGGGTACTGCTGCTATCGAATGCTATGGCGATTCTGTTGCAGACGCTGTCGGCGCGGTTGGGCATTGTAGCTGGACGCGACTTGGCGCAGGCGTGTCGCGAGTCGTATCCTCAACATGTTCGAATTTCGTTATGGGTCCTGTGCGAAATTGCAATCGCCGCCTGTGATCTGGCGGAGGTGTTAGGCGCCGCGATCGCGCTGCGGTTGTTGTTCCAAATTCCTCTGCTTGCAGGCGTGCTGCTGACGGCGCTCGATACGTTCTTCGTGCTGTGGCTCTCGCGCTATGGCATCCGGATGATTGAGGCCGTGATTCTTTCCCTGATCGGAATCGTCACCATTTGCTTCCTCATTGAGCTGTTTTGGGCGAAGCCGGTGATTGCCGAGATGGTCTCTGGGCTTGTTCCCCGCTTAAATAATGAGAGCCTCTACGTGGCGATCGGCATCCTGGGTGCGACCGTGATGCCGCACAACCTATATCTGCATTCGGCGCTGGTACAGACGCGGCGCTTCGGCAAAGGCGCGGAAGAGCGCCGCGAGGCGTGCCGGTTCAACTTTGTGGATTCGGTTCTGGCTCTGAACGGCGCCTTGATCGTGAACGCGGCGATCCTGATTCTGGCCGCGGCCGTTTTCTTCCGCCAAGGCATCGCGGTCACCGAAATCGAACAGGCACATCTGTTGCTTTCTCCACTATTGGGAACCGCCGGAGCGAGTGTCTTGTTCGCCGTGGCGCTCTTGGCGAGCGGGCAGTCGTCCACCCTTACCGGCACGTTCGCCGGGCAGATTGTGATGGAAGGATTTCTCGATCTCCGCATGCGCCCGTGGATGAGACGATTGGTCACACGCACGATGGCAATTGTGCCGGCAATTATCACGATCATCTGGTTTGGTGAAGGAAGTACCTACAAACTGCTAATCCTGAGCCAGGTGATTCTCAGTATGCAGCTGCCGTTTGCGGTGATTCCGCTCATTCGCTTTACAAGCGACCGCCGGCGCATGGGCGAATTCGCGAATCCATCATGGGTGCGGACGCTTGCTTGGGTGACTGCGTCGGTGATCGTCGGGCTGAATTTTTGGCTGGTCGCCAGTACGGTGGGTCCGTGGTTGATCGAATCAGCGTGGCACATGCTGCTGGTTGCTCCCGTTCTCCTGGCGATTCTCGCCCTCCTGGTCCGGGTAACGTTTTTCGAAGCAACAGTGCCAGAACAAGTGCCGCATACCGATGGCATGCTTGTTGCCTCGAACCTTCCCGCACCGGTGTACCGCAGGATCCTGGTGCCGCTGGATCACTCAAATCGCGACCGTGCCGCCATCGCGCATGCTTCCGCCATGGCCATCTCCGGAGGAGCGACGCTGCATCTATTGCACGTGGAAGAGGGCGTCACCAGCCGCTTGTTCGGGCAGTTGTCGTCAACGGAAGAAATTGAGGCGGGGGCGAACTATTTCCGGGGAATCGTCGATTCCCTGGCGGCGAGCGGCGTGCGCGCGGAAGTGACTATTGAACACGGACTGGATCCGCGCAAAGCCATTGTCGCCGCCGCGAAAAGTTTGCAGCCGGATCTGATCGTCATGGGTGCGCACGGGCATCGCGGCATCAAAGATATTATCTTTGGAAATACGATTGATGCCGTGCGGCATGAAGTATCTTCGGCGGTGCTCGTTGTGGGCTCCGAGCCCGGAAGATAACCGAACTAGAACTGGATGCCGACGCCCGCGCTGATTTCCGTCTGATGCAGCCAGCTGTCTTTGAGATAAAGGTTAAAAGGCTTGCGCGTTTCGTAGCGGCGTAAATCGAAGCGTAGCGCCCAAATGTTATTAATCGCCACCTTTACTCCGCCGCCGAAATTCAAACCGAACTTTGTACTTCCTCCGCCGGAGGTGACCGAAGATCCCGGCGGCACAAAGTTCGAAAAATGAATGCCTCCCGTCGCAAACGGCCGGACGCGCGAACCTTCCTTCGTTGCGTAGAGCAGGTAGTTGCCAGCCACCTGATGGATACCCATGCCGCCCTGGTCCGCGCCTTGCAACTCCAGATGGCTGCGGTTGTAGGCGTAGCCCAGCTCCCAACCTGTCCGCACACCGGTATTGAAGGTGGTGCGGAAGCCGAACCGAAATCCGTCCTTCAGTTGATAGTCGTCCTTCGAACCAAGGTTGCTGAAAGAGCCAATCCCGCGATTGGCAAGAACGGATTTTCCAGCGCTAAACCAAAGTTCTCCTGATTGCGCCCACAGTGTGCTGGCTGCGAACAACGCAAAAACCGGTAACAGTTTCGTCATAGTTGTTGACTAAATTCTTTCTCGTTGACGTTACACGATTGTCCAAGACGTCAGATTGTGATCGTACCTTCAAGATAACTCGCCGCTTGACCGGAAATGCGAACCCGTTCGCCCAGGTCTTCGCACCATAACTCTCCGCCCCGCGCGGAACATTGGCGCGCGAACAGGTGTTTCTTCGAAAGCCGGCGTGACCAATACGGGATTAGAGTGCAGTGTGCCGAGCCGGTGACGGGGTCTTCCGCAACGCCTTGCGCGGGAGCAAAGAAACGCGAGACGAAATCGCATCCGTCCTTCCCTTCCGCCGGCGTACTTCCGGGTGCCGTCACGATGACGGCGAAGCGATCGATCTGCGCCAGTTTCCCCATATCCGGTGTCAATTGCAGCACTGCCTCTTCCGACGGATACACACACAAATAATCGCGCGACGCCATGATGATTTCCGGCGGAGGGCCCAGAGCCTCAGTGAGCAATGGATGAACATCGCATGCCTTCGGAGGGCGGGAAGGGAAGTTGAGCGCGTAGCGGTTTCCGTCCCGTTCGACCGTCAACGCGCCGCTCCTTGTTTGAAACTGCACCCGGTCGCCGTCGAGTTCCTTGCGGAGAGCGAACATCACATACGCGGCAGCCAGTGTCGCATGCCCGCACAGGTCCACTTCAACGGCGGGCGTGAACCACCGCAGCTCTACTTGCTCGCTCCCGCCCAGGCGCTGACGAACGTAATACGCAGTCTCCGATAGGTTATTTTCCCGCGCGATGGCCTGCAGCGTTTCATCGGGCAGCCATTGTTCCAGGGGGCAGACCGCAGCGGGATTTCCATGGAATCGGCGGTGGGTGAAGGCATCGACCTGATAGAGGGGAAGCTTCATTCTTCTACTTTATCGAGCTTCTACTCTCTAGCGGATTCCCGGAATCCGATGGGAGGGCGTGTATGGCTAAGCCGCCGGGAACAGCAACTCCTGCTCGGCGTACATGGGACGGAAGCGGCCTAGCTCCGCCGGATAGCGGCGACGCAGTTCTTTGGGCGCGGCAGGGTGGATGTCCAGCATCTTCTCCTGCAGTTCCAGCGCGTTCACCACGCTCTTTCCGGCGGCGTCGTTGTTGAAGATCACGTAGGTGGCGTCGGCGAACTTGCGGATACGGTTGATGCGGGAGGCCCAGGCGTCCAATTCTGCTGAGGAATACAAGTAATCGTGTTGTTTCAGACGCGTGGAAGCCTCGCTGCTCGCCTGGCGATCGAAGGCACCCAACGCATTCTGCGGATTGCGTCCATGCATGCGGACGTAACCGATGCCACTGGTCAGAATTGCCGTCGGCGGTAAAGCGCTGGTGTATTCGGGCTGGTCAATGTTGCAGAAGCCGATTTTATAATCGAGGAACGTTCCCTGTGCGTCTTCCGCCAGCCAACTCGCGTGGCGCATTTCGCCCACCAGCGGAAACTCATGAAACGCGCGGCGCAGCCGGATCAGGAACTCCTGATTCTCTGGAGTGAAACGGAACGACCAGGGAAACTGCATCAGAAGTGCACCCATCTTCCGCGCCCGCAGCATCGGCCACAGTCCTTCTTTGAATGAGCGCACCTCGGTGTCTTCGATCATCCGAGCGTGGGTAAAACGTTGATGCAGCTTGGCCGTGAAGCGGAAATCACGATTGAACTCCGTGCGGCGCAGCCATAAAGTGACCAGTTCAGGCTTAAGGAACTGATAGAAGGAGCTATTCACTTCTACGACGTTGACCTGTCTGGCCAGGACATCCAAAGCATGGAAACCGCCGGCGTGGTGCTTTGGGTAGACAACCCCATTCCAGTGCGGATAAGACCAACCGGCGGTTCCAATGTAAAGGGAGGTGGACGTTTCAATCGACATGGGAATATTCCTATTCGCTCTATCTTCGCCTTGCACTACTATAGGGAATAAAAGGCGAACATGTCAACCCCCTAATCAACGTCCAAAGGCAGGTTACCTAGCGGGAATCGCCGGAAAACCTGCCCTTGGCTGCTGCTAGGACCAACCTAATACCTGGGCGTGGCCGCAATGGCGGACTCCGGGAAGCCTGCGGCGGCGAGCGAGGTTCCGGGGAAAGTCCAGACCTCGGCGCCCTTCGCCATTGCTTCCACAACCGCGAGATTGAGGAGATCCTCGCCTCGATGGACGCCGGATTCCGGGGGTGCATCCCCGGCGAATCCCGCGTGCTCGGCGACGAACACCTGATGGATGCGGCCCTCGCGGGCGGCTGTCAGGATTTCCATGGGTTCCTTAAGGACCCGGGTGCGGGCTTTGGCCAACTCCGCGGCCTTTGCTTCGCCTTGTTTGTAATACTCGTGGTTCGCACCGGCGCGGGCGTGTGCTTCCACTTCGGCGAGCGAACAGTGTTCCGGATTGGTATGCCATTCCGCGTCGAAGATGGCCGCGTCTTTGGCGGCGCTTCGGAATTCGAGCAGGTCTTCGCGCACGCCTATCAGGAAAATCGGCATGTTGCGGAAGGCGGCCCGGACACCCTGTGCGATCAGGAGCATGAATTTGTGGAGGTATTCATTCGCGTCGTCGTGGTCCGACATGGTTCCGAACCGGATGCCCCGCTTGGCGGTGGCTGCCGACGCCGAACGGTTCTCGAGCGTATGATCGGGACGGTCGTATCCGCCGGCGGCTTCCAGGCTGGCCGGAACACCGGCAGGCAGTGCGACTTCCGTGACACCGGCCGACGTCGCACGCCAAACACAAACACGTTTCTGGCTGATTCCGAGCACACAAATGTCATGTGCTGCCTTTGCAACGCGGATCACTGGAACCAAGTGGAAGTGATTGCCCACTGTGGTCTGTTCCGTCACTTGAGGCGTGAGAAAGGCCGCCTCAAATCCGGGAGCGCAGAACAGCGTTAGCCCTGGTCCCCCGTGTCCTTCGTCTACCGCGGCGATTAAGTTATTAATTGCTGCCGCAGCTTCCGTTGCGCCGCGCGAGCGACTGAATTCACCCAGGTCGGCTTCGGCTTTTTGGGCCAATTGGCGCAAGAGCGCGGCCCTTGTTCCCGCCGATTCGCCGGGATGGAAGCCGGGGACCTTGATGGTGACGCATGGCCCACCTACACGGGACAGATTTTGGATATTTTCAGGTTCTAGCAGTTGCAGCTTGTTACTTGGAGTAGCCGTCATGGCCTTTTCCTCCTGTCTCACGCAAATGTGGAATGCACGCATTGGGCCATTCAGTTGCACCGGAAATAGCGACAAGGAGCAAAGGCCATGGCGATCTGGACGTCAAATAAATGCAGCTCTTTGCGGTGGATTTGTGTTTTTGTCTTAGGGTTTTTGCCTGCCGGTGGTACGGTGTGGCTAGTTGCGCAGAACGCTGGGAAATCTGAGCCAACCGCGCAATCCGGCAAGCGAAGACCCGATGCCGCCAACGACCTGCGGTTAATCAATTCCATTAAAGGTGCGGATTTATATCGCGCCTACTGTGCGTCCTGTCACGGCGCCGACGCAAAAGGAAGCGGGCCGATGGCAGGTTCGCTTAAAGTGAAGCCATCGGACCTCACTCGAATCTCCGAGAGAAACAACGGCGCCTTCCCGTTCCCCAGAGTTCAAAAGATCATTTCCGGAGAGCAGCAACTTCCCTCGGGACACGGCTCACGGGAGATGCCTGTTTGGGGGCCCGTGTTTTCCCAGGTGACGCGAGACGATATGGATCTGGGCCGCGTGCGGATCGACAACCTTACGCGTTATCTGCGCGATATTCAGCGGATGGAGGAAGTTCACTAGCGTGACGTTCGCTGCGCGCAGATTTCTGACGCAGTGCGAGCGCGGCGGTGATCATCCACGCAAATAGCGCCACGGGAAGAACAATACTGTAGGGGCTGCCCACGAACACGAAGAAGTAAGGGATCGGCATCAGGAGAAATGCCGAAACCACCCGCAGCGCCGGTTCTGCGGCCGCTTTCAACGTCAGCACGAAGACAGGAAACAGCAGGATATCGTCAGCCGTGCCGGAGTGAAAGCTGGTGAGTAAACCGCACACCAAACTTGCGGCGAGCAACAGTTCAAAGTTCTCCGTCTGACGCGTCATCCATAGAAACGCAACTCCCACGATGGCTGCAAGCAGGAACTCCACGCGCACGTCTCCGCCGAAGGTAAGAACCAACCCATGAATATTCGGCAGTCCTTCGGGACCCGGCGTGATCCAGGGATCGCGCAGAACCTGGATCCATTGGAGCAGGGACTCAGGTCCGGCGACGATGGCTCCGAATGTGGTGAGTGCGGCGGTTCCCACCGCGCCTCCGTAGAGCAAGCGCCAGCGTTTTTTCAGCAGCACAAGACCCACGACGAACGGGAACAGGTGGAATTTGATCGCGCAGAAAGAGAGCACCAGGCCCGCGAGAAAGTCTTTTTCTTTTCGAAGAAGGAGGATGACTGCTCCAACGGCGGCTAGCAGAAAAGGTGTGTCCTGTCCGTTGCAGAGCGGCACGAGAATCGGCAGTCCCATCGCGGCGAAGACCGGCAGTTCTTTGCACTCTTTTGAGAAATACACAATAAACCAGAGCGCGCAGGAAAACGTTGCCAGTTCGTACAACGTGTACGCGCCCATGTAGGGGAGGTAGGCGAGCGGCTTTAGCAGTGACGCATAGAACGGAGGCCGGATATAGGTGACCCCTTCCAGCGTGACGCCGAGCGCTTCGCGTATAACTGCCAGGTTTGCCGCGCGGTCATAGAGTCCGCTGGTGCCCGCGAGTTTGGCGCCGGTATAAAACGCGACGAAATCGTTGCGCCCATGCAGCACCCAATCGCGCTGCATGTAGCCCAGTGCGCCCAGGAAAAACACGCCGACAAGGATCGACCCCCAAGTGAGGGCAGACGTGTTGCGCCGGCGCGTATGCACTTTCTGCATAACGGATAAATCGGTGGAAATCGCCGTGCGCTTTAGACGTTTGCAGCTTGCGCGCTACTGCACCAACAACGAGACGCCGGATTGAGTCGCGGCATTCGCAACCGTGAGCTGGATGGCATGAGTTCCAGCCGCCAAAGTATCGGGGACTCGAATGGAAACGAGACTGGCTCCCGGTGCGGCGGAAGGTGAAACCGAAAGGATGTCGGCATTCACTCCGCCGATAGTTGCGGTGACCGGGAACTCGACAACGCCGAGACCCGTCGCGAGGAGTGCTGCGACCGAACCGCGTAGCGCGGGGTTGCTCGGAGAGATGCTGCCGCGTTCGTTAGTGGCGATCACCTGTCCGGCCGCATCGGCGAAGATGCCCGGAGAAACGGCCGATCCATCGACCTGCGTGAAGCCCACAATGCCGTTGGCCGTGGCAACCAGGAACTCCACTGGGCCGTTCGTATGCGTGCCAGCCGGAACCAACACAGTGACTACTCCATTGTCGATGCCGAGAACCTCCGCGGGAGTGGAGTTCACCAGTACGACGGTGGATCCCGCTGCGGTGGAAGTCACGCCGGTGTTCAGAATCGCGACTTGCATACCTGCGGCCACTGGCGATTGTTGGTAGCTGGCCGCGTTGACCACCACGAGATCCGAGGAAGACGCGGATAGCTCAGTGTCCAACCGGCGCACGGTTCCGCTCTCCAACTCGGTGATGTAAATGCGGCCATCGCTTCCGGTGGTGACATCCCACGGATAACTCAACTGCGCATCGATTGCCGAGCCGCCGTCGCCAGTGAGTCCGGCAGAGCCGGTTCCCGCGATGACGTCTACTTGACCGGCAGCGTTGACGCGCAGGACCTGCTGCCGTCCTGTGTCGGCAACGAAAATGTCCCCGCTCGGCGCACCGTTTGCGAAGCCGATGGCCACGCCGCGCGGCAGTTTCCACGCGCCGTCTGCAATTGCTTCGACAACTCCGGTGGCAAGATTGAGGCGCGATACGCGAGCAGCGTCTTCTTCGGAGAAATACAAACCGCCCAGACCGTCAAGGGCCAAGCCTCGCGGGCCCGACAATCCAGCGAGAAGAGTGCGAATCGCTCCCGTGGGATCAACATGTCGAATGCGGCCATTGCCGTGATCAGCGATGTAAATATTCCCATTGCCATCGGAAACCGCGGCGGCAGGGTTGCGAAGCTCGGCGGCAGTGGCTGGGCCGTCATCGCCGGAGTAACCGGCAGTGCCTTTGCCTGCGATGTTCCGGACAACGACGTTGGCCGCTTCATTTGCGGCCGACACTTCATAAACGCGGTGTGCACCGGCATCGGTTACCAGCACGGTGCCGCTCGAGGTGAGACTCACATGGGTGGGAGATTGAAGCACCACGTCTCCGGTGCCGACGGAAGTTATGATTCCATCCACGCCGATTTTGCGCAACTTGTGGGCTCCGCGCTCGGCGAGATAGAGGTTGCCTTGCGCGTCCACCGCGGTGCTGGTGGGCTGTTGCAGAAGCGCTTCTTTGGCGAGGCCACCGTCCGTTGCCGACACGGCTACCGCACCCACTTGGATCTGCACCGAACCGTCTAAAGCAAGAGTGCGGACCACTCCGGCGGCCGCATCGGTCACCCATAAGCTGGCGTCAAGGTCCAGCGCGGCGTCGCTCGCGGGGATCTCGCTTGCACTCACCGATCCTTCCGCCGCGATTTTTAAAAGGGTTCCGGTGCCTGCATCGGCGACACGAAGCGTGCCGAGCATATCGAAGCCAAGGCCCGTTGGTGTCGTGACATGCGCGAACGTCTCAATATTTCCCGACGGAGGAATGCGCCGGATGACGCCATTTTGGCTATCGGCAATGTATAGCCCTGTATAGTTCCACGCCAGTCCGGACGGGTGGTGGAGCTGCGCTTTTTCGGGTGGTCCCCCATCGCCGGAAAATCCTGCTTCCCCTGTTCCCGCGACGGTGGTGAGTGACCCGTCTGTCGCGAGGCGGAAAACCCGATGCCCGTTGAAGTCCGAGAAGTAAACGCTGCCATCAGATGCCGCGATTACATTTCGAGGCGCTTGCAATGCGATCGCGGTGGCCACCTTCCCGTCGTTCTCCCCCCCCGGTGCAAGCTCGCCGCCGCCCGCTAGGGTGCTGATTGTGCCGTCGGCCGCGATTTTGCGAATCCGGGCGTTGCCAAAATCTGCGACGAAGACATTGCCGAAAACGTCCGCCGCGACGCCATAAGGGGAGTTCAGCTGCGCCTGTGACGCGGGATTGCCATCGCCGCTGAATCCGGCGACGCCGGTGCCCGCCAGGGTGGTAATCACCCCGTCGGAGATACGCCGAATGCGATGTCCGGCAGCTTCGGCGACGTACACGCTGCCATCCCATCCAACGGTGATCCCTTGCGGTTGCTTTAGGATAGCGTCCAGCGGAGAACCGCCGTCCCCGATTCGCGTGCTCCCTGCGACGGTGCGGATTTTATAACCCTGTGCGAGTGCGGGGTAGTCCAAGTGGACCCAGAGAACTATCCCACAAACGATTCGACCCGTCTTCGCAAACCACTTTGGCATAAGCAACATCCTTGTACCAATTGAGTGGGGGGAAATCAGAAAACTTCTCTCGGAAAAGGCGATGAGGGTAGTATGGGTCGCATACAACGCCTGGTGATTTCCTTGCTCCTCTTGGTGGGCTTTGCCTATCCCCAAACTTCCCTGCGGTTAAAGGCTCGCTGGATTGATACGGATGCGACACCTCGCGTCTCGAAGTTAGTGAGCGATGCCACTGGCGGACCTGGGCATCTCTTGCTGCAGTTTGACGGGCCGCCGTCCGCCGCCGTCCTCCAAGATCTGAGCAACCGCGGCGTGGCGGTACTTGCCGACGTTCCAGACAATGGTCTCTTGGTATCGGTGCAGCGCCCGGCCTCTTTGCGCGGCCTGGGGATCCGGTTTCGCACATCTCTGCTGTCGTCCGACAAAATTAGCCCGCTGCTGACCGGATCAGGCAATTTGGCTCGCTCTTTTGTGCTGGTGGAGTTTCACGCCGATGTGGACGGAAATACTGGGCGCGCACTCCTTCTCGGTCTAGGCGTCGAACTGCGGGAGAATGCCGACCTGCATTCGAAGGAACTTATGGTTCAGTTGCCCGCCTCCAAGCCCGCCGCGGCGATCGAGAAAATCGCCTCGCTCGATGAAGTGAACTACATCTTTCCCGCGGCGGATGCCCTTCGGGACGGTCTTCCGGTGCAGGCCTGCGGCGGGGCGCTGACGTTGAACGGAGCGGTTCCGCAGTCGATCGCCACTTACGGAGATGGATGGGATGGTCCGGGCCTTGGACCCGCGGCACTCAGTTACGTGTTCACCAACGTCACTTCTCAGGTTGATTCGGGCCTCGCCCGGTCCGAGGTCCAGCGGGCGATGGCGGAATGGTCGAAGGTGATCAAGGTTTCCTGGGCGCAGGGCTACTCGTCAAACGCCTCGCGCACGGTGAACGTTTTGTGGGCGATGGGGAATCATGGCGATGGCTACGCCTTTGATGGACAGGGCGGGGTGCTGGCTCACACGTTCTATCCGGCGCCGCTCAATGCAGAACCGCTGGCGGGCGACATGCATCTGGACGACGCCGAACGGTGGCGCGTGGGTGTTGATACGGATACGTTCAGCGTGGCGCTGCACGAGCTGGGGCACGCACTCGGCCTGGGACATTCGGACGATCCGGCAGCCGTCATGTATCCGTACTACCGGCGGGTTTCCGGCCTTGCGCTGGCGGACAAAACCGCGGCGCTGACGCTGTATGCGGCGCAGAGTACGGCGGTGGCAACGCCGTTGACGCTCACCGTGAACGCCTACCCATCGAGCACGTTGCTCGCGGCGATGGCTTTGTCCGGCGCGGTGACTGGTGGAACTTCCGGAGCGTCCGTCTCGTGGTCGTCGAGCTCCGGAGCAGCAGGCAGCGCGGTGGTCGCCGGCTCTTTCTGGAGCATCGGCAGCATTCCATTGATCGTGGGAGCGAACACCGTCACGATCTCGGCGTATTCGGGTTCCACGCAGTCCGTCAAGTCTTTGAGCATCACGCGCACCGTCACTCTGCCACCACCGGCCTCGTCCGATTCAACAGCGCCTTCGATCACCATTCTTTCGCCCTCGAGTACGACGGTCTCCACATCGGCGAGTTCGATCACGATATCGGGCTCCGCTTCGGACTATGTTGGCGTTCAGTCCGTCACATGGGCCACAGCCTATGGAGCTTCCGGCACGGCGAGCGGCACGAACCAATGGACCGCGATGGTACCACTCCTGACCGGATCGAACACGATCACACTGAAAGCGTTCGATGCCGCCGGAAACTCCGCGTGGCGTAGCGTTGTGGTGACCCGTCGCTAATCACTTGGTCAGCAGCGGAATTGTAGTCAGCGTGCCGTCGGCCTTGGCGCGCAGCCCAATCACGCTGATCTTTTGGCCGAGCGGGATGCTCGGCACCAGGAACTCCGCCACGCCTCTGCGGCTCGCTGCCGCCGGATAACCCGTCGGTAACATGAAGGAGCTATGGCCGCGCGGGACCACGCTGATCGCGGTGGTGTAGAAAACCGAGCCGCCGGTGTCCCGCAGGTTCATCGTCACGTTGCTTACAAATGATCCGAGGTTCGCAATGGCAACGCCCGTCGTCAGGCCGTTGGTGTTATCGAACGGCAACAGAAACGCGGCCGGCACACGCGTTTCCAACGGAACCGAAGCTTCCTGCCCGTAGGGTAGCCATTTGAAGACTTCGAAGGCACTGACGTTGCCGGTGGTCAACAGTTGCGCCGAACCGACCACGCCTTGGAGCGCCGATTGCGAGGCCGTCTCGATGACGGTCATGGCTCCCGCGCCCAGAGTCAGTGTCAATGACGGCTCGATGACAGTACTTCCTGATGGAACAAGCGTGAGAGGAACGGGCAGCACGAAGCCCAGTTCGTCGTAAAAGCTCAACGTGAACTGCGCGGAAGTAGAACCGGTATTGACCACGTAGAACGTGCTGCTGAACTCGCCATGGAACGTCGTGTGTGCGATGGAGCCGCCGGAGCTATCCACATTCGCGAATATGGGAAGCGTTGTGAGCGCGGAGCCATTGGCACGCAATCCCAGAACGCTGATTCTACCCGCGCCGGGCGTTCCAAAGCCTGGTGTCGAAAATTCAATGGTGCCACGGCGGCCAATGGTTGCCGAATATTGGGCGTTCAACAGAAACGACGTGTGTCCGCGTCCCGTCAACGTGAGGACGGCTGTCCCGATCTGCGCGCCATTTTCATCCCGGATGATCACCGGAATGCCTGCCGGTTGCACGGACAGATTGGCTACCGCGACACCGGTGGCCAGGACACCCGTGTTGTCAAACGCAAGGATGTAGCGATCCGCGTTCCGTGTTTCGAGCGGTACAACCGCTTCCCACTTCGATGCAGGAAAACGGAAAACACCGAAACCGGCAAGGGTGCCTGTGGACGCAAGTTGCGTCCATCCTTCCTGCTGCGCCGGGCCGGAATCGTTGGTGTCGATCACCACTGAGGCTCCGGCGTTCAATGAAGCATTTACCGACGATGTGGCGGAAGGGAGCGCGCTGAACGACGGGCTCATGGGCACCCCGGAGTTTGCGAAAAAGTTGAGCGTCACATTTGCCGCACTGGAGCCGGTGTTGACCAGCGTGAACAGCGTTCCCCATCCGCCGCTCGAAACCGTTTGCGCGATGGAACCGGCGATGGTTCCAGCCGTTGCGGCGACGGGGCCGGCCACGGCGGTGTCGATGTTGAGACTCGTGCAGGGAGATCCGTCATCGCGGCAGAACTCGCTGGTGATCACGGACGCGAC
This sequence comes from Bryobacteraceae bacterium, assembly GCA_040081455.1. Lineage (GTDB taxonomy): Bacteria > Acidobacteriota > Terriglobia > Bryobacterales > Bryobacteraceae > Palsa-187. Next base: position 16,017 of record JBEBGM010000055.1, read on the forward strand.
GCCGGTGACGGCTCCGGGCGCGGTGACCGTGAATCCGAAGACGTGAACCGGGTTGGACATGTTGCCTGTGCCGCCGTTGGTCATCTGCCAAACCACACCTGTGCCGCCATTCTCCACGGCGGGCAGCCAGCGCAAATTCCCCGCACCCCCTCCTCCGGCATCGCTCGATGTGGGAGCGGTCGCGGAGGTGACGCCGGAGAGTCCCGCCAGCCGGACGGTGGCGGTGCAGGCGCCCCCTTGCACACAGTAGTTGTCGAGAGGATCGAAGGTAAGAGTGTAGGTCCAGGTATTACCCACCGCGGATGCTAGGGTGAAATGTACGGCGTAGGCGGGGCTTGTCAGGAAGGCGAGCGCCGCGGTTGTCAAAAGGAGTCTATTTCGGATCTTCATGATTTCCTCCGATGGGACCGCCGCCGGAACGGGGCGGACCATAAGAAAGATGTCTTCGGCTTCCCGGCGTTTCGCTATTGGGGTGAGGATTCGGCACCAATAGGACCATCGGCAGTGGCTTCCCTCGCCCGGCATGCGTTGAAAGCCTTAAGTCGTGGATATGAAACGGTAAAGTTCACTCATGGTGCCGGGAGAAACTACTTGGTAGTGCACGTGCAATGTAGGCAATAGATGAATCGGGTTCCATGAGCCGGTTACAAGAGCAGCAAGAGGCCAAACGGCAAAATGTGGGTGGCGCGGGTGCGCTGGAACGGCACACTCCCGCTAAATCTGTCGCCCCCAGTTCCGGGTGGTCGAAGGAAACGTATATTGCGCTGTTCGCCGTCACCGCCATTGCGATCCATCTCCTCAGCAGGCACGGTTTTGAGGTTTCGCCTGACGTGGCATCTTTGCCGCTGTTGGCGACGCTGGCAATCGGCGGCGGGCCGTTGGTTTGGGATCTCCTCCGGAAAGCGCTGCGCAAGGAGTTTGGCTCCGATCTTCTTGCTGGAATCTCCATCGCCGCGTCAGTTGCACTGGGCGAGTATTTGGCGGGATCCGTCATAGTTCTGATGCTTTCCGGCGGCTCGGCGCTCGAAAACTACGCCACTCGCAGGGCGTCGGCGGTTCTCGAAGCCCTGGCGAAACGCATGCCGAGGATTGCGCATCGCGTCATCGATGGCGGCCTGGCCGATGTTGATCTGGACGATGTCCGGGTGGGCGATCGTATTGTTGTCTTTCCGCATGAAATCTGTCCGGTGGACGGAACCGTGCTCGGGGGCCGAGGCACGATGGACGAAGCCTATTTGACGGGCGAGCCGTTCCTGATTGCCAAGGTCCCTGGCGCCGACGTGCTTTCGGGCGCGGTGAACGGCGAGAGCGCCCTCGAAATTGAGGCATTGAAGCTGCCCGTCGATTCGCGCTACGCGAAGATCATGCAAGTGATGCAGGCCGCCGAAGCAAACCGGCCCAGGATGCGGAGGATCGCCGATCGCCTGGGAGCGTGGTATACCGTTGTGGGTTTGGCGGTGGCAGTTCTTGGCTGGTTCATCGGCAAAGACCCCACGCGATTTCTCGCGGTGTTGGTGATCGCAACCCCTTGCCCGCTTCTGCTCGCGATTCCAGTAGCCATTATTGGTGCGATCTCGGTGGCGGCCAGCCGGGGCATTATCATTAAGAACCCGATCGCGCTGGAACGGATCGACACGTGCCGCACGGTGATCTTCGACAAAACGGGCACGCTCACTTACGGGAAGCCTGCGTTGACCGATATTCTCTGTGCCGCGAACATGGACCGTGCGACTGTGCTCAAGCTGGCTGCCAGTCTGGAACAGTATTCGAAACATCCACTTGCGGCGAGCGTTCTCGAAGCCGCACGCGCCGAAAACGTCACCTTGGTTCCGGCCTCGGAAATCAGCGAAAAGCCCGGCCATGGATTGAACGGGCACATCCACAACTTGTGGGTGCAGGTGACTGGGCGCAAAGCCGTGCTTGCCGCAGGCGGGGACGCGGCGAAAGCGCTGCCTCCGCCGGTGCTCGGGATGGAGTGTGTTGTTCTCATCGACGGCGAGTTCGCCGCCGCGCTGCGTTTTCATGACACGCCCCGGCAGGAGAGCAGCGCGTTTGTGGGGCATTTAGCTCCGCACCACAACGTGAAAAAAGTGATGCTGGTTTCGGGCGATCGCGAAGCCGAAGTGCGTTACCTGGCGGGCGAGGTGGGCATCAGTGACATCCTTTTCGGCAAGAGCCCCGAAGAAAAAGTGGAGATCGTACGCGAGGAATCAGCCAAAGGGCCCACGTTGTTTTTGGGTGATGGCATCAACGATGCGCCCGCGATGCAGGCAGCGACCGTTGGTGTTGCGTTCGGCCAGGGCAGCGACATTACGGCCGAGGCCGCGGATGCCGTTGTGATGGAAACGTCGTTGGGCAGAGTCGACGAATTGATCCACATCGGCCGCCGCATGCGCCGCATCGGTCTGCAAAGCGCGGTAGGCGGCATGGCGCTTAGTATGATCGGCATGGGCTTCGCCGCGGCTGGACTGCTGTCTCCGGTGGCGGGTGCTGTGACGCAGGAGGTCATCGATTTCGTCGCCGTGGTCAACGCTCTTCGCGCGACGTTACCGGCGAAGGATCTTCGGGACGAAGGTATCTGAACCTGGCTCGGAAAGCTCATACGGTTCGTCGCCCGAATTTTGAGCATAGCCCCACAAAAGAAAAAGTGTTCGGAACAAAGCCGGACTTAGCTCGTCTAAGAGACTGAGCTTTTGGAACTTTTGGGTGCCCTATTGCATCCAAGAGTCAGAAGCTGCTGCGCTGATCTTTCTCTGGGTCGTCCATCTGCTAGGGCTCTTGGCGATAACCCTAACAAAATAAAGAGCAATTAGCTGAGGGCGTTTGGCGGCCGAGCGCAGCGGAGGCGTATACACATGGAACATTTTGACGGACAGAACTTGGCGGGTTCGACGGAAACGGCGAATTTTTTGGCGGACGAATCTCCGGAGACGTCCGAGCTGGAAGAACTGGAACTGGAATCTGGCGACGAGGGTGCAGCGGCGGAAGGCTCTGATTCTTCAGACGATCCCGTCCGCGTATACCTCCGCGAGATGGGTTCGGTGCGTTTGCTCACCCGGCAGGGCGAGGTGGAACTGGCTCGCCGGATGGAACGCGGTAAGTTACTGGCCCGTAAGGCTTTGTCCCGTCTGACGCTGGTGCAGCGTCTGGCGATGGCTGCGTATGAAGACGCTCGCAAGGGAATAACCAAGTTCGAAGATCTGGTGGACGTCAGCGCTGAGGAAGAATCGGCCTCCAAGATGTCCCGTGCCGAGGCGACCAAGTTGCTTGCAAGGATGGCCCGCCTCCATCGCGAGTCAGAAGCGCTTGATTCCAGGCTGCAATCGACGCCCGAGCGCCATTCCCGCGTACGTGCGGAGTTGGGCCGCGAATTGTTCCGCAAGCGTTTGAAAACCGGGCAGGCCCTTCGTGTGGTCCCGTTTACTCTGACCACCTGGAGCCGGTTTGCCGAAGCCGCAAAGCACGCCGCGAGCGAAATTTTGATCCTGGAAGCCGATGCGGAAAAGCTGGCAGCGAAGAAGTTGCATTCTGCCGCCCGCGAACTCCGCGCCAAGGCCCGTGAACAGGAAGCCGCCGCCGGTTCCGCTGCTTCTGCACTCCGGCACTGCGCCAAACGAGTGAAGATTGCCGAAGCCGAAGCCGAGCAGGCGAAGAAATCGCTTGTCGAGGCGAACCTCCGCCTGGTGGTTTCCATTGCGAAGAAATACGCGAATCGCGGGCTGCACCTGCTCGATTTGATCCAGGAAGGCAACATCGGCCTGATGCGTGCCGCCGATAAGTTCGATTACAAACTGGGCTACAAGTTCTCCACCTACGCCACCTGGTGGATTCGCCAGTCGATCTCGCGCGCCATCGCCGATCAATCGCGCATGATTCGTGTGCCAGTGCACGTCAATGAAACGCTGACCAAGTATTCCATGATCTCGCGGCAGCTGGAAAAAGAGTTGAACCGGATTCCGACCGACGAAGAAATTGGGCAGAGGATGGGTCTAACCGCAGATAAAGTGCGTGAGCTGAAGGCGATCAACCGCGATCCGGTTTCGCTCGACATTCCCGTCGGCAAGGACGGCGAATCGGTGCTGGGTGACCTTATTGAAGATCGCGGCGCAAGCGCCTTGATCGAACGGATGCTCGATAGCGCCCTGCATCAAGAAACGCGCGATGCGCTGAAGGTGCTGACGCCCACGGAAGAAAAGATTGTCCGTATGCGCTTCGGCATCGGCTACGACCAGGAACACAAACTGGAAGCGATCGCTCAGGTGTTCAACGTCAGCCGCGAACGCATCCGGCAAATTGAAGTGCAGGCGCTCAAGCGTCTGCGCCGGCCGGAGTACCTCTACCGGTTGCGCCCGCTGCTGAGCGTGCAATAACGCCTCAACCGGGCTTTGGTTGCGGATGGCACGTAAAGTGCCTAGTCTAAGCGTGGATAGCTTCTACTAAATCCTCCGTAGAGGAGAACGCGCGTGGACGACCGCAACCAGTTAAGCCCGCTTTTGCCTGAGGCCGTGTTCCGCCCGGCCGCCGTTGATACCTTTACCTTCGCGAACACTTCGGAACTGGGGAGTGATACCGATTTCATCGGCCATGAACGTGCGCTCGAAGCCATGCGCTTCGGCATGGAGATTCGCAAACAGGGCTTCAACCTCTACCTGCTAGGCCCGGCTGGCGCGGGCAAATACACCATCGCACGCAGTTTCCTAGAAAAACAAGCAGCCACGGAGCCTTCTTCTGAAGAATGGTGTTACGTCAATAATTTTGAAAGTCCAGACACGCCGCGCGCTCTGCGTCTTCCCCCAGGCCGCAGCGCTGCTTTGCGCGACGATATGGCGCGTTTGGTAGAGGAACTGCGCTCCGCGATTCCCTCCGCGTTTGAGAGTGAAAACTACCGTGCCCGGAAACAGGCATTCGAGCATGAAGTGAAAGAGCGCCAGGAGAAGGCGTTTGGCGATCTGGTGGAAGGCGCTCAACAACAGGACATCGCGCTGGTGAGAACCCCCACCGGCATCATCATGGCGCCCATGCGCAACGGGCAGGTGATGAATCCGCAGGATTTCGATCAGCTGCCGGAAGCCGAACACCAAAAGATTGAGACAACCATCGCGGACTTGCAGAAACGCGTGCAAGAAGTTCTGTTGCAGTTCCCTCGTTGGGAGCAGGAGGGCAGGGAAAAGGTTCGTCAGCTCAACGACGAAGTGGCTACGTTTGCCGTGGGCCATCTCATGGAAGAACTGCAGAAGAAGTACGCCGATCTGCCCGCCGTTGGAAGGTTCTTGGACGATGTGCGGATGGACGTCATCGAGCACGTCGAAGAGTTTCTGACACCTCCCGACAATCCTCTGGCCGCTTTGATGGCCTCCAGCATGCCCAAAGGGACGGCATTCTTCCGCCGCTATTTCGTAAACGTGCTGGTGGAGCGTAGCGGCAAAGCCGGCGCACCCGTGGTGCATGAGGATCATCCAACGTACCAGAACCTGATTGGGCATGTGGAGTATTCCTCCAACATGGGTGTGCTTTCGACGGACTTCACTTTAATCCAATCCGGCGCACTGCACCGCGCAAATGGCGGCTATCTGATCCTGGATGCCTATAAGCTGCTAACGCAGCCCTATGCGTGGGACGCCCTCAAGCGTTCTTTGCGGTCCGAGCAGATTCGCCTGGAATCGTTGGGCGAAATGCTCGGCTTGGTCAGTACCGTTTCCCTGCGCCCGGAGCCCGTGCCGTTGACCACGAAGGTTGTGCTGGTGGGCGAGCGGCAGTTGTACTACATGCTCTCCTCGCTCGATTCCGATTTCCACGATCTGTTCAAAGTGGCGGCCGATTTCGAGGAGCATTTGGAGCGGAGTCCGGAAGCCGAGCAGCTTTTCGCCCGCTGGATCGGGTCTCTGGCGCGGAGAGACGAGTTGCTTCCGCTGGACAAAGGCGCCGTGGGCCGCGTGATCGAGGAGAGTTCGCGCGAAGCCGGGGATTCACAGAAGATGCTCACCGTGCGCAGAACCTTGCGCGATCTGCTGCAGGAAGGCGATCACTGCGCGAAGAAGGCAGGCCACGCCGTGATGACGGCGGATGATGTGCAGCAGGCGATTGATGCGCGCGCGCGCCGTCTGGATCGCATTCGCGAGCGTATGCTGGAAGAAACCTTGCGAGGAACGCTGTTGATCGACACGGAAGGCCTGCGCGTCGGGCAAATCAATGGCTTGTCGGTGATGTCGCTTGCCGGCTTCTCCTTTGGACATCCGGCCCGCATCACCGCCCGCGTCCGCCTGGGGCGCGGCGAGGTGATCGATATCGAACGCGAAGTGGAGTTGGGCGGTCCGATTCACTCGAAGGGCGTGCTTATTCTTTCCGGGTTCCTTGGATCGAGATATGCGGTGGATCAGCCGCTCTCTCTGCACGCGAGCCTTGTTTTCGAGCAATCCTATGGCGGTGTGGAGGGCGATAGCGCATCGTCGGCGGAGTTGTACGCGTTACTTTCGGCGCTGGCGGAATTGCCGATCAAACAATCGCTTGCGGTAACCGGTTCGGTGAATCAGCATGGCATGATCCAGCCCATCGGCGGAGTGAACGAAAAGATCGAAGGCTTCTTTGACTTGTGCAAAGCGCGCGGTGCTTCGCACGATCCGGAGGATATTCACGGCGTCATCATTCCGCAGTCCAACGTCCGTCACCTGATGCTTCGCCGCGATGTTGTGGACGCAGTTCGCGCCGGGCAGTTTCGCGTGTATGCGATCCGCACGATGGACCAAGGCATCGAACTGCTGACCGGTATTCCCGCGGGCGAACGTGATGCGTCCGGCAAGTTTCCCGAAGGCAGCGTCAATCAGAAAGTGGAAGCGCGCCTGCTGGCGTTGGCCAGGAAACGCGTCGAGTTGGGCTCCAGGCCTGAGCAAGGGAGCGCCTCATGAGCGAACCAGCCGAACAGGACTCAATGCAGATGATCCGGCGCATATTGGTTGCGCTGGATGCATCGTCGTCCAGTTTCGTTGCGCTCGATGCCGCGGTGGATCTGGCGGTTCGCATGGAAGCGGAATTACTGGGCGTCTTTGTGGAAGATGCCGAACTGTTGCGCGCCGCCGAGTCTCCGTTCGCACGGGAGTTGCAGTATCCCTACATGCAACCCGCCGCTTCCAGCCGCACTTCGCTCGAATGCCTTTTGCGCTCGCAGGCGGAAGCGGCACGCGCGGCGCTTGCGGGGGCGGCGGAGAAAGCGCAGGTGCGGTGGACGTTCCGCTCCGTGCGGGGGCAGGTTTCTCCGGAACTGCTTGCCGCCGCGAGTGAGGTCGATCTGATTGCGTTGGGGAGATCCGGCTGGTCGCTCGGCCGGTTGCGCCTGGGGTCGACCGCACGGGAACTTGCGGGCTGCGATGTACCGGTGCTGCTGCTGTCGAGCACCGGCACTTCGCCCGGCCAAGGGCTGCTGGTCTACGACGACGGCACCCCGGCTGCGGCGCACGCCTTGCGGTTGGCCGCCTGCATGGCTGCGGCCGATTCGCGTAGACTGACCGTCTTGCTGGCGGAATCCGGCGGCGCCCCGGCAGAAGGTCTGCGCGACGAAGCCGAGCAGGTTCTCACTGGAAAGAACGCCGGAAAACATCCCATAGAGGTGCGCTATCGGGTAATCCCAGACGGCAATGAAGCCGGACTCCGCCAAGTCTTGCGCGATTTTCCGGGATCCATTCTCGTCGTGGCGGGCACCGAGCCGCTGCAAAGGCTTTCCCATCTGGAATCGGCCTTGCGCGAAAATGCGATTTCCCTGCTGTTGGTCCGTGACGGCGAGTCTTGAAAATAGGCCGGGTTTGCGCTTTTCCTGCCGGGGTTTCCGATGGGTCGGGTTTTGGGCCTTGGGAAACATCGGCCCGCATTGCCGGACTGCCGCTGATCGCTGGCAAGACCGGTTGTTCCCGGACAGTACCCGGAAAGAGGCTTGGTAGGCGCGGCTGGACTCGAACCAGCGACCCTCAGCTTAGAAGGCTGATGCTCTATCCACCTGAGCTACGCGCCCGCGGGCGAAATGCGCTACAGTCGCATAACGCTACCCTGGTACAAGTTTAGCCTCGGGGTATTCCCTGGATCAATCGACGGCCTGTGAGGCATTAAGCTACCTCAAGATTAAGTTCTGTTTAGAAATGGCTACTTAAGGGCTTTTTAATCGAAATTTCGTTGCCGATGAGCAATCGCTCCATGCAGAATGAGGGTGGTAGAACAGCGATGGCAACTACGCCGTCGCGACTGACAAGGAGAAATCATCAAATGAAGAAACTCATGAGCGTTATGCTGGGCCTGTCGCTGTTGCTGGGCGTTGCCACCGTGTCGTCCGCGCAGGAAGATGGCAAGAAGAAGGAAGGCAAGAAAAAGGGCG
>JBEBGM010000014.1:0-85955 GCA_040081455.1 Bryobacteraceae bacterium
TCTCCACAATCAGACTCACCAAAGAATGCGTATGGAAGCCCGGGTCGAAGCGGTCACAAAGTTTCTTATTGACAATAACCAGCCGTCTCATGGAAGGCGGACATTTCTCACATTTCTCTGAGAGCTTCGGCCCAAGCCTCACACTAACATTATGTGCCGAGATTCGCACGCGTCGTCGTCCCCAACTGCCCCCACCACGTCACCCAGCGCGGCAATGAACGCCGCGACGTCTTCTTCACCCACACCGACCGCGAAGTCTACCTCGGCCTGACAAAGCAATACTCCGACCTCCACGACGTCCAGGTCCTCGGCTTCTGCCTAATGACCAACCACGTCCACCTCATTCTGCAGCCCGAACACCCCAACGGCCTCGCCAAAATGATGCGCGAAGTCCAGATGCGTTACTCCCAATTCCGCCATGCACTCGAACGTGGCAACGGCCACCTCTGGCAGAGCCGCTATTACTCCTGCCCCGTCGAACCCGACCGCCTGGCCTCCGTCATGCGCTACGTCGAACTCAACCCGGTCCGAGCGAAGATCTCCGAAACCGCAGAGGCCTATCCCTGGTCCAGCGCCTCCGTCCACCTGGGCGCGCCCGACGCACGAGCCCTACTCACTCTCGCCAGCTGGTCGAACACATGGAAACCCGACGAATGGTCCGCCGTGCTCCATCGAGCCGAGCGAGAAACACATGCAATCCGCGAAGCCACCTACGGCGGCCGCCCACTCGGATCTCCGCACTTCATCGAAACCCTCGAAACAACCCTGCAGCGCCCTCTCAAACGCGGCACCCCAGGTCGCCCCAAGAAGACCGAACTAAACCAAACCGCCGCAGCCTAAAAGCCCGCGCCACAAAACGAACCTGGCACGGAGCGCCCACCACCTTGTCGCTGCTGACTCCCGACTCCTTTCCCCAAAAAGCAAAAAGCCCAACTTTCGCTGGGCTTTTCTATATCGAATCGACCGACCACACACTCCCCCATCATCCATATACCGCACCCTGTCTTACCCGGCCCGCACATGTACCGCTACAGAGTTGGCAGCAAACAGGAAACAGTTTAGTCAAACGCGTGATTGCACACAGCCAAACTCATCGCAAAACGCAGCCTCGCCCTGCCCAACATTTACGGCCCCACTAGCCAACAAGTCGGCAAGCGCCCACAAGCCCCGCTATGGATTTTGGATTTCCGGCCAGAACGACCCAATCCACATGTCCATGGTTTGGTCGTGCCATGTTTCTCTCGCCAACAAGTGAGGGCGGAGCTCACTCCGGTAGCGCGATTGAAGCGTTTCCGGATTCAAGTAACCAGCTCGCGCCAGCCTCTGGACGTCATCCCGATCGCGCTCCAAATTACGTTCCAGCTTGGAGAGCGCCAGATCGTGCGCCTCAAGCGCGAATAGTTTAACGTTCTTCCACGTCCCAGAGAGGATCGCTATCAGCCGCTCCTGGTACGCTTCTGGCACCGTCGCGACCCCGACAGCATCTAAGTACACGCCATGTCGCCGGTGCAAAGCCGATCCTTCTCCCGCTAGTTCCGTCAATTTCGATTGCAGCGGCCGAGGAATGAGACCAACATAATCGATGTCGTTCGTCGTCCTCGCGACCCCGTAAACGTGGATCAGAACGAAACCTCCAAAACAGTGAATCTCGATCGGCTCCTCGATCAACGTATCGAGGTCGTCAAAAAAGCACATCCACGGTTCGGGTAACTGTGTTCCCGGCGATCGTTCAGGCGTTGGCATACGGCAACTCCTCGGATCGAAGACTTGTGAGCAGATTCCAATGCGCGGCCATTGGAGGACGATGTGTCCTCATCCAGGCTCGTTCACGTTGCGGCATGGATTCGCGGCAAAGCGTGTCCTCGCGCACCAACCGGGCTTCCTCCAATTCCTGCTCCCGTGCCGAAAGAACCCGCACCTTCTCTTCTGATCGAGTGACTTCCTTCGCAAGATGCAGCACATAACCCAACCGGTTCTGCGCATTCCGCAGCTTCACCTGATCACGAAGCCAAGCCCAATCCAAATCGATATAGGCAGCCAGAACCCACGGCAACGCTTCAACCAACCGCGTATCCAAATCCTTCTGGATAACAGCACGAAACACCACTCCCGCCGGATTGCGCGGAGCGGCTTTACCTCCGCGGAAAAACTTCGAATACCCGAGCCCCGCCAATTCCCCTTCAAGTCGTTCTGGATCCACAGAAAACACCTCGTTAGGTTCAGGCAATGGCAATGCCGTCGGCAAATGATAGAACCTAGCAGCCTTTTCGGCCAGCGCAGCGCCAGCCACCCGAATTCCCTGCTCCAACTGCGAAAGGTACGCCTGAGACACGCCCAACCGTTCGGCCGCCACAACCTGGGTGAGCCCTCTAGCCTGCCGTCCAACCCGCCACCCGTGGGAAGTCATAATACCGTTCCTTATGATCGAGTGTATAACACTCTTTGCTATATTGCAACTCTTGCTATACCAGACGATGCACGATCACAAACCAAACACCCCGGCAAGGCGAACAACTCGGATCTCCCACAAATCACCCGAGCCCCGCGCGTCAGCAAGGGAATTCCCCGGTTGAACTCCGTATTTCTGACTCCGGTCTGCCAACTCCTGCCGCGCTCTCTCCCCCCAAAGCAAAAAGCCCCAACCTGTTCGGCTGGGGCTTTTCTAATTTAATTGGGCAACGACCTACTCTCCCACACACTCGCGCGTGCAGTACCATCGGGGCTGAGAGGCTTAACTTCCGTGTTCGGGATGGGAACGGGTGGGACCCTCTCGCTATGGTCACCCAAAACTGTTGGAACTTTCAGGAGCCAGGAGACAAGCCTCAGATCCAACCGCGCCTAACGCGACCTTCTCCTGACTCCTGTCTTCTGACTTCTGACTCCTGTCTTCTTCTGAATATTGACGGGAGGTTCTATCGAACCATATGCCACAACGTTTGCTTGACGCTTATTTTTCAACCATGCCGCTTTCGCGGCCGACTGTCTACTCTGTATCTACAGTAAACGTTTATGGCCATGCCGAACGGGCTATTAGTAGTGGTCAACTCAACGCCTCCCAGCGGAAGGTTTCGCGCTTATATGCTTTCAGCGCTACTGAAAACACTCGTTGACGGAATACCCGACGGATGTCATGGAACATCAAAGCCCCAACCACGGCGCTGCCACCAGCACCATCCCCAGCGTGATTCCGGCAATCGCAAACTCGCCCACCGCGCCGACGATGAATGGTCTCATTCCCTGCTTTCGCATTTCGCGTAAATCCGTCCGCAGGCCGACACCGGCGAACGTGAGCAAAAATGCCCAGCGCGATAGATTCGCAAGATCGGTCATCTGCGCTTTGTCAAACACATTCAGCGTGGCCAACAGGGAGATCGCAATGAAGCCAAGGACGAACTTGGGAAACTTTTGCCACAGAAATGCGCCTTTGTTGACGATCTCTTTCGCCTGGCTCCGTTTCGCCCAGTAAAGGGCGTAGGCGAGCACAACGAACCCGATGGTCGCGTTGCGCGTCGTCTTTGCCAGCACGGCGTACTTCCCGGCGGCGTCGGAGTAAAGAGCTCCGGCTGCTGTAGCTTCGGCGGTGTTATCCACTGCGAGTCCGGCCCACATGCCGAAGGCGTTGTCACTCATGCCCAGCGCGTGCCCAATCGCGGGAAACGCGAACAGACTGAACGCGCCCAGCGCCAGAATCGCGGCAATGGCGTAAGAGACTTCCTCGTCGTCTGCTTCAATTGCACCCTTCGAAGCAATAATCGCCGAAACGCCACATATCGATGAACCAATCGCCAACAAGCTGGTCAGCTTCGGCGTGAGCTTGAACATCCGGCCCAACCACGTCATCAACGCAATCGAAATGCCCAACTCAATCGCGACGAACACCAGACTCGCGCCACCCAGGCGCAGCACGTCGCCCAGCAGAAACCGGACACCCTGGAAAACAATCCCGATTTTCAACCAGAACTCATACGTATCTACGCCTGGACGGAACAATGCGGGAATACCGATCGTATTGGATACAGCCAATCCAAATAGGATCGCCCACAACACATATTCAATATTCGGCAAGGCCACCTGATTCGCTTTTCCATACGCGGCGATCGATTGTTCCGTCAGCTTGCCGGCGTATCCAATCGCGCCCAGCAGCAAGATCCCAGGGATCAAACGCAAGAAACTTCCCTGCCACGTAGCGGCCTGTTCCGGGGACTGTGCAATTGCAGGATTCATCTCTGTCGATTTCGCTTTCTCTTACCAGGAAACGTGCGGAAGAACGCCCGTCCACGTTAACGCCGCGGCGGTCAGCGCCAATATCACGGACCACCAATCCACCGTTATCTTATTCATGCGGTCTTTCCTTCTGGCAGCGGTCTCCGCTCGATGACATAGAGCGCCACCTCTTTCAGACGTTTTCTCGATTTCCGGCTCGCCACTCGTAACTCCGCATGGGCCTGTTCCTCGGACATGCCAAGTTCACTCTGGAGGATCTGCTTTGCTTCCGCCACCAGCTTGCGTTCCTCCATCTCTTCTTCCAATTCCGCCAGCGCCTGTTCCAAGGTCAGCCGCGCTTGGCTCGGCCGCAGAACACCCTCCACATGTTTCACGATTGCATCCGCCGGATCCGTTTTCGCTGGCGCCGACAGAAACCCTCGCGCACGGTCCGCGATCTTAGAATCGATCAACTGAACTTCGATGCCGGCCAACCGCTGGAGCAAATTCTGATAAACCTCCACTGGGCCAGCAGTCCACAACAATTCAATCGACGCAACAATTCGATCCAACCGCTCGCGCGCCTCATCGGCCGCCTCATGCGTCGCAAAAGTAAACACAATCGCCGCATCTCTCGCGCCTTCGTGGTGCAACGGATACTCAACCGATGCGGATCCACCCTGCAATTCAACTCCACCTCCGGCTAGTCGCGCTTTACCGCCCAACGTGGGATCGACTTCGAAGTACCCGTAATTCGCCGCGCCTGTCTCCTGCAGCGCGAGTTGAGCTAGAGCTTCCAGACTGCCCCGGAACGGACGTGAGTTCCATCTATGCATAGGCGTGCCTCCGAACTTCCTTTGCCGCATACTCGGTTCGCGCCGTAGAGTGGAATTTTCCGAGGAAGCCTTCCCATTTGGCGCGCCCTGCATTTCCACTCATCTCGAACAACCAGAACTGCTCATACCGCCTCCGTCCGAATTCCATTTGAAACATTCCCTGCGATTTGTGCTCTGCGATCACCCAGTGAACAACAATGCTGTAATCGAGCGGTGAATTTGAAATCGTTGTCTTCCGGTCAAACGACCACACCGGCTCCGCACTGGTCGTACGCGTCAGCGGAAAACCGGAGCGCTCCACAAATTCGACAGAGGCATCTTCCTCCGACGAGGTCCGCACACCCAAGACTGCGGGACGCTGCTCTCGTGGCAACTCGGCCACGGCCTGCAGCACCAGAATGGCAACGCTCTGGTGATGTCCGTGCGTGTCTTCGCCGGGCAATAGCGTCAGAATTAAATCATATTGCTCGCGGTCGATCAGCCGGATCAACGCCGCACGCACGCGCTCCGAATTCCACGCACGCAGGCCTTCTCGCGGATCAAACGTAAATCCCGTGTCCTGTTGATCGAAGAAGTACGTGTCGCGGACGCCCAAAATTTCATTCGCTCGCAGCACTTCTTTGCGGCGGATTCGCGGCAAGTGCCTTCGCGCCGTCTTCTCGTTCGCCAAATCCAGCCCGTACACGGTTTCCGCTGGCCCGGACCAGTGATACCCAGCCTCGCCATTCGTCACGATCGCCTGGTCAACAACTCCGCGCAGCTCTCTCGTCACGCGGTAGATCACCGCAGCGCATTCGGATTCGTCGTCCGGATGCGCCACCACCAGCAGCACCTTGGGAGCATCCGCCGGACGCAACACTTCCGGTTCCGCCCAACCAAACTGCGCCGCTTCGGGCCACAACGTGCCGCCCGTCGACAACAAACGAAGAAACCGAGAACGCTGCACGGAGCCCGCGGGCCTTCCGCGCCACAACCGATTCAGGAGACCGAACATCACGCGGCCTCCGATCTGCGGACTTCTGACCGGACATTCGCCGAATGCAACTGCGCGGCAATGTGATCCGCGAAGATTTGCATCGATCGCCGCGGTGCGCCCCACGAGCCCAATAGCAAGATCACCGTGGTTCTGCCGGACGCCGCCGTGTACACCCCACGGAACGGAAATTCGCGCGATTCCAGAAACTGCGCCACCGCAGGTTCTCCAAAGGCCGAGCCCGAATTCAGCGGTCGGCCTTGCAATAGCCGCACCTCGCCGAACTCGCGCCCCAACAGATCTCCGGCCCAGACCATTGCCTGATTCGTGGAATTCGCCTGCTGAAAGATGTGGCTGATTTCCCTTTTCAATTCCTTCTCGCTCATCATTCACCTCCATGACTGCCGTTGAGAAACTCGATCTTGCCGCGAGATTCAACAACAACAACCATGCGGGCGCATGAGGAACAGGAAGCCGCGCCGCTTCCGGCTGGCTTCCCGTCCCGGACCCGGCGCGAATGTGAATGGGGGAACCGTCATCTTCCTTCTCTTTCGATGGCGCGTTTCGCTTACTTGGTGGCCACTACCTGCCCGTGATTTCCGTTGCCTTCCACGCAAATGCGCTCGTAGGCCTCAATCACCGGCGCCTGCCCGTCATGTTTCGCGACGAACGTCTGATTGTTCCAGTCATCCACCGGCGTCTTGTCCGTCACACGCTTGTTCGGAATGGTGATCGTGAACGGACGCGTCAGCACAGCCGGGTCCGTGTACGTCGCTTGATACGTAAAACGCTGTCCGCTCGGATCGAAGATAAACAATTCCTTGATCGTCGCGTTTTCGCTCACGAACTCACCCGTGCGGCCCAGGCGCGCTTTCGAATTGTTGTTCGTCGTGTCCACCACCAGCGTGTTGCCTTCCCAATGTCCACGCGAATCGCCGTTCCACAGCTTCAGGTTCGAAGGCAGATGCGGCTTGCTATCCAACGGAATCACGCGATTGCCCGAGTCAAACAGAAACACAACGTAGTTCGGCGATTGGCGCACTTCGTAGCCATGCCACATGAAGGACTTGCTTGGCCCGCCTGGCGCGCAGCGCGCAAACGGCTCCACATACTCCGGCTTGATCGGATTGTTCAAATACTTCAGAAACTCTTCCTGCTTCGCGCGAGCCCACGGCTGCAGCGGAATCTGCCCGTCCGCCGGATCGCTGATGCGGCTGGGAGCACGCTCACTCCGCGGCCTCGGCTGACGCGGCGCGCGCGGCTGACGGCCTTCCGCCGGAGGAGCCTCGTCATCGGCGCCAAGCGGCCCTTGCGGATCAGTGAGGTTATTGTGATTGCCAATCGTATTCGACCAAAACCCCGAGACGTCCGGCTGTCCATCCGCCAGCCGGGTACCCGTCCACTCGCCCCGCGACGTCGGCGTAACTGAAGTTTCGCGCCAATCACGCGCGCCCTGCGCCAAAACCGTTTGCGGTATCAGAGCCGCCGCTCCGATCATCACCGCGAGAATATGCTTCTTCATGTTTCGCCTCTCTTATTTCTTTGCCGGAACCGGATAATATTCGTCGAATTCGTTCGTCGCGCAATAGTTTTCGATGAGCTGCACATTCGGCTCCAAGCGCCGGTAAAGCAGCACTTCCATGCTCCACGGCTTGGTATAGACCTTCGGATCTTCAAACGTCGCGCGATAACGAATGGTGTTGCGGTCCAGATAACTCCAGCGCTCCACCAGATGCAGTTCGTCGCTGTGGAAGTCGCCGGCGCGATCCAGCCACGTGTCGCCGCTGAAGTCCACCACGTCCACCACCAGCGTGTCGCCTTCCCAATGTCCGCGCGAATCGCCCAACCAGAAGTCGATGTGTCCGTCCGGATGCTGGGTACCGTTCGTGTGAATCGTTCTTACCGGATGGCCGAACTCATACAACACCGTCAGATCACGAGGACGTTGAAAGATCTGCACCGGCTCATTGCCGTACAGACCGCGCACCGCGCCCAGCGTAAAGCACTTCGTGCGAGGGTCCAGCGTGTCGCGCGCCGCCAGGTTTTTCGCCCGCTGCGCCAGAGCTTCCGGCTTATACGGAATCACATCGCCTTCCACCACACCCGCGCTCGGAGGAGTGTCCTTCGAACCCAAATGCGGCTCCAACCCGTATTCCGCACCGCTTAAGGATTGCCAGATACCCGAAAAATCAGGCTTACCATCTGCACCTCGCGGAATCCCCGCGCCTGGCGCTTGGGCCAGCGCTGCTCCTGCAAGCAGCGCCAACCCGACAACAACGATACCCACTTTACGCATGCTACTGTCCTGCCTCATTAGGATTCGACGAACCCAGATAGAGGTTGCGCCCATCCTGCAGCAACACCGAGCTTCCGTTCACCGTGGGCGATCCGCTCTTTGCGCGATAGCCTTTCACGGTGACTTCAGATCCAATCGGAAAATCGGTCTTTCTCAATCCCTTTCGCAACAGCGTGTTCGGCGCGCCGAACTCAACGGCCCAGTTCACCACCTTGCCGTCGGCTCCCTTCACATCCACATAAATCCAACCATGCGGATTCACCCATTCCAGCTTGGTTAACGTGCCTTTGATCGTGACCGGTTGATCGCCCGCGTACTCAGCGGCGAACGAATGGTGCGCGAACGCCGGCACCCCTGCCAGCGCCGCGGCCACACTCAATAAACGAAACAGATTCGATTTCATTTCAGATGCTCCTGTGTCTTACTGCTTCTTCGCATTCGGATTCGGCGGCGGCGGAGCCAGCTTCAACAGCTTTCCACCCTGCGATTCGTAGTCTTCCGCGCCTGCAGCGCCGGCGACTTTGAATCCCGCTTTGGTTAAAATGTCCGCCGCACGGCCGCCGCGCGCCGCGTGATTGGACAGCGCGATAATCGTCCGGTCCTTCGGAATGAACGCCAGGCTCTTTTCCAACTCGTTGATCTGCACACTGAAGTACACCGGGAAGCCGCCAATCGCCGTCACTTCATCCGGACGCCGCACGTCCACAATCAGGACCTGTTCTGGCTTCGCCAGCAGATCGTCGATCTCCGCCCGCGTCAGCACCTTTGCCTGCGAGGCCTGCTTCTTCTTGCCCTGCTTTGCGTTGTCGGCCTGTCCGAAGGCCAGAGTGGCCGCCACCAGGATCATCATCAGTAGTTTCTTCATGGAAATATTCCTTTTCTCTTCCTCTTCCTAAAATTTCGTCCTGCTTAAAAAATCACCTTCAACCCGATCTGGTTGTCGCGCGGCGTTCCCACCGTGTTCGAGACCTGGCCGAACAGTGCGTTGCCCACCTGCACATTCGGAGCCGCGAACGCGGGCGTATTCGTCGCGTTGAACGATTCCAACCGGAGCTGCGCCGAAACCCGCTCCGTAAGACGGAACGTCTTGTTCGCCGAGAGATCCAGGTTGAACAATCCCGGCCCACGCAGCACGTTGCGTCCCGCGTTTCCGTACGTGAACTTCGCGTTCGCAGCGAATGCCGCCGTATTGAACCAGCGCTGCGGCGTCGGATTCTCCAAGCGCCACTCGCCCACAACGTTCGGCCGGTCCGCGCCGCCGGTATTTGAAGGCGCGCCGTTCACCGTCAGATTCAACGGCATGCCCGCGTTCAGCGTGACAATCGGCCCTACGCTCCAACCACCCAGCAGAGCCTCGGCCACCGGACCCCAACCCGAACCATGTGCACGGCCTTTTCCGAAGGGAAGCTGATACACGGCGCTGCCCACGAAATGCTGCACCATGTCCTGTGCCGTTACCGCGCGATCGAACCGCCAGTTCTTCGCGTCCTGCACCCCCGCCGTGTCGCCCAACCCGATGCTCTTCGACCACTGATACGAAGCGATCACGGTCAGCCCCTTCGAATAGCGCTTTTCGATCTTCGCCTGCAGCGCGTGGAACCGGCTATAACCGTCCTTTTGAATGCGAGTCACATCCGCCAGCGTGATCGCATATGGAGTATTCGGAATCGTGGTCGTCCGGTACAAACGGTTGTTGTTGATGACACCCGCAATCGGCGCCGCCGGATTCCCGTCAAGCGACCGCCGCATGTGATCGAACTTGTTACCGAAGTAACCGATTTCGGCGACGAGCCCGCCCGGCAACTGGCGCTGGATGTTCAAATTCCATTGCTGCGCCAATGGCAGATTCGAGCTGCGATCCCATGAAATCATCGTGACGTCCTTCGCATTCGCGAACGACATCGCATCCGAGGCTAATCCGTTTTTCAGCAGAAGATTTGGCGCAGCCGCGCGGTCCGTCGTGAGACTGATGCGGATGTTGTTCGGCGGATTCGTCTGCAAACTCGACATGCCGCCTTCGGTGACGATATTGGAATAGAACAATCCATAACCGCCACGGAACACCGTCTTGTTATCTGGCAGCGAGTACGCAAATCCGAAGCGTGGTGCGAAGTTGAGATAATCCACGCCCTGCAGCGCTCGCGCAGCGCGGCTATTGCCCTCTTGACCGGCAAGCACCAACCGCGGCGAACCCGGCGTCGTATCGAAATCGAAGTTCGCGATGGTGTCGTTTGTCTGCAATGCAGGCGGGCTGATTTCATACCGCAGTCCAATATTCAACGTCAGATTGCGGGACACCTTCCAGTCATCCTGCACAAACAGGTGCGTGTACGGCGTGCGCATGCGGAGGTAAGACCACTTCGACACACTCGACGACGACACAAAACCCTGCAGGAAATCCTGCAGCGCATTGCCCGAATACTGTCCGTTGAAGTTGAAAATGCCGCTCGCGCGCTGCGAACTATAGAAGTTCGTCTGCAGCCAGCTTTCCTGCAAACCAAACTTCAAATTGTGCGCGCCCTTGTTCCACGTCAGATCCGCCGTCAACTGCCGATTCTGCGAACCATCGGAATTCGGAATATTCGACACACCTAGCGTCGGGAAGCCCGTGATCACAATCTGCGAGAAGCCCGGATTCGTTTCATCCACACCAGGAATCCCCAAGCCGCGCAGCTTCTGCTCCGGCAGCGAGTTCACCCAATAGATGTAGTTCCATCCCGCGTGCACCGAAGTCACAATCGTCGGCGACCACACCTTGTTATGCACGAACACGAATCCCTTGCTATCCGAAGTCTGCGCGCCCGAGCCCTGGTAGTAGTTGCCCTGCGCATCCGGCGGCAGTGCGTTCGTCGCGCCGAAGCCCGGCCCGTCGTCCGCCTGCTGCTTGCTGAAGCGGAAGTAGACGTTCTGCCGGTCGCTCAACGTATGGTCAATGCGGAAGTCCCAGCGATGAGGATCGGAAACCTGCGGCGCGCCATACACAAAATTCTGCGTCGCATTCGAATTCGTCGGCAGCGGGAAGTAGTTCAACACCTTCGCCGCAATCGGATCGATCTGCGCCGGAGCCAACTGCGTCGAACCGAAAATGCCTTGACGCTGCGCAAGCGTCGGCACCGTCACCGTCGTCGTGCTGCTCTGCCGGATGCGGCTGATTTCGAAATCCGCAAAGAAGAACGTCTTGTTGCGAATCACCGGCCCGCCCAGCGCCGCGCCAAACTGATTCCGCTTGTACGGCGATTTCGTCGCCGCAAAAAAGTTCCGCGCGTCCAGCGCCTCGTTGCGCAGGAATTCGTACGCCGCTCCGTGGAACTGATTCGTCCCCGATTTCAGCGCCACGCTCACCACACCGGATGACGACCGCCCATACTCCGCCGAGTACCCATTCGTCACCACTTTGAATTCCTGAATGGCATCCACCGACGGCTTAATCACTTCCTTCTGGCCCGAGTGCCCCGTTGAAATCTGCTGATTGTTGTTGTCAGCGCCATCCAACAGAAACGCGGCCTGCGATCCGGACTGCCCACCGATTCCCACGCCCTGCGAACTCGCGATGGTTCCGCTCGAAAGCGCGGCCAACTGCAGATAATCGCGGCCATTCAGAGGAAGGTCGCCGATCTGCTTGTTATTGATGACCGTGCCCACCGTCGAATCCACCGCCTGCAGCAGCGGCGCCTCCGCCTCCACGCTGACCGATTCGGAAATCTGGCCGATCTCCAGCACCGCATCCACCTTGCGGATATCGCCGATGCTCAACACAATGCCGCGCTGGTTGTACTTCTTGAAACCTGTCGCTTCCACGCTGATCACGTATTCGCCAATCCGCAACGGAGGCGTCCGGTAACTTCCGCGATCATCGGTACGGACTTCCGTTACTCCGTTCGTCGCCACATGCGTCAACCGCACCGACGCGCCCGAAACCGACGCCTGCGAGGAATCGAGCACATTGCCCAACACCACCGCATCATTCGCCTGCTGCGCCATCGCACCCGGCGTAAATCCCCAAACCATCGCGGCAGTGATCACCACTGCGGCGAAACTCTTTCGAAACGGCTTTTTAAATTTTTCTGGAAACATTTTCTCCCTCGGAAGATACCCTTCCCCGGACATACACCCGGAGCCCAAAACCAAAGCACCCAAAAGCCAACTGGCTCACGATGCGGATCAAGTTGTGATTGGAAAAAAGGAAAAGCGGCTTACCGGCAGCAACAACAACGAAACGTCATTGTTGCCCCCGCTTGCGCTGAGGGAGCGATGTTCGAATTAGAAGCGAAATCGTTGAACACAGAAAACTCCTTATGGTCCTTTTGCGGTCGCAATCTTAGCGACCTCGCCAGCGAAGCAAACCACAAGGTGCCGAAAGGCGGCTGGCTATTTCCTACTTACTACATCGACTATAGGATATTTTTCTGGCCTTGTCAACAGGATCTTTACGTCGGCCAGAAATGTTATTACGATAATTTCTTTCAACAACTTACAAACACAACGCCTCGAAACAACTGAGAGCGTCACAAGGCAGCTCTTGCATTTATCTATCGCTTTACTATACTATTAACGAGCGAGATTTCTCGTTGGCCCTGATCTCACCAACGCAGCCTTCGCACCGCGTGGCCGACCCCGTGTTCGACAGCAAGGCAGCCCACCTCACGGAGACCCTCCCGCGCAACGATGCTTTTTTCTTTGGAGTTCGTGTGACCCTATATCAATTCTGCCAATTCCTCTCCGATTCACACTTCGGGACCGCCCTGCGGGAATCCCAATACATCTTCCCAATCATCGAGTCCATTCATGTCCTCGGACTGGCGGCCTCCGTCGGCGCCATTGTTCTACTCGATCTCCGTCTCACCGGATTGGGCATCCGCAGCGCAACACCGGGACAGATCATGAGCCAACTGAAACCCTGGTACCTCACCGGCTTCGCGGCCATGTTCGTCTCCGGCGTGCTTTTGTTTTGGGCCGAAGCGGAAAAGTGCTACCGCAGCCCAACCTTCCGCTGGAAACTTCTGTTTCTTCTCCTCGCAGGAGTCAACGCCCTCTGGTACGAACGCAAGTACGTTCCTAAGATGCACGCATGGAGCCGGACCAGCCTACTGCCGGCGGGCGCCAGACTGATCGGCTGGTTCTCGCTCACCTGCTGGACCTTGGTGATCGGCTTCGGCCGTTGGACGGCATACGGACTTCGGTAACGCCGAATCCCGCCCTGCTCACACACACGATTGGAGTATCTTTCATGAACCTTGCACTCTACATCAAATCATTCTTTATCTGGTCCGACGCATCGGCGCTCGCAAACCTGATGCGCTCCTCCACTTGGCTGTTCCCGCTGATTGAAGTGCTGCACCTCGTCGCCATCACGCTTCTGCTCGGCATGATCTCCGTGCTCGACCTGCGTCTGATGGGCGTCGGAATGCGTCAACAAAGCATTTCAGAAGTCGCCCGGGATACCTTTCCGTGGACATGGACCGGCATAGCATTGGCCACCCTCTCCGGCGGCTGCCTCTTTGCAGCCGAAGCGATGAAACTCTGGGAGAGCCCACCCTTTGCGGCAAAAATCGGCTTCTTCGCCCTGGCCCTGGCCAGCACGGCAGTATTTCAACACCGCATGACCCAAGCCGACCAACCAACCGCGGCATTAAAGTGGACAGCCCTCGTGTCCCTGCTCCTATGGTTCGGCACGGGCTTCGCCGGTCGCTACATCGCGTTTTATTAAGAACGACTCATCGGGCTACTCGCCAAGGGGAGACATTTGGCCATTTTTTCAGTTCATCTTTGGCCCACGAAGTGGAGCGATCCGCGTGGCAACAGGTGCAGCGGTGCTCCCTTGAACCGCGGCGGCCAAATTCACTCGAACTTCCCGCCGCGATTCACACTGCTAATTCTGATCGCTTGCACTTGCAGGGCGCAGAGTCTGCCTGCTTGGCTTACGATTCACGCAGAGCAACGAACGCGCTATGAAACCGAGGACGTCCGGTACCGGCTTGGTGAAACCGGCGGCGATCAGCAGATTGCGCTTCGGACGCGCTTCAGGGGCAGCATCACCCACAAGCAGTTCTTTACGACACTCGAGCTTCAGGACGCTCGCGTGGGCCTGACGGATTCCGGATCCACCATTACAACGCAACAGGAAAATTTCACCCACCCGCTTCAAGCCTATATCGGATTTCGATCCGATTCTTTTTTCTCCAGCAGATATCACGCTTCGATCGAAGTAGGCCGTTTCAGCCGCGCGGTGGGCAGCGGGCGGCTTGTTGGTGCGGAAGCGTTTCGAAACACATCCTCTGTGTATGACGGTCTTAATCTCACTTTCAGCGGCAAATCCTGGGCGGCTCAAGCGTTTTACTTTCATCCGGTCCTCTATACATACCCGAATGTTCAAGTGAATCCATTGTTTCGGGATGCACGCGTCGGCGGCCTAAACTATTCTTTCAACTGGAACAAGTCAACCTCGCTGGAAGCGTTTTTCGTGCATAACCATGACGGCAGCAGCGCTCCCATTGCGACTCGCCGTAACTACAATACCGAAGGCGGCCGGGTGACTACTCAAACCCGGCGGTGGAGCTATCAAACAGAGGCCGCCTACCAACATGGCCAATTTGGCTCGCGTTTGCACCGTGCTTGGTTCGCACATATCGAGGCGGGCTACGCTACGGAGCTAGCTGGGCGACCCAGGATTGCACTTCAGTATGATTACGCGAGCGGCGATGGAGATCCAACTGCTGGTACGCACAATGCTTTTGATCCCTTGTTTGGCGTGCGGCGAACTGACCTGGGACCGACCGGAATTTGGAGTCTCCAGTTGCGGTCCAATCTCAATTCACCGTCGATGCGGGTACAAGTGAATCCGCTGAAGAATGCACAGTTTACGGTTCATCACCATTGGATGTATCTAGCGCAGGCGCGCGATCAGTGGCGTGGCGTAGGACTCGTTGATCCGACGGGCAAATCTGGCCACACTATAGGCCAACAGACCGAGTTTCAACTGCGCTATCGGTGGAGCAAATATTTCGATTGCGAGTCTGCCTATGTCTTCTTCCGTGAGGGTAGTTTCGTTCGCGCATTTCACCCAAACTCACGAGGCTGGGCCGGCTATTTTTACATATCGACGGACGTGCACTTTTAGATGGTGGCCGATGGACGCGCTTCATCTCCAAGGTGCTCCCTTGAACCACGCCGGCCAAATTCACTCGAACCTCCCGCGACCATGCATACTGCTTATTCTGATCTCTTGCACTTGAAGAGCGCAAAGTCTGCCTGCTTGGCTTGCCTGATCGTGAGTCGGTATCCCGCCTCATGGGTAACTGGACGTGGGACTACGCGGATAACGACATCGTTTTTTTGATGAATCTCGTCAAATTTTTTTGCCCAGGTCATGATGACCTTCCGCCCTCAACCAGTTGGTTCCGTATCGCATTCTGTTCTTGCGCGAACAAACTACGCCCCAAAAACCCAACCGGCCGCGCCGGGACGACGCGACCGGTTATCGGGCCGGGCAATTTTGGGGGTGGACGTTTCGCCGGATCTAGCTCTGCACCCAGAGTTTCAGCTTGCCGGTGCCGTCGTCTGTCCCCAGGATGTACCAGTTCTTGCCGAGAGGGTCGTTATCCATTGTGGTGGCGAAATCAAACGGGGCTTGGAATTCGATGTAGTCGAAGCCCGAATCCGAGGAGTTCAGGCTGTGCCAATCACCTGCGGGGATCAGGACCATGCTGCCCGGGCCAACGG
This sequence comes from Bryobacteraceae bacterium, assembly GCA_040081455.1. Taxonomy (GTDB): domain Bacteria; phylum Acidobacteriota; class Terriglobia; order Bryobacterales; family Bryobacteraceae; genus Palsa-187. The sequence goes on from JBEBGM010000014.1 coordinate 16,028, forward strand.
GAATGCTGCCGCTATCGTGCCTGACTTCGCCGATGCCAGTTTCGATGAAATAGAAGTGCTCCGGCGTGATCGAAGATGTCTTTGATGCCATATGCACGTGGCGGGGAGAACATCCCTTCGGACCATAAATCATTCGGCCAATTTGGAGATCCCAGGAACCGGAAAGACCAGTTTCCTTGTTCACCCAGAACGTTCGCGTGCGGAGGCGGCTCTCATCAATGAGGGCCCGCAGCTTCGCTTCTTCGAAATAGTAACCGGCGGGCGTTCCTGTCACGGCTTTGCCTGTGTGTTTCGGCACACTGACAAACAGCAGGGAGAGGGCCGATCCGGCTGCCTTCAGCGTGGCCTCTTCACCCGGCTCCAAATAGACGCCACAGCGCCGCTGCGCATCGTGGGTGGTGCCGTTGTAGGTGACCCGGGCGTCCTTGCCGTCCAGAATGTAGACCACCTGAGTGCGGTCTGCGCTAGCGTTGGCATGGAAACTCTTCCCTGGTTCTACTTCAAAACGCGAAACTTCCAGGCGAGTCTTGTCCTCGGAAGGATCAATAATGCGCCGCACTGAACCTTCCGGAGTCGCGATGCTGGTTAGCTTCTGGGATTCGATATGTTTGATCATGGCGGTGTTCTTCGGAATGCGTCTGCCATTGTATCAGGTGCGTTCTGATACAGCAGACAAGGGATTCCGCTAAATGAACAAGCGGATCAGGCGCGGCAACTGTTCAGCAACCGGTCCATCGCATCGGCCGCCGCAGCGCAACCATTTTCGTCACGGATGGATTTCGCAAACGCCAAGGCAGACTGGGAGTAAGACACGTTCGTAAGGATTCGAGCGAGCAGCGGTTCCACACGATCCGATGTGTACTTCGGCTCGGCCAGCCACTCCCCTACGCCAAGGCGGTGAATACGTTCGCCGTTATCGTACTGATCGTGCGCAAACGGCACCACCAGCATTGGGTGCCCGGAGCGGAGCGCCTGCGCCGTGGTGCCCACTCCGCCCTGGTGAACAATAGCGGAGGCGCGCGCAAACACCTGCGCATGGGGGGCGTAAGGCACGGCGATCACCGAATCCGGCAGTCGATCAGGCAAGCCTTGGGGATGAGACCCCGTCAGCAAGACCGCGCGCACCCCAAGTCGCTCGACTGCACGCAGACTATCCGTGTAGAAATTGCGGGCCGCACCAACCGCCGATGAACCGAGCGTGAAGACGACAGGAGCGGGACCTGCATTCAAGAATCGTTCTAACTCCTCCGGCATCGCGCAGCGGTCTTCAAAGAAGGGGAAGCCCGCAGTCACCGTGCTGGACGGCCAATCCACTTGCGGTGGACCGAAGTGGCGAGAGAAAAGAGCCAACACCAACGACGGTGAATGCTGGCCTTCAAAAAGGGGATTGCCGTTGCTGGAGAGGCTAAGCTCCTTCTCCAACTGCACAATCGGACGAATCCAGCGCAGCGTGTGGCGCTTGGAAGGTTCCATCCACAACTTTGCGAAACCAGTGCCCCACATGCTGACGCGGTGCAGCCAAGGCGCGGGAGAGACCATCGGCGGATCATGCGGCGAAAAAAAGGATATGGGGGCGAGAACCGTGGACGCCCACGGCTTCCGCAGCTTTCTCGCGGCCAACACAGTTCCGTAAGTGATGGGATGCGTGACGATTAGATCGGCCTCAGCGGCGGGCGCGGATACATCGTGATAGGAATCGCGAACGATGGATGCGAGATAACGCACGATGCGCTCGGTGCCGCGCTTGGCATCCATCACGTAGGCGAGCATTTCGCGGTCTTCCATCGAGACGTCGGGACGCACGGCGTGAAACTGCAGACCCTCCGCTTCGATCTTCGAGCGGTAGCTTTCACTGGTGGCGAGTAGAACCGCATGCCCGCGTTTGCGAAGTTCGGCGCCAAGGGCAAGGAAAGGGTAGAGGTCACCGAATGAACCAAAGGTGCTGAGAAGAATGCGGCTCAAATTTGAGTATAAGAAGTGGAACATCGCCCGCAGAAGACCGCTTGGGTCCGGCATTCGCCGGATTGCTTTCCGGACGAAAGAACGACATTCTGAAGTCCAGGGAACCGTTCATCATTCCACGGGAACTAAATTCCAAAATTGAGGCCAGTAGATGGGTACAAGCTCAGAAGTGAAATCAGCAGTGGTGTTTTCTGGGGGAGGTGCGTACGGCGCCTATGAGGTTGGCGTATTAAAAGCCCTGGCTGCCGGGGAGTCGCCCGCAACCGGGAAGAAGCCCTTGACGGCAGAGGTAGCCACAGGCACCTCCGTGGGCGCATTTAACGCTGCTTTGTTGGCCATGTTTGCGAAAGATGGCGGACGCGAGGCCGCGGATCAGATCGAGCACGTTTGGATGAAAGAAGTGGCTGAGGATGCCGGCGGCAGTAATGGTGTTTTTCGCTTTCGGGCAAATCCACTGCGTTTTTTCGATCTTTCGAGTCCCAGCGAGATCATGGAAGGGATCACAGATGCCGTCTCTCTGACCCAGGACTGGTCATCGCGGCTGCTTCACTTGGCAACCGGAAAAGGAACGCTCGCCCAGCGGTCTTCGGATCTATTGGAAATCAGCGCGTTTATCTCCGTGGATCCTTTTTCGCAGATGCTGCACCGCGTATTGAAGCCGGAATCCATCGTCAAATCACCCGTGGCGCTTGCTATCGTCGCAACGAACTGGAAGACGGGGATAACGAAAACCTTTGGCAACAAAGACATGGACAGCCAGAACGGCGCCTCGGTCATTATGGCTTCCGCGGCGATTCCGGGGATCTTTCCTCCGGTTAAAATCGAGAACGAGCACTACGTGGATGGGGGAGTGGTTCTCAATACACCCCTAAGCACTGCATTCCACGCAGGCGCCGAAACACTGCATGTGATTTACATGAGCCCGGACGTCCGCACAACACCAATCGACGAAGTGAACTCGACCATTGATACTTTTGATCGCGTGTACCACATCATGCTGGAGACGAAAATCGCCGAGGATATCGCGACCGCCCGGTGGATTAATGAAGGAATCGAGCTATTGGACCGCCTGTCCTCGAAACATAGCTCGAAACACGAGCCTACCTCCGATGAACAGCGTGCCTTTGTGCGCGTGGCCAATGTGATCCACAAGCGGATGAACGAAGGCGTTCCGTATAAGCCGGTCACGGTTCACCGTTACTATCCTAAGCGGGACCTTGGCGACCCGCTGACCATGTTGAACTTCAAGCCGGACCGCTTACGCATGATGATTGAAATGGGCTTCACCGACGCGCGTGACCACGATTGCAATGCTTCTGGCTGCGTGCTGGCGGGCGGTTCGTTGTAACGTAAGCCATGTCGTGTAACAGGCCATGTCGTGTGACACTGGAAATCATGCAACAATTGGCCCGCTTGCAAAGGGTTGCGCTGTTGGGCCTTGTTTCCCTCGCACTCGCCCAGGCGGATTCGCTCCTGGTTCTAAACAAAGACGGAAGTGTCGCGGTAGTGGATCCAAGCGCGCAGAAAGTGCTATCCACGATCAAAGCGGGCGAGCGGCCGCATGAGATTGTCGCGGCGGGGGCGAATCTCGCGGTGATTTCAAATTATGAGGGCGGCCGCACCTTGTCCGTCGTCGACCTGAAGTCCCAGAAGGAACTGCGCCGCGCGGACCTCTCGCCGTCCTCGCGCCCGCATGGATTGGCTTATTCGAATGGCCGTGTCTACTTCACCGCGGAGGGCAGCAGCAACATCGGCCGTTACGATCCTGTTGCCAATCGCGTCGATTGGACGCTGCCCACCGGCCAATCCGGCACCCATATGATCCTGCTCAGCAGGGACGGTGCAAAGATTTTCACTTCGAACTTAGGGTCGGGGAGCGTGTCTATTTATGAGCAATCCGGCGCACGATGGAATCCGACGCACATCACTGTAGGGCCCGGTGCCGAGGGCTTCGACCTGTCCCCGGACGAAAAGCAGATTTGGGCCGCAAATGCTGGGGACGGCACGGTGTCCATCATCGACGTTGCGGCAAGAAAAGTCGCCGCAACCATCGAAATCGGCGCGCAGCGCTCGAATCGGCTGAAATTTACTCCCGACGGTAAGCTCGTCCTGGTGTCGGATTTCGGCACGGGAAACCTCATCCTTGTGGACACCGCTTCGCGTAAAATTACAAAGCGCGTTCCAATCGCAAGCAGCATCGCTGGTATATTTATTTCACCCGATGGATCGCGTGCCTACGTTGCGGCCACCGCCGACAACTTTGTCGCCGTAGTGGACTTGAGGAAGTTGGCAGTGACGGCGCGGATTAGGACGGGCTTGGGGCCGGACGGAATGGATTGGATTCGGGGACATTAAGAAACTGTGGGGGAGCCATGAAGCTAACACGTAGACAGATGGGGCAGATTGCGGCAATGGGCGTTGGGGCCGCCGCATTGGGGCGCAGCCAAAGCGCGACGCTCGCACCGGGCGCGACAACAGTCTTTCCAAATCAAGAAGGCTTGACTCTTCGCGTCGCGGAGTTCGTCGCAAATACGAAGTACGAAGATATTCCGAAGGACGTCATCGAACTGGGTCGCAAATCGATTCTCGACGGACTCGGTCTGGCACTTGTCGGCTCAGTCGCGGAGTCCGGCAAGATCTGCCGGGAGTACCTGCAAGCCCAGGGATTCGGATCGACCGGCGCAACAGTCATCGGATCGAAGCTAAAGGCGCCACCTCGCTTTGCGGCGTTCGCCAACGGCGTGGGCATTCACGCGGACGATTACGATGACACCCAGCTTGCAGTTGCGCCGGATCGCGTCTATGGATTGCTGACCCACCCAACCGCGCCGTGCTTTTCCGCCGCGCTTGCCGTCGCCGAATCGAAGGGAATCTCCGGACACGATCTAATGCACGCCTACCAGCTGGGCGTAGAAGTGGAATGCAAAATTTCGGAAGCCATCAATCCACGCCATTATCAGGAAGGATTCCATTCGACCGGCACGGTCGGCACATTTGCCTCCGCTGCGGCGGCAATGAAACTCCGCGGCGCGGATTCGCATGCAATCGCCCGCGCTCTGGGTCTTGCCGCGAGTCAGGCATCCGGCCTTCGCGAGAATTTCGGCACCATGACAAAGCCTTATCACGCCGGTCACGCGGCGGAAGGCGGCATCGCGGCAGCGGATTTCGTGATGCTCGGCTGGACGGTGAGCGAACGCATTCTTGAGGCACCCAGCGGTTTCTTCCGGGCGGCCGGCGGCGGTTTCGACCCTGGCGCCATCACGCCCGGTAAGCCGTGGACCTTCGCGAACCCCGGGGTGTCCATCAAGCCCTTTCCGTCAGGAAGCCTGACTCACCCCGGTATGACGGAACTGCGCCGCATGCTGCGCAACAACAACATCAAAACGGAAATGGTCGATCGCCTGGACGTCGGCACCAACAAGTACATGCCCACCGCGCTTATTCACCACAAGCCGATGGATTCTTTGCAAGCGAAGTTTAGCATGGAGTTCTGCATGTCTTCCCTGCTGCTGTACGGACGGGCCGGATTGAACGAATTCAAGGACGAAGTGGTTCGCCGCCAGGAAGTGCAGGACATGATCAAGCGGGTCAACTTCCACGTGCATCCAGTGGCGGAAGCGGCTGGCTACAACAAGATGACGACGATCCTCGACCTGCACCTGAAGGACGGCCGTACGATTTCCGGCAAAGCCGACTTTGCCCTCGGTAGCCCGGCCGATCCGATGAGCTTCGACGACGTTGCAGCGAAGTTCGAAGATGGAGCACGTTTCGCCAACTGGCCCACCGCAAAAGCGGCCAAAATCATCGAAACCGTCCGGAAATTTGAAGAAATCAAAGACATCCGGACGCTGACCGCTCTACTGCAGGCCTAACAACCGGCCAACCTGCTGGCGCTTGAGCCGAATCAAGCGCCTTCCGCTTCTTCTTCCAGGTCCTGCCAGTATTTCTCAATAGCAACACGCACCAGCTGAACGCGCGTGCGCACTCCGGTTTTTTCGAACAATTGCTGGATGACGGCTTTCACCAGAGGCTCGGAGATACCGTGCGCAAAGGCAATCTCTTTGTTACTCTGTCCGGCGAAAACGCCACGCAGCACCTGCCGTTCGCGTGCGGTGAAGCGAGGAGCGCCGGTTTCGGAAGTCTCCGGGATGGGATGCTCACCGCTCGGGATTTCGGGTGGAATCCCCTCCGGGCTCATCGCCTGGCGAATACGTTCGATCAGAAGCTGGGGCCTTTCCTGCTTGAGTACGATGCCGGAGCAACCACGATCACGCAATCGCTTCGCCTCCACCTTGCTCACGCCGGCCGTCACAACAAGAATCTTTCCCGTGTAGCCCGCGGTTCGGGCCAGCGCCGGAAAAGCCCCGCCCTGTTGTAGCCCGAGATTGATGTCGAGCAGCACGATATCCACGGGCTCCTGTGCAACGATCGCCAATCCTTCATCGACCGTAGAGCACTCCCCCGCCAGGATAAAATCAGGTTCGCCTCCCAGTAGGCGCGCGATGGCTTCGCGAAAGAGGGAGTGATCGTCAATCAGCAGAATGCGCGTACGGTCCGCCATCGGCCTATGCAGTTCCTTGCATGACAGGAAGCTCAATGATGAAAGTGCAAGCGCCGGCGGGTTGGGTGTAATGGAGTTCTCCACCAAACGTTCGAATCATGGCGCGGGAAACGAACAGGCCGAGGCCGGTGGAAGATGCGCCCGGCTGAAAAGGTTGAAAAAGGCGCTCCGCGGCGGACACACCCGGTCCGTTGTCGCTGACGCGCACCACCACGTTGCCCGATAGCTCGTAAGCAGTGATACGAATTCGTGGCGAGGGTGTCGCCTGAAGCGCAGCGCGCGCATTCTTGGTCAGGTTTAAAAACACCTGCAGTAAACCAGTGTGGTTCGCCCGGACGTTGGGCAAATTCGAATCGACGTCCCATTCTGCGGCGATGCCGGATTCTTCGAGCGAGGGTCCGATGATCGTTCGAAGCTCGGCGAGCACATCACCGACATTCAAGCCCTCCAGACTCTGCTCGCTGGCATCACTCAATTCCGATGCGGACAGTTTTAAAATGCTCTCCAGCACCGTTCCCAGCGCCTTGTAGTCCGGATTCTCCGATAGCTCTCCGTGCTTCCGCATATTCAAATGCAGTACGGTTGCGGTAGCCGCCAGATTTCGCAACTCGTGCGAAACCGCTCCGGCGATAATACGCGAATTGCTCAACAATTGGCGCAGGCCACTCTCCTCGCGGTCCCGAATTTGTTCCGTAATGTCGGAAAGAATCACAGTGAGTCGACGCCCAGCCGCGCTTTCATATGCCGATACCCACGCCTGACTGAAAAATGCCTCGCCATCACGCCGCGTGCCGCTCGCCTCCACCATCACGCGAGCCGAAGCCGCGCGGCGCGATTTGAGAAACCGCTCCACCAACGGAATGTATTTGACCACCGGTTCCCCTTCGGGTGTACCTGTATCGAACCCGAGCAACCTGCGGGCGGCGTCGTTGGACATTTCAATATTGCCCAAACCGTCGACGGTGAGAACGCCGATGGGGCTGCTTTCCACTAACGCTCGAATCTCGGTGGCCGCCTGCACGCGCACCCGCGTTTCGTCTTCCGTTTTCCTGCTGAGTTCATCGGCCATGCGTCGGTTACGCACTAATTCACCGGCAAAGAGACCTACGCCAACAAATGCCACGGAACTTACAGCTAGACGTTGAGGAGACGCCGGTCCCCACGGAGCGGCGACCAGTAATTCTCGTATCACGGCAGCGCCCAGCGAAAAAGAAAGGATGGACCACCGCGAAATGAAGGATGCACAGACAACAATGGGCAGCAGGAAAAAGCCGCCCAGAGGCATCCCGTTTCCCAAAAATCGCTCCGCGGCGGATAAGGCGCACACACCAAAGATGCAACCCGCCAGGATGAAGGTTTTCTCCGCTCGGGAGACCGGATTGATGATGTTGATCGCCATGGTACTTCAGGAAAATGCAAACGGGCCAGTCACTTCCGGCCGGGGACGATCCCCAACTCCCTCAGCGGGTAATTTGGCCCATTGCCTATTATCATCGAGAGTTAAGCTCGCGCGGCACACGTGATTATCCGAAAGATAGCTTGTCGCGTTTTGGGCGTCATGGTTTACTTTAGCTGTACGACGTTTGGGTGTCACCCGCACTTCCATGCGGAGTGGTGAATCGAGTGGGAACGGTCTACCTCCGAGGACCATTCCAGACAAAGTTCTAGAACTCAAACGGATTTACTCCCAAAGGGGATAGAAGACGAGACTATCCCCTTTTCTCTACTATTCCCAAAATTGACAAAAGTATTGACGCGAGCGTGTCCAGGTGTATACACTGGGGCCGTTAGGTTGCGCCACCGCTCTCTCGTCGGGTGGTGCAGTTCGGCGAGGCTTGCCTCGGAGGACAGCTTGAGAAGCCGCCTGGGTTTCTCTGTCGCCGAAATACTCTCAGGCCGCGGGGCACCGATCTGGTGCCCCGTTATATTTTTCGCACTTTTTCCCCTCGACACGTGAAAAATCCCCAGCGGCGAACCGATGGGGATTCGTTTCTCTTTAATTGATTTTCGAGCTACTGTTCGAAATAGCCAGTTGCCAGTTCCGGTTTCTGCTCCAGCGCCTGACGCCAGCAGTTGCGCGCTTCATCTGGCTTGCCCTGGGCTTTCAGTGCGTGGCCAAGGTTGAGGAGCGCCTCTGGGAAGTTGGGCCGCTCCGCGAGCGCTTCCTGATAGAGACGGATGGCGTCTTCCACCTGCCCGGACTTCTGCAGGAGCAGGCCCGTGTTGTAGAAGAGCTCGGGAGTCCGCTCGCCCGCTTCGATCAGCTTCGCCTGCAGGTCCAACGCCTTGTCGAGGTCCTCACGTTCCACCGCAAGCGCCGCCAGCCCGCGCAGGGCGTCGATGGAGCTTGGCTCCGCTGCCACCACGGCTTCAAAAGCCTTGGCAGCCGCCGCACGGTCCGACGTATTCCAGTAGCAGAGTCCGAGGTTCAATTGAGCTTCCGGCCAATTCGGGCGCTTACGCACGCAGTTTTGGAAAGCTTCCAAAGCCGCGCGGTAGTCAGCCCGCTGCAAGCGCAGGTAGCCCAGACGGAACCAGGCGTCTTCCGACTCCGGATTGCGCGAAAGAAGCTTCACGTACATCTTCTCCGCTTCCTCGGTCTGTCCCTGCTGCTCTGCGACGGCAGCCAGATTGTAGGTGACGTCGGCGAGATCCGGAGCAATTTGCAGGGCACGCTCGTAAGCTTCGCGTGCGCCCTTCAGATCGCCTTTCTCCTGACGAACGATACCCAGGTTGACAAAAGCCTGCTTCGCATCCGGACGAATGCGGACAGCCTCCGAGTACGCGGTGGTTGCGGCATCCAAGTTGTTGCACTTCTGCTCGGCAACACCCAGATTGAACCAGCGTTCGAAATGATCAGGGGTGAATTCCACCAGCTTCGCGCACAACTTGGAGGCGGCTTCGAAATCATTCGATTGGAACGCGCACGTCGCCAGGCCTTCCAATGCGGCCTGCGAATGCGGGCGAAGCGTCAGTAACTGTTCGGAGTATTTGCGGACACCGTCATAATCCTTGCGGGCCATGCCAATAGTGACCAGATTCACCAGGCACTCCTCCGATTGCGGATTCTTTTCGAGTAGGTTCTGATACAAGACCGTCGCTTCGTCGAACTTCCACAGCAGCTGCAGCGCAACCGCTTTTCCGAAGCGGGCTGTTTCGTGATCGGCAAACTTCGCCAGCACCTTGTCGAAGCACGCTATCGCAGGCTCGGGCTTCTCCTGATGCAGCAGACAAATGCCGAGGCCAAGGTGCGCTTCCACACGATTGGGGTCCGATTCAATCGCCTTCTGGAATGCGTCCGTTGCTTCATTCCAGCGGCCGAGCTTTTCAAAGCAGATACCGCGATTGAAGTTCGCGGTGGTGTGGCGCGGCGCCAGCGTCAGTAGCTTGTCGTAGCTCTTGACGGCGTCTTCAAACTGTTCCAGTTCAAACTGAATGTGGCCCTTGGCTGCGTAGATTTCGGCATTCTCATCGCCATTTTCAATGGCTGTGTTCAACTCGCGAAGGGCGTCTTTGTGCTTGCCTTCCAAATGGAGCGACACCGCTCGCCCAAGCGCGGGCGATACTCCTTGTACGTTTCCTGTACGCGCGGCAGTCCCCTTACCGTTGGTCTTCTGTGCAGCACTCATGTTTACCAGCTCCCATTCCTCGTTGGCATGTTGTACGGCGCCAGGTACGCGCACAAGCGGCCCAGCATGTCATATTGGTGCGTTACCTCAACCCACCGCAGCCGGCTCTCCTCGCCAGCGGCACTAAAGAACCCAATGCCACCGTGCGTCAGCCGTGCTTCAGTCCAGCTATCGACAATTTTGCCCTGCATCTGCAGTAGGAAAGTGTCGTCGTGAACATTTAGGCTCACCCGGTAAAGCATGTCGGGGCGAGCGTTGATCGGCGCCACCACGTCTTTGCGGTCCTGCGGCTTACCGTCAATGACCGCGTACCGGGTGATTCCCACCGTTGGCAACGGACCAGGCTTTAGAATTACAAGCTTAACGACGTAATAGTTGTCGTAATCCTGGGCCCGGACAACGAAACTAAGCGCCTTTTTGTCAACCAGCCCGAGGAAGTTCATTTCATAGTCCTGCAACTTCATCGACGGCTGATACAGAGCTAACATTCCCGGCCGCACGAAACCGTTGGAATCAAAGGACCAGGCCGTCGACAAATCCCCGCGGCTCTGCCAGTCATCAAGCCCTGCCCGGAAATCTTCGGTCAAGTTGACGCCCGCTCGGCTCGCCACCGACTGACGGACGTTTTGGAACTGCACACGCATCGCCGAGTCCAATCCCGAAGGTGCCGGCGAGGCTGCCGCGGCAGGCGGCGTGACACGGAACTTTGGCAGCGACGGATGCAGTGCCAAGGCCAACAACGTTGGAATTGCGAAAACCAGAAGCTTCAAATCCCGAGGCGCGTTCCGCCAAAAATCGACGGCGTGAGTCCAGGCAAACTGCGGTTCCAAAGCACCCGCGGCGTTGCGCGCGGCCGCGGCCAGAAACGAAAAGCGGGATTGCGGTTCAAGCGTCCCCTGAATCGCCGTCAACCGGCTGGCCGGAGCATTCGGTTGTGGACCGGCGACGTCCGTGCGAGCCACGCTGCGTTGATCAGTGATAAAGTCTGGCGCGGGCCGGGGATCCGCCAAATCGAACGGCAGCGCCATCAACCACGCAGCACTCGGCTCGGAAACCGGCGCCGTCGTATCGCACGGCATTTCCAGCGGCAGCGTGTCGGCGGTCAAAGGCTGAATGCCCTGCCCTTCCATGACCGCGATCTTCTGACTGCGAGCCGGGACGGGATATCGAATCCCCGAGGCCAGCTTCCAACTTAACGGACATGTATCGGCCTGCAGAGAATAGGCAGGCGCGGCGTGCCCGTTGCGAAGGCTTGCGGGCTGAGGTTGCACGCGAAGGAAACCCGAGCCCTGCGGCGAACGCGCGGACGATTTCGTGTCCACGGGATGCGCGACCAGCCAAGCCATCGCCGGTCCACGAAGTTCCGCGGCAATGGATCCCAATCGTACAGAGGCGAAATCCGCTTTCCCCTTCATCTCGGCAGGCTGCACATTCGAGCGAACCGAGGCACTCATGGGAGCCGCGCGCAGAGGCAGAGGCGCCATCCTCGCTCCGCTGAGCAGTGCCGCCGACCACAAAGCCTCTTTTTCGATCGTGATCCGATGCGAACGCGACTCCGCCATTACCGCCAGATCGAATTGCGCACACAGCGGCTGCATGGTCGCGGGGACCAGGCCCACGGCGCGTGGCCGAACGGGTTCGCCAATCCGCAGTTGGGTTCGGGTGCCCGCGAGCAGCGGAGCCATTGGAGGTACAGCCTCTTCCGTCTCAACAACGTGCTCGACAACAACGTCCGCGGCGACTTCAGCCGGTATCGGCATCGTCAACTCCGGCGTCACCGGTTCCGCGATGAAAACAATTCGTGTATGGAGTTTGCCTGCTTTCGGCAGCACCGATTCCACGGCATCGGCAAGGCGCGACGTGGTTGGAACATCTTCCGGGGATAAGCGCAGGTACTCCGACGGCAGCGAGTTCGCCATCGCCACGGACGTTTGCAGTGCTGGTACGTCGGAGGCCGGCAGCACCGGTGCGGATGGCGTCCACGTTGCATCGGCTAACTGCGGAAGGGAGATATTCAGTTGCCACACCGCAGCGTTGGGAGGTGCGAACGGAAAGAAGCCCGGCGTGGCAACAGCATCCACATTGGACGCGCGGCGCGCGACTTCTTCCGCGTAAAATGGCAGCGCCGGAGAGGCAGGTTCCACACATTCCGGCAACGCAACTTCAGTGTCCCCCCCAAATTCCTGAGAATCCGGCTCGCCGTCTTTGTAGTAAAGGTTATCCGCCGCGCCCGGCCCCAGAATAGCCTCGATCGCGCCCGCAGGCCGGTACGCCATCAAGGAATCATGCGTTTGGTGAAGGCGCTCCACCGCAAGCCGTTCCTGCTCTTTCCAGTAGGCTTTGGCGTGGGCAGCCGAACAGAACTGTCCGCTCGTGAGTTTGCGAAACAACGGGAGCTTCCCATCGCAATACAAACAGCGGGTCTCAGCCGACCATGACATCGATTCCATAGTACGGACGGCCCCACGGAATTACTACGAGGGGAAAACCTTAGTTCGCAGGCGGGACTTCAGCTTAAGTACTGGAGCATGATGCCCGCTGGTACGGACCCGAAAGCGCCTCAATTCCGGCGTTCCAGAGAGCTACGAGCGAGACATTGTAATTGAATACCTGCAGAAGACCGGTGCCGCCACTTTCTGCCATCACATTTAGTCTCATATATGAGACATTCGAAGCATGAGGCCGGTGACCTTTCACCCGGCGGCCCTCGATGCCATTCACGGGTTTCCCCGAGAGGTTCGGGACAAACTTGGATGATACCTCTATGAACTGCAACTCGGCGAGCGGCTATCCATGCCACAGTCGCGGCCCATGCCGTCGGTCGGACCCGGCGTCGCGGAACTTCGCGTGCGCGGCGCGGATGGTATTTATCGAGCCTTGTATTTCACCGCTTTCGAGGCGGGTGTGCTCGTGTTCCATGCGTTTCACAAGAAGACGCAACAGACTCCACAACAGGAACTTGCCCTTGCAAAAAAGCGGTGGAAAGAGGCGATGAATGCGTAAAGTGAAACTCGTAGTAGCCAATACGCCGGAGTCGCTCGCGGAGACGCTTGGGCTATCCAGAGCCGAAGCCCAAGAATGGCAGTTTCAGCACGAACTGTTGGCTCGATTAAAGGTGGCAATCAAGCGCGAGGGAATAACGCACGCGGCGTTGGCCGCCAAAGCCCAAACATCTCGCACACGAGTGACGGCAATTCTCAACGGCAATCTGGAGCACGTTTCTAGCGACCTATTGATTCGGCTGCTCGGAGCATTGGGTTACCGGGTAAGGGCGCGCATTACGAAAACAGCGGCGTAACATTACCGCCGATTCCGCTACACGCCCCAGCAGTAATCTTCAACCGCTTCCTGGATGCTCGGGTCTTTTTCTTCCAGGCGCATGAGTTCCAGGCGCATGGCGTCCACCAGAGCGAACCAGCTTGCTTCGATGACGTTTTCCGAAACACCCACCGTCGCCCAACTGCGTTTGTGATCCGACCATTCGATCATCACGCGGACACGTGCGGCGGTGCCTTTCTTGAAATCGATGACGCGGACTTTGTAATCCGTCAGCCGGACGCCGGCGATGGCGGGGTACAGCGTGCTCAAACACTGGCGCAAGGCGAGATCCAGCGCATTCACCGGGCCGTTACCAGTGGCCGATGCCGTCAGCACATTCTCCTGCGCCTTCAGCGTCACGTTCGCCGTTGAGTTCGACGCGCGCGTGATCACTTCGTAATTGACCACTTCGAACATCTGCGCACCAGGGCGCAGAGCCTCACGCACCAGTAGCTCGAATGTTCCTTCCGCGGCTTCCAGTTCGTAGCCCTGGAACTCCAACTGTTTGATTCGATCCAGCAACTCGCGGCGGGCGCTGTCGTCCAGGCGATCTTCAAGGCCATGCTGCTTCAGCTTGTAGAGGATGCTTCCCTTCCCGGAAAGATCGCTCAACAGCACGCGCTGGCGGTTACCCACCAGTTTCGGCGAGACGTGTTCGTAGGTCTTCGAATCCTTCAGCACGGCGTTCACGTGGACGCCGCCCTTGTGCGCGAACGCGCTTTGGCCCACATAGGCCTGTTCACTGCGCATCGGCATGTTGGCCAGCTCCGCGACGAAGCGGGACACCGAGGTCAGGTGCGCCAGGCGCTCCTTGCCAATGGTGGTGTGGCCCATCTTCAATTCCAGATTCGCGATGACAGTGGTGAGGTTCGCATTGCCGCAGCGTTCGCCGTAGCCGTTCTGGCAGCCCTGCACGTGCGTGAAGCCTTCTTCCACCGCGGCCAGCGTATTCGCCACGGCCAATTCGCAATCGTTATGCGTGTGGATGCCCAGCACGCCGTCAAAATGCTTGCGGATATCGGCGCAGATCTTCGAAAGCTCATGCGTCATGGTTCCGCCGTTGGTATCGCACAGCGTCAGCGTATCGGCGCCGGCTTTCTTCGCGGCTTCGATGGTACGCAACGCGAACTCGCGATTCGCTTTATAACCATCGAAAAAATGTTCCGCGTCGTACACCACTTCCTTACCGTGCGCCTTGAGGTAGCGCACGGTGTCGGAAATGATTTGCAGGTTTTCCTCTTCGGTGATTCCCAAGGCCCGGTGTACGTGCAGGTCCCAGGTCTTACCGAAGATACAGACAACAGGAGTCTCCGCGGCGATCAGCGCGTTCACGCTCGCGTCGTCTTCCACCTTGTTCTTCGCCATGCGAGTGGCGCCGAACGCGGTCAGACGCGCGTGCTTAAACTGAATCGACTTCGCGCGCTCAAAGAAGTCCTTGTCCTTGGGATTCGATCCCGGCCAACCGCCCTCAATATAGTCAATCCCAAGCTCATCCAGCTTGTGAGCAACCAGCAGTTTGTCTTCGGACGAAAGACTGACGGCCTCCCCTTGGGTACCGTCGCGCAGCGTTGTGTCGAACGTGAAAACGCGCATAAAACTTAAGCGCCGCGTAAGTGCTTACGCGACTCCCGCCTCTTTCTTCTTCTTCAGGAACGGCATCATCTTGCGGAGGTCAGCGCCAACCGTTTCGATGAGCTGGTTCTGCTGCGCTTCGCGCATCGCCAGGAACTTGTGCCGTCCGGTGCGATTTTCTTCCATCCAGTCGCGCGCGAACTGGCCGCTCTGGATCTCGGAGAGGATCTTCTTCATCTCATCGCGCGTCTGCTGGTTGATCAGGCGAGGACCGCGGGTGTAGTCGCCGTATTCCGCCGTATCAGAGATCGAATAGCGCATGTAGCTGAGGCCGCCTTCGTAGATGAGGTCGACGATCAGCTTCACTTCGTGCAAGCATTCGAAGTACGCCATTTCCGGAGCGTAGCCAGCGTTCACCAGCGTGTCGAAGCCGGCGCGAATCAGTTCGCACAGACCGCCGCAAAGAACGGCCTGCTCACCGAACAGATCGGTTTCCGCTTCTTCCTTGAAGCTGGTCTCGATGATGCCGGCCTTCAGGCTGCCAAGGCCCATGCCATAAGCGAGCGCCTGTTCCTTCGCCTTGCCGGAGACGTCTTGATGCACGGCCACCAGCGCGGGCACGCCCATGCCGTCGGTGAACATTTCGCGGACGCGATGGCCCGGAGCCTTCGGCGCGATCATGCTGACATCGATGTTCGCCGGGGGAGTGATGAAGCCAAAGTGCACCGCGAAGCCGTGCGCAAACATCAGCGTCTTGCCCGCGGTCAGGTGCGGCTTCAGGTCGTTTTCGTACAGGTCGGCCTGGATGTGGTCCGGCACCAGCACCATCATCACGTCGGCAGCCTTGGCGGCTTCGGCGTTCGTCAGCACGCGCAGACCAGCGGCTTCCGCCTTCGCCCGGCTTTTGCTGGTTTCCG
Source organism: Bryobacteraceae bacterium (assembly GCA_040081455.1). GTDB lineage: Bacteria > Acidobacteriota > Terriglobia > Bryobacterales > Bryobacteraceae > Palsa-187. Next base: position 31,987 of record JBEBGM010000014.1, read on the forward strand.
GCAGGCCGATGACAACGTTGACACCCGAGTCACGCAGGTTCAGCGCATGGGCGTGGCCCTGGCTGCCGTAACCAAAAATTCCGACGGTCTTGCCCTTAAGTAGGGCAATATTGCCGTCCTGTTCGTAATACGTCTTAACCATTCTTCAAAACTCCGTGTTGTGTAGATTCAACTTCCGATTCTTTGCTCACTGGCGGTGCCAGCTTTAACTTCTTGGCTTCCAGCGAAACCGCGACCAGCCCGGAGCGGGTCACTTCAATCTCGCCGTACGTCCGCATCACATCTATAAACTCGTCCAACTTCTCCGGATCTCCGGTCGCTTCAAGCGCAAATCCCTCCACCGAGGAATCCACGGCGCGAGCGCCAAAAATCTCTGCTTCCTTCAAAATCGCCGTCCGGTTCTGCTGCGTTACGCGAACGCGCAACAGCACCATTTCGCGCCGAACCGCCGCGCCTTCGGTGAGGTCCGTCGCCTGCAGCACATTGATCAGCTTGTTCATCTGCTTGATCACCTGCGAACGCTGGCTGGGTTCCACATCCACCACAATGCTCATCCGGGAAAGCTCCGGATCCAGAGTGCGGGCAACCGTGAGGCTTTCAATATTGTATCCACGCGCGCTCAGCAACCCGGTCACGCGCATCAGCGCACCCGGCTTGTTTTCCATCAACAGCGAAATCAACTGCAGCATATTTGAATATCCACCTTCACCAAATCGGACCCCTGCCGTCAGGCGGAGGATTCAGTGCGAAACTATCGACCTAGCAGGCCTAGCTCACTTCCACCGGTTGCGGCGGATCCAGAACCATTTCGTTAATCGCGCCACCCGCGGGAACCATCGGGAAGACGTTCTCAAACGACTTCACCTTCACGTTCAGCAGGTACGGACCCGGCTCGCGAACTGCAGCTTCCAGCGCCGCCGGCAGGTCCTTCGGATGATCCACCGTGCTGCCCTTGAAACCGTACGCACCCGCGAGCTTTTCCGGATTCGGGAACGTATCGAGCTTCGCCGAACTCAGGCGGTTGTTATAGAACAACTCCTGCCACTGGCGGATCATGCCCAAATAGCCGTTGTTCATGATGATGATCTTCACGGGCAGCGAGTGGTTCGCCACCGTGGCCAATTCCGGAATCGACATCTGGAATCCGCCGTCACCGCAAATCGCGAACACAAGCTTATCGGGACGCGCGAACTGCGCGCCGATCGCCGACGGCAAACCAAAGCCCATCGAGCCCAATCCACCCGAGTTCAGCCACAGGCGAGGATGATGGAACTTGATCAACTGTGCGGCCCACATCTGGTGCTGGCCCACATCGCTGGTCACGATCGCTTCGCCGCCCGAAAGACGGTTGATCTCGGCCATCAGGTGCTGCGGCATGATCACGTCTTCGGCGAACTTGGGCGCCAGCGGGTGCTTCGCCTTCCATTCGTTGACCACCGCCCACCATTCCTTGCGGGCGTCGGCGTTCTTTTCCTTCATATCGCCGGCCGAGGCTTCCAGTTCTTCAATCAGCTTCAGCAGTACGCGCTTCACGTCGCCCACAATCGGCACATCCGGCGTGCGGATCTTGCCCACTTCGGCGGGATCGATATCCACGTGAATCACTTTGGCGTGCGGAGCAAAAGCCGCAAGGCGGCCAGTGACTCGATCATCGAAGCGGGTGCCGAGCGCGATCAACAGATCGGTTTCGGTGATACCCATGTTCGCCGCATAGCTGCCGTGCATGCCGGGCATGCTGATGAAGTTCGGATGGTTTCCCGGCAATGCGCCCAAGCCCATCAGCGTGCAGACCGCAGGCGTATTGACGTATTCCACCAGTTGCTGTAATTCCTGGTGCGCGCCCGAGTGAATGATGCCGCCGCCCGCGTACACCATCGGGCGCTTGGATTCCCAAATCAACTGCGCCGCGCGGCGAATCTGTCCGGCGTGGCCGTCGGTGTGCAAGCGATAGCCCGGCAGGTGGATCGACGACACCGGAGTGTAGTGACCCTGCGCTTGGAACGCATCCTTCGTGATATCCACCAGCACCGGACCAGGGCGGCCCGTCGAGGCGATATGGAACGCTTCGTGAATGATGCGCGGCAGTTCCGTGATCGACTTCACCAGGAAGTTGTGCTTCGTGCCCGAGCGCGTGATGCCGAACGTGTCGGCTTCCTGGAACGCATCGCTGCCGATCAGCTTGCTGGTCACCTGTCCGGTGATCGCAACCACCGGAATCGAATCCATCATTGCGTCCACGAGTCCCGTCACCAAATTGGTGGCTCCGGGTCCCGATGTCGCGCAGCAGACGCCCACCTTGCCCGTCGCGCGCGAATATCCCTGCGCGGCGAAGGCGGCGTTCTGTTCGTGCCGTACCAGAATGTGCTTGATCGGACCGTCATACAGTGCGTCGTAAAACGGCAATGTGACTCCGCCCGGATATCCGAAGATGATTTCGACTTTTTCGCGCTGCAGGCATTCGAGCACCACCTGCGCGCCGCTCATCAAGCTTCCCGACATAGCTTTTGCTGCTCCTCGTTGTGAACTACGTTGACTCGGTTACTTCCCCACTCGCTTCCGCGAACTGCCCAACAAAGCAAAAGCCACTGTCGAGGGTTTGTTCCCCTCGCCCAGTGGCCTAGATCCTTCTGTTTAAAGAATCGGGCCGTTCAGGCGAGGCCGGTTACTCCGACCCCAATAATTACTACTACCTGAACAACCACAAGAATAATAGCGGTAGAGACCGCGATGCGGCATTGGAGAGCCTGGTTGGGTTCCGTGATCGACATCTTGTCTCTTATATAGAAGAATACAGCACAAGCTCTGCAAATGCAACAAGCGATTGTCATAAAAATTGCTTATGAGGACATTGCCGCCTCCAGCCCATGGCCCTCGCTGTGTTATGATCTGCTAAAGTGCTGACCCTAGCGGGTTTACCTGTAAGCTTGTGGATCGCCGGAGCGCTTGCCTTCTTCTACGCCGCGATCATCGTCAAGTCGCGGATAAACTATCTTTCCCTGCCCGAAATTGAAATCCAGCCAAGACCGCAACAATCGCCCGATTGCATGGTGATTATTCCAGCGCGCAATGAAGAGGAAAACATCGTGCGCGCCGTCAAGAGTTTGCCTCACGATACCGTCATCGTTGTGGACGATGCCTCCACGGATCGTACCGCCGAACTGGCCCGCGAGGCAGGCGCAGGCGTCCTCCCCGCGCCGAAACTCGGCAAAGGTCAAATTGGAAAGTCGAATGCCTGCGCGGAAGGCGCGAGGGTGTTGACGTCGAAATGGATTCTTTTCGCCGACGCCGATACCTGGTACGAACAAGGCTTTCTGGATGCCGCGGTCGCGCACGCCGACGCCAACAAACTCGATTTCCTTTCCATCTACCTGCGCCCCGTGCACGAAACATTGGGGGAGCGCGTGCTGTCGCCCTTCGCCGAGGCACTTTACTTCTTCGCCATGAATCCGTCGAGAAGTGATTTGGCCGGTTTCAACGGCCAGTGCATCCTGGTGCGGCGCGAGCCCTACGAATTTGTGGGTGGCCACGGCACAGTGATCCGGGATCTGTTCGAGGGCATGAAGTTAGCGGGCCTCGCGCAGCGGCACCGGATGAAGTTCTCTATTGCGAGGGCGCACTACTTAGGCCGCGTCCGGATTTCGCCGTCGATGATCAAACGGAACGCCTACCGCTTCACAACGGCGCGGCAGGCCATGGGCGCACTGCTGCTGTTCGCCGCACTGCTTTTCGCCCTCTGGCTCCCGGCACTGGTATGGCTCCTTCTGGATCAACTGGTTGTGGCTTCCGCGGTCTTCACACTTTGGCCGATGTTTCTGCTTGGCGGCTGGTATCAGGGTTACGCGCGCGCGGTGTTCGCTCCACTGGGGATTTATGGAACACTGCCGTCGTTGTTCAACGCATTCCTCTGCGCGCTTACCGGCCGCCCCCTGGAATGGAAGGGCCGTACGATATAGGGAAGGCCAAACCACGGCCCTGCGCCGGCGCTGTCTCAGCAAGAGCGTGACACTGCGGGCCGCCACCCTGCGCATGTCATGATAGGTTTGCATTCTCTCAGTGCAGCGGAGCTTGATTTGACGAATGTCTGATACCACTCCCCCGATCATCGCGTCGATCGCCGTCCTGGACGACGATCCTGACTTTCGAACGTATCTCGAAGATTTCCTCAAAGACGAGAGTATTTACACGGTGCGCACCTTCGCCACGCCGCGCGAGTTGTTCGATGCGTGCGAAGAGAGCGTGCCGGACATCGTGCTGCTCGACATGAAAATGGGGGAAGCGAGCGGCGACAAGGTTCTCGAGCAATTGATCTCGCAATGGCCGTCGCTTTGTGCCATCATCATCACCGGCTACCCGTCGCTCGAAGACATGCGCACGACGTTTAAGCAGAAGGCGTTCGACTATATCGCCAAGCCCTTCTCACTAGCGCAACTTCGTCAAGTTTTAAAGAACGCTGCCGACGCCTACGGTTTAGGCAAGAGTCCCCAAGACCGTCTGCGCGAACGCCTGGGCCACTCCATCAAAATGCTGCGCGTGGAACGCGATTGGTCTCTCAAAGATCTCGCGACGCAAACCAAACTCAGCGTCTCCCAAATCAGCGCCATCGAGCGCGGAACGAACCTCCCGAGCATCGAAAGCTTGCTCGCGATTTCGAAGGCATTCGACAAGAAGCCGAGCGAGATTTTAGAGGGGATTGATTTTTAGGTTCTGTTTGACAAGATCGGCCGCAAGTCCCGGGCGCCGTGGAGAATCGCGACCACTTGCAACGGCTTCCTGCCATCGAGATAAACGATCAGATAGAAATAGACTCGAAAAAAGCGGACATTCCGAAAGGTGATATCCGAACGCCGATGTCCAAGGCCGGGCATACGGGCAAGCATACCCAGCTTGGCGCGAATCGTAGCTTCCACGCGATTGGCCATTTCTTCCGTGGCCTGATTTCGGATATAAAGCCAAATCTCGGCTAGATCTTTCGCCGCGGCGGGCGCAAGAGTATAACGACTCAATCGATCCCAGTCTTCAGTTTCGCCAAATAGGCGTCGAGATCTTCCTCAGCAATACCTTCGCCTCGATCTAACTGCTCGATGCCTTGGCGAATCTTTTCCTCTATTGCCTCTCGATTCGCCAACAACCAGTCGTTTTGTCCCTTCAACATGTCGAGCGCGGAATCAACTGCGTCCTCAACACTTGCAAATGCCCCGGAAGACATCAGTTCGCGAACAACCTCTTCTTGCTCGGGATTGAGAGTAATGGTCATGACGCCTCTGGTTCGATTCTATACCCGGATCTCATCTGACCGTGGCCACCACGCTGATTACTCATCCCGCAAGACTTCCAGCGGCTTCTGCCTCAGGATTTTAAATCCAGCCAGCCATCCCGAGGCCTGCGCCAGCGCGGCAGTCGCGATCACGGCAATTCCCGTCGCGAGCGGATCGAAGGAAAACTTCGCGTCGAGCAATCGCAACAGAAGAAGGCGCGAAAATACAGTCGCCAACAATGCGCCCATAACGCCCGCCACTAAGCCGAGCGTCAAAAATTCCACCGAGAAAATTCTTCCGGCGGCAGCCCTCGTCGCCCCGAGTGTTTTGAGAATCACCACTTCCCTCACGCGCCGGAAGCGCGTACCGGCAACGCTCGCAGCAAGAATGACGGCGCCCGCGAGGATAGCGAATCCGGAAAGGAAGCGGATTACCAGCGCCACTTGATCCACCACCTGCTGCATGATGCCTAGCGCTTCCACAACGTTGATCACCGTCACCGTCGGAAACGCCGCGTAGGTGACCCGCTCTAGCGAGCCGACATTTTCCGGCCTCACGCGCACGCCGCCATAGAACGTCGCGGGGAATCCCTCCAGCGCAGACGTGTTGAACACAAACTCATTCGCCGCGCCCACGCGCATCTGCTGCACCCTGTGCGTCGCCACGACCCGCGCGGTCACCGTGCGTCCCGCGGCTTCAATATCGATGGTGTCGCCGATCCTGGCCACCAAATTCCGCGCGGCTTCTTCGTCAATGGAGAGCACCGGCTTGGTTTCTTCCGCCTTCCACCATTGTCCTTGCGTGATGCCCAGTGAATCCGGTTTGTAGTTGGCGAACATCACGGACCGGCTTCCGCGAAAACGACGGCCCGTGCCCGGCATTTCGCGATTCTCGAGGAGTACTCCGTTCACCGCCGCGATGCGCACCGAAACGCTGGGAGCAAATTCCGGTGGCGCCTCAATTCCCTTTTGCTGCTTGAGCAAAGCACGCAACGGTTCCACCTGATCCGGTGTGATGCCAATCATGAATACATTCGGCATCCCCGGCGGCGCGGTTTCGATGATCTCTCCAACCAGTTGGTGCTGCACCAGATACACCGTCAGCGTAAACATCACGCCAATTCCCATGGCAACCAAAATCACCTGCGCCTGATTGCCCTGCCGGTGCAGATTCGCCAGACCCTGGCGCGCGAGCATCGGAATCCGCATCGGCGAATTCTTCAGGAAGCCTCGAATGCCACGCAGAAGCAGGTTGCCTATGATTGCCAGCAGGATCAAACTCGCCGTCAGTCCTCCCGCAAAATAGCCGCCAACCTTGGGCGATTCTGCCAACCATCCCGCCACCGCACCAATGCCCGCGAGAATCAATATGCCCGAAACGATGACGGGTCCCGCATCGCGCAAACGCTTCTGCCACGGGAGTTTCGCCTCCGGCATGTCTCGCCTCAGGATCAGCGCTGGACGCACCTTGCGAATCGACAGCAGCGGCGGCACCGTGAACAGCAGCGTGGTCAACACGCCAACCACAACCCCCTGAAACGCCGCGTCTGCATTCCAACCCATCTGCACATTCAACTGGAAATATCTACTGATCAAAAATGGGAACGCACTTTGCACGACGCGGCCCACGGCCACACCCAACACCCCGCCCGCCAGGCCCAGAAGCAGCGTCTGCACCGTGTAGATCCCTATCACATCCCGCGACGTAGCGCCCAGCGACTTCATGACGGCGATGTTGTCCATCTTTTGCTGCAAGTGCGCGTGCATCGCCATCGCCACACCCAGCGCGCCTACGATCATTGCAATCAGACTGACCAGGCTGAGGAACGTTGTCGATGTGTCCAGCCCTCGTGTAATGATCGGATTCGATTCCCTAAAATCAGCAACGAGCGCCGCAGGCAGAACAGTCTTGAGCGTGGAACGTACAGACTCCACGTCCGGCGATTTTGCATCCATCTTGAACAGATACCGGTACGCCGCGCGGCTGCCCAGCTGCATAAGTCCCGTGCGTTCAAACCCTTCGCGCGACATCATCGCGCGCAAGCCAACGTTCATGCTGCCGGACATTCGATCGGGTTCGGACAAGACCACGGCGGCAATGCGCACCTGCTGCGTGCCCAGCCGAAGCGTATCGCCTACCTTTACGTTGATCCTCAGCAGCACATCTTGTGCAACAACGATGGTGTCGGGCTTCAGGGCATCCTTCAGAGAAACCGGGGGATCCAGTTTCACCTCGCCGTAATACGGATATTTCCCGGGATCGACTGCCTTGATCGAAAGCAGCGCCGGAGTCGCCAGTTCACTATCTATGGGAACCATCGCTGACGACGCCATCGAAATGGTTTCCGTAATCAGCGTGTGATCCACGCCCTGCGCAGCTAACTGATCCAGGCGCGAGACCTGTTCGTCGCTTGGCGGCATGAATTGGCGGGCCGTCAAGTCCGCGGCCATGATTGTACGCGACTCTTCCCTCAGCGTCGCGCGAAAACTTTGACTGAAACCGCGCACACCCGACAGTGCTCCCACGCCCGCCGCTACGGCAAACACGACAAATAGAAACTTGGCCGTCGACGCGCGCGTTTCGCGCCATGCGATACGGCCGGCGGTTTTGAGAGGGAGGCTCATGCTTGCGCGGGCACTTCGGTGTTCCGCAACTCGTCCGCGGTGACGCGGCCGTCACTCAGGGTGATGATCCGATCGGCACGTGAGGCGAGTCCCCGATCGTGCGTCACCAAAACCAGCGTTGTCCCCTCGCGCCGGTTCAATGCAATCAGTAATTCCAAGACATGCGCGCCGTTGATGCTATCCAGATTCCCCGTCGGTTCGTCGGCCATCAACATCGGAGGCTTTGTCATAAACGCACGCGCGAGCGCCACACGCTGCTGTTCACCGCCCGAAAGCTGCACGGGATAGTGGTCCATACGATCCGCCAAGCCAACGCTGGTCAGCAACTCGCGTGCGCGCGCCAAACCCTGGTGCGGATCGCCACCAGCGAGTTCGTGCGGCAGTAAGACGTTTTCTTCCGCAGAGAGCGTCGGAATCAGTTGGTACGATTGAAAAACAAAACCGATCTTTCGCCCGCGCACAAGCGCCAGTTCATCCTCATCCAGACCCGTAATGTCGGCGCCATCGATGACAATGCTTCCCGAGGTCGGGGTGTCCAATCCGGCCAGTAGCCCCAGCAACGTGCTCTTGCCACTGCCCGACGCGCCCATGATGGCGACAAACTGCCCGGCGGGCACGGCAATGTCCACTCCGCGCAAGATCTCCACGCGATGTGTCCCGGTGTCAATGGTTTTGGTAATGCCGGTTGCTTCGAGGATGGCCACTTCCTCCATTATGATGGGTGCAGATGAAGTATTTGATTGTGCGGTGCTCGCTAACATTCGCCCTCTTGGCCGGAAGCCTGTGGGGACAGGCTCGTCCGGTGATGCAGACGCTTCCGAAAACAGATACGAGAAAAGTGCTCGCTGTGTTCGGAGATAGCATCAGCGCGGGCTACGGTCTGCAGGCGGGCCAAAGCTTCCCCGACGTGCTGCAACGGCGGCTCGACAAGGATGGCTACGCCTGGCGCGTCGTCAACCTCGGCATCAGTGGAGATACCACGCAGGGTGGCGTTTCGCGTATCAACACGGCAACATCGCTCAAGCCAACGATTGTGCTGCTCGAACTCGGTGGCAATGACGGTCTTCGCGGAATGCCGCTGGCGATGACACGCGCGAACATGGAAACCATGGTCACGGCCTTCCAGAAATCCGGCGCGCAGGTGGTGTTGGCCGGGATGACCCTACCGCCCAACTATGGACCCGATTATATCCGCGCGTTTGAAAGAATCTACACAGATCTGGCCACTAAATACCAGGCAACACTGATTCCCCTGCTTTTTGCCGACATCCTGACCAAAGATATGCGATATTTTCAGCGCGACGGTATACACCCGACCGCTGACGGAGCCGATATCCTTTCTGTTACCGTATTGCGTTCTATTAAACCTCTCCTGGGCGCAGTGCGGTAGCTAAAAGAATTGGTGCCGCGTCACTTTTGGGGGCGCGGCGTTCTTTCTGCTCCCCGCCAGCCCACGCCTGCCCCCATCCACGTGATCATTTGAGCTAAACCTGCACCGAAAAAATGACGATCTAATCGAGAGAGCTTTTGCTCCGATTGCAGAATGGCGAGCACCTCCATCAAAGACGTTCACGCGCCTTCCGAGCCAATGGGCAAAAGCGTGCACGATCCGGCCTCGCGGACGCCGAAGTCCACTGCTTTGCCATCGGGACGGCGTTTGTACGTCCGCCTGTTTCTCGGCGGATTCTGCTGGACGTTTCTTCAACTCGCTCTCGGCATTCATAACCTCGAGTTCAGCGCCGGATACGAAACCGTTTCTGTCGCACAGGGCCTCGCAAAGACCGGCAACTTCGCCAATCCCTATATGACGCCGACGGGGCCGACGGCACATGTGGCTCCTGTGTATCCACTGCTGATGGCGATCCCTTTTCGCGTTCTCAATCGAGTTACCGCGGGCCTGGTGATCACCACGCTGAACGCGGCATTCCTTGGATTGGAGATGTGCCTGCTTGCGATGCTATCCACCCGGCTGTTCGGCGCGGCGAGACCGGGCGTTTTCGGAGCGATTCTCCTCGCGGCATCCACACAACTGATCCCGCAGCATGACGCGGTGTTGTCGGCCGTGCTTTTGCTCGCCGCTGTCATCTCGCTTCTCTGGGAGAGCCCGATGCGCGCTGGCGTGTGGGCGGGAATCTCCGCACTGACGAACCCGGTATCGGCGCTCGCCATTGCCGTGGTCTCGCTGCTCCGCGGATGGAGGTTTGTTGCCATCACGGGTACCCTGGCTATCTCTATCTGCCTTCCCTGGAGCCTCCGCAACTGGAAAGAGCTTGGCGCGCCCTCGTTCGTGCGTGACAATTTCGGGCTGGAATTGGCGCTGTCCAATTACGACGATGCCGATCCTCAGTTGATCGTGAATCCGGGCCTGTGGAAACTACATCCCTCGCGCAACCCCACCGAGGCGCAGTCCATGGCGACCCTAGGCGAAGCTGCCTACTATCGCGAAAAGCTTCACACCGGCGTCGAGTGGATCAAAACGCATCCCGGCCAATTCGTGCGGTTGAGCGCGCTACGCACTTACTACTATTGGTTCCCTCCACTGCGGGAAGGCTGGCCCGCGGGCTTGCATCGAATCTTATTGCTGCTGGCCTTGGCCGGACTATGGTTGTTGCGGAAACATCGCCAGATCCTGGCACTAATGGCGTCCGCAGCCGCGTATTCTCTGCCTTACGCACTGGTGCAGACGGATGTCCGCTACTCTGTTCCTACGTTGTGGGTGCTCGCCTTGTTGTCCGGCCTCAGCATCCACGTCCTGATTTCCCGATTGGCACCCAGCAAGCGCCCTCTTCCCGCTCAGTAACGTTCCGCGTCGGATTTCGGCGTGAGTGCCGTATCCGCGTAGCTGACTCCGTTCATCGTCGTCCCCGCATACGGAAACGCACCGCCATTGCGGATGAAATCGTAAGGGAAGTTGAGCTTCGGCTTGGAGACCGCATCCAATGCGGCAAGATGCTCAGCGGACAGTTTCACTTCGAGCGCGGCGAGGTTGTCTTCCAAGTGTTCAAAGGTGCGCGCGCCAATGATGGGCGATGTGATCCCTGGTTGCGCCTGCACCCATGCCAAGGCGACGCGCGCTGGTGTTGAATCGATTTCCTTCGCAATCGCAATCACCTGATCGATAATCCGGAACGTCTCTTCGGTCAAGTTCTGCAGCAACCGCTCGCCGCGCCGGGGCTTGGTTTGTTGATAGTTTCCCCGCGTGTAGCGGCCGCTCAGCAATCCCGACTTCAACGGCGACCATGGTGTCACGCCCATGCCAAACTCAAGCGCTGCCGGAATGAGCTCACCTTCAATCGTTCTTTGGATCAGCGAATATTCCAACTGCAGCGCAACCAAAGGCGTCCATCCACGCAACTTCGCCGTCACGTGTGCTTCCGCGGTCTTCCACGCGGGAGTGTCCGAGAAACCGATGTAGCGGACCTTGCCCGCGCTCACCAGATCATCCAGCCCGCGCATGGTTTCCTCAATGGGCGTGTGGCGATCCCAGCTGTGCATCCAATACAAGTCGATGTAATCGGTCTGCAACCGGCGCAGCGATTGCTCGCATGCGCTGAATATGGATTTCCGCGATGCCCCGCCGCCGTTCGGATCGCCGGGGTACATGTTCCCGAAAAACTTCGTGGCGATGACTATCCGATCGCGTTTCGACGAGTGCCGTCCAATGTGATCGCCAATGATCTTTTCCGAGTGGCCTTTCGTATAAACGTTCGCCGTATCAAGGAAGTTGCCGCCACGATCAAGATACCCGTCGAGCACGCGCAGCGATTCCTCGACGCTCGCGCCCCAACCCCAGTCCTCACCAAAGGTCATGGTGCCCATGCACATCGGACTGACGCGGAGTCCGGACTTGCCGAGCGAGACGTAATGATCAAGCGGCATGGAGCCTCCTTCAAACAGGCGCTCGCATGATTGCGCCAGCCATCGAGACGAGTCTTGATGCGGCACGCACGAGTGCTTGCGCCACAGGGCTACTTTGAAGCAACCTTCACGTAATACTCCTGCACCACGGCCACACCCGTTCCGTACTTCACCGGGTAGCCGTTGGCGTTCAGGATCACTTCCAGTTGCGCGATGATGCCGAACAAGTCCACCACGTCGAAATAGCCAAGGTGCGCGATGCGGAAGATCTTGCCCTTCATTTCACCCTGGCCGTCATTGATGATGGAGCCAAAGCGGTTGCGGAATTCTTTCACGATCACGCCGGAATCCATGCCCGCTGGTGGCTTTACCGCGGTCACTGCGGCGCTCGGGCGGCCGGGGGCGAATAGTTCCAAGCCCATCGACAAACAAGCTTCGCGCGTCGCGGCGGCAAGGTGTTGCGCGTTGTCCACCAATTTACCCATGCCCTCGGCGCCCGCGCCGAAACTCTGGATGAACTTGAGCGCTTCGGCCAAACCAAGAATCAGCGATGTGGCCGGAGTCCAGGACGATTCGCCCTTCACTGCGTTCTTCTGCTCACGCTTCAGGTCGAAATAGAAGCGCGGCAACTTCGCCGTTTCCATCCGTGCCCAGGCCTTTTTGTTGATGTAGAGAAACGCTAGGCCCGGCGGAATCATGAAGGCTTTTTGGGAACCGCCGATGACAATGTCGAGCCCCCAATTGTCGATATCAAGCGGCATAGTGCCAATGCCCGTGATGGCATCAATGACGAAGAGCGCGTCCGTCTTCTTCACCAGTTCGCCCATCGCCTTCACATCATGCGCCGCTCCCGTGGAGCTTTCCGACGCCTGCACGAACACGCCCTTGCAATCCGGCATGGCGGCCAGAGCTTTTTCCAGCTCCGCTGGCTCCACTGAGGAGCCGTACGGGGCGGTCAAGACGGTGGCATCCAAACCGTACGCCTTTGCCATGCCTACCCAACGCTCACCGAACTTGCCCGCCGTGCATATGATGACCTTGTCGCCAGGCGAAAAACAGTTGGTGACCGACGCTTCCATCGCGCCGCTGCCGGACGCTGTCAGAATCAGCACGTCACTCGACGTATTCATCAGCGACTTCAAATCGGCCATCGTGGAGAGAACCACATTGCGGAAATCCTGCGTGCGGTGATGCAGATCCGCGCCCATCATGGCCTGCAAGGCCTTCGGATAAAGAGGTGTGGGGCCAGCGGTGAGAAGGCGTTGTTTCTTGATGTTCATGGGGAAAATATCAGGATACCGTAAAGCGCGGATCCCTCTCTTCGGGCCTGGGAATCCCCTTTTCTTTTGTATAGTTTGCAGCGGACCTACCAGCGCTCCGTGGCTCGGGCGCTATAATCGCAACGTGGACAAAATGTTTCGCGGATTCGCAATTCTCACCCTCTCCGCCAGCGCCGTTTTCGCGCAGGGTATTTCCGGAGTGATCGCTTCAGACGCAAAAGTGGAATTGGTGCAGGAAGGCTTTGTCTTCCTCGAAGGCCCGGTGGCAACTGCCGACGGTGGCCTGTATTTTTCGGATCTTCAGACTGCCGACCGAACCTATCGCATGGAGCCGGACGGCAAGATTACTATCTTCCGCGAGCACACGAATGGCATGAACGGTATGGCTCTCGCGCCCGATGGCGGGTTGCTCGGCGTTGAAGGCACCGGCAAGCGCGTCAGCCGGGTGGCACCCACTGGCAATGCGATACCGTTGACCGAAGGCACGGCGCAGCGGCCTCTAATGGCTCCCAACGACCTGATCGCCGACATTCGCACGGGCATTTATTTCACCGACCCGGGTCCGCGGCCGATTCCGCCGGGACGGAAATCGTTCGTGTATTACCTGGGTCTCAACGCACGCGATCCGTACATGATTGATGACACCATCACGCGCCCCAATGGTTTGACTATTTCCATCGACGGTAGAAAGTTGATCGTGGACGATACGGTGGGTGACACTGTTTACCAGTTCGAAATCCAACCTAACGGGACAGCGAAAAACAAGAAGCCCTTCGCAAAAATCCAGGACGTCAAGGCCGGCCAGGATAGCGGCGCGGATGGTCTGTGTATCGATAAAGACGGCCGAATTTATATCGCCACCGCGACGGGCGTGCAGGTTTTCAATAAGGGCGGCAAGTATCTGGGCACCATTAAAGTCCCGCGCCAACCTTCGAATGTCGCTTTCGGCGGCACTGGCAAGAAGACGTTGTTTATCACCGCCCGCGAAGGTTTGTACAAAGTTCAAACCCTCACCGCCGGGCCGCTGCGCCTTGGAAAATAGACCCCAGACGAGAGAAGACATTATGGCCCTGGTTGATCAGATTCAAAAAGACATGGTTGCGGCAATGAAGGCCAAGTCGGAGCAAAAACTCGACGCCCTCCGCATGATCAAGGCTGCGTTGCAGAAGCAGGCCATCGACGCGATGAAGCCTCTGGACGAAGCCGCCGAGTTGCAGGTGATGACCACGTTGGTCAAGCAGCGCAAAGAGTCCGCGGAGATGTTCCGCAAAGGCAATCGCCCGGAACTGGCCGACAAAGAAGAGGCCGAACTGAAGCTGATTGAATCCTACATGCCCTCCGCGCCCAGCGAAGACGAAATGGACGCAGCGATTGCCGCAGCCATTTCGGAAACACCAGGGGCGTCGCTCAAACAGATGGGCCTTGTCATGAAGGCCGCGCAGGCGAAACTTGCCGGCAAGAGGATCGACGGGAAAGCGCTGAGCGACCGCGTTCGTTCGAAGCTGTCTTAATTCCGGCGTCGCCTGAAAAAGGCGCTACTTCTTCGCGGTTGTCGTCGCGGAATCCTTCAAAAGATGCTCGGTGGTGAGCGTGATGGCGGCGTTCACGTCGGACTTCATAATCGCGTCATCGCCGAAGTATTGGAGGCGCACCATTCCCTTGGGGTCCACAAACATGACGATGGGAACAAAGGGACGCTGACCGGGCTTCAGCGCCGCCATTTTGATGAACTCCGGTTGATTCAGGAACCCAACCGGGAAATTGGCCCGATGCTTTTCGGCGAACGCGGTCACCTCGGTGATTGGAATCGGATCACCGATCGCGACCACCACCCGCAGCCCATCAGCCCGGTACTTTGTTTGCAAGTCGCGGAACGTGTTCATCGCCTTCACGCAATGATCGCAGGTGCTGGAGATCAGACCGATCACCAGCGGCTTGCCACGAAACTGCTTCAGATCGACGGACGAATTGGGACCCGTTTTAACGGGCACGTCCGGCAGCGGGCGGCCTCCTGGAGGCATCTGCGGCCATGCGCTGCAGCAAAAAAGCATCAGTCCGGCAGCGACCGTTGCCGCGCGGCGGCGAAAAGATGAAAACTTCTGCTTGGTAGGCGAAATGAGGTTCGACATTGGGTTGAAGATAGTGCGGGCGCACGATCGGCGCCGCACTGACTTCTATCTTAATTGATTCTCTACTTCTTCGAACCAATCCGGGCGCTTCAGCACTTCACGCGGGCGGCTTCCATCCGGCGGGCCAATGATGCCTTCACGCTGCATCATGTCGAGGATGCGCGCGGCGCGGCCGTACCCGAGGCGCAGGCGGCGCTGTAAAGTAGACGTGGACGCTTTGCCCTGTTCCAAAACCACACGTACCGCTTCCTGATACATCGCATCTTCCGGGGCGTCAAAATCTTCTCCGCCCATTTCGTCGTCATCCGAGGGCGGCGCAAGCAGGAACGTCTGGTCATAATCCGGCTCGGCCTGCTTCTTCCAGTACTCGACAACGTCGTTCGTTTCCGATTCGCTCACATACGAACCGTGCACGCGAACCAACCGCGACGATCCGGGCGGCAAGAACAGCATGTCGCCTTTGCCCAACAAATGCTCAGCGCCCATAACGTCGAGCACCGTTCGCGAATCCACACGCGTCGCCACTCGGAAGCTGATGCGCGACGGGAAGTTCGCCTTAATCAAACCCGTGATGACATCGACGCTGGGGCGTTGCGTTGCCAGGACCAAATGCATGCCAACGGCACGGGCCATCTGCGCGAGGCGTGTAACGGATTCTTCCACATTCGCGCGCTCGAGCATCATCAGATCGGCAAGCTCGTCGATTAGAATCAGCACATACGGGATCTCGCTGAGCTCGGGTTCTTCCGTCTCCGGCTCCTCGAACAGGCTGCGGGGCTGCGACTGCAACTGGCGAACTTTACGATTGTACTGATCGATGTTGCGCACACCCAACGACGCCAGCAGCTTCAACCGGCGCTCCATTTCGAGCACGGCATTGCGCAGCGCGTTCGTCGCCTTTTTCGCATCGGTGATCACTGGCGTCAGCAGGTGTGGAATGCCTTCGTATAGGCCGAACTCCAGACGTTTCGGATCCACCATGATTAAGCGAACCTGATCCGGCGTCGCTTTGTACAGGATCGACATGATCAACGAATTCAGCATGACGCTCTTGCCGGCGCCGGTGGACCCGGCGATCAGCAAGTGCGGCATCGTGTCGAGCGCGGCCACCTTGATGCGGCCATTGATGTCTTTTCCCAGCGCCACCGTGAGCGGTGAAGCGGAGCTGTGGAACTCGTCAGACTCGAGAATCTGGCGCAGACTGATCACTTCGCGCTTCGAGTTCGGAACCTCAATGCCGACGGTCGGCTTACCTGGAATGCGTTCAATCAGGATTGATTCGGCCTGCAATCCGAGGCAGAGATCCTCGGAGAGCGTGGTGATCCGCGAATACTTCACGCCTGCCTCGGGCTTGAACTCGAACGTCGTGACCACCGGGCCTGGATTGATCTGCGTTACGGCGCCGCGGACATTGAACTCTTCAAACTTGGATTTGATCGCAACGGCAGTTTCCTTCAATTCCTGGCTATCGAACACAGTGCGTTCCGGCGGCTCCGTCAGCAGCTTCGTTGAAGGCAGTTTGTAGAACGTCCGTCCCTTACGGGACTCCACTTGCGGCTTCCCCGCACCCCGACCAGCCACAGGCAATTTTGCGTCGGAGTCCACGGGCTCCAGCATTCGGATCGGGATGTCTTCCACCACCGGCTCTTCGTCGATCTCTTCTTCCTCGATCGTCACCTTTCCATAAGTGCTCTTCGTGACCTTGTTGGGAGTAAACGGAGGCGCAACGGGATCGACAATCGGAATCTCTCCATACACAGCGGCGCTTGCTGCTCCTTCGGCCAGCCCACGCGCCGGCTCAACGGATTGTCTGTGGGCAAACTCTTCCGCCAACCTAACCTGCGCGCGTTTCTGCGCACGAATCTCAGCACGTTCGCGCGCAATCTCCGAGCGCTTATCGCGCCACAATCGAATCCGTTCCGCCACGGCGCGGAACGCGGCAATCGGGCGGGCCAACGCACGCTCGATCAGCGACATCTCAAATTTCGAAACCAGATACAGCGCCAGTATCCAACAGACAGCGGTGAACATCACGGCTCCGGTCAGATTCATTGCAGCGACCAGCTCGGCGGCTACCATCAATCCCAGAAATCCCCCGGCCGGCAGAACCCCGCCGATCGGATGCCATGCGGAAAAAAATCCGAACGCAACAGAAGTGGAAGAAAGCAGCAACGCCGCGCCACACAATTTCGCCAAAGAAGACGTGATTGGCCGCGAGCCAAGCCACTGCCATCCGAGCGTCAGAATCAGGAACGGAATCGCATACGCGCTTAGCCCGATGCCCTGGAGCCAAAAGTCGGCCAGATAGGCGCCCACCTTGCCGGTGAGGTTCGCAGCCTTGATGACTGACGACGTTGTGTTCAGCGAGGGATCGAATGGGTGGTACGAAGCAAAGCCAAGGAGCAGGAAGATCCCGGCGAATAGAAACACGACCGCGAGGGCTTCATTGAGCCTGGGGTGTTTGGTGGGTCCTAAAAGTCTCATCCCGCGTTGAAGCGGAAGAAATGAGCCAGAGCAATTATTATTATGCCAAAAACGATGCGGTAAAGGATGAAGCCATTCAAGTTGCTACGCCGCAAGAAGTTGAGGAACAGGTGAATCACTAAGAGGCCAGAGATTCCGCTGACCAGGATTCCCACGGCGAACGGCATGCGCATCTCTTCGGGAACGCCGCCGTTCTCTTTGATCAGATCGTAGAAGTCCTTGGCAGCGGCGGCTCCAATGGCGGGAGTAGACAGCAGAAAGGAGAAGCGCGCGGCGGCGGCGCGATCGAGGTTCCGGAACAGGCCGGCGGCGATAGTCACGCCGCTACGGGATGTGCCCGGCACAACAGCCAATGCTTGGGCGACGCCGATGGTCATCGCATCCAAGCTGCTGAGTCTGGACAAATCCTTCTGTTTCTGGCCCATCCGTTCGGCGACCCATAGCAGTAGGCCAACGCTGATCATCATCGTCGCGATAACATCCGGATTTCGCCAAGTGGTCTCGGCTTGCTCCTTGAAGAGCAACCCAACCACGCCGACAGGGATCGTAGCCGCGGCCATCAGCCAAAGCAGCATCCGGTTGCGCCCCAGGGCGGGGTCGCCATCATACCGGAAGCCGAATCCCTGCACGATGACTTGCAGCCAATCGCGGTAAAAATAGAGAAGAATCGCCGCCAGCGTGCCGCCGTGCAGAGCGATATCAAACGCGAGCCCGGGGTCTTTCCACCCGAAAAGCCAAGGCACCAGAGCAAGGTGCGCCGTGCTGGAAATGGGAAGGAACTCCGTGATGCCCTGCACCAAGCCCAGGACAATCACTTGCAAAAGTGGCATGAAACTCCAAGGGTAGCGAAAAGCGGGATGCAAAGCCAAGCCGTGATTGCCGGCGTGAAATAATCTGATTGTGGCGCTCTCTCCCCGCGTTCCGTTCACTCTCAACGTTCTCGACCAGTCCCCGGTTCCCGACGGATTCACACCAGGAGACGCACTTCGCAATACCATCGATCTCGCCCGCTTCACCGAACAGTTGGGCTACCGCCGCTATTGGCTCGCCGAGCATCATGGCACACCGGGGCTTGCTTGCCATAGCCCGGAAGTGATGATCGGACCGGTAGCTTCGGCAACGTCGCGCATTCGCGTCGGCAGCGGCGGTGTGATGCTGCCGCATTACAGCCCCCTGAAAGTCGCGGAATCGTTCAGCATGCTGGCGGGCCTCTACCCGGATCGAATCGATTTAGGCATCGGGCGGGCCGCGGGCACCAGTCAGCGCGTCGCTCATGCCCTGCAGCGCGATCGAAGACAACCCCCTCCCGATGATTTCCCCGATCAAATCGCCGAGCTGATGGAGTATTTCGAGAAGGGCAACGAAGCGAATCCATTGCAGCGGCTTGCCGTGATGAAGTTCACAAGCCCGGAGATCTCTTTATTGGGTTCATCTCCGCAAAGCGCGATTTGGGCCGCGGAGCGGGGGTTGCCGTACGTATTCGCCGATTTTATTAACCCCGCAGGCGTCGAATGGGCGGCCCACTATCGAAAGAACTTTCAGTCCTCGCCGCTGCTGAGCGCTCCACGCATGAGCGTGGCGCTATGGACGTTGTGCGCGGAGACAGACGAACTGGCCATGGATTTGTCGCTGAGTTGGCGGATGTCGATGACCATGCTCTATCGGGGACGACCGATTGCGGTTCCGTCCGTCGAGCACGCCAAACAGTTCATTCAAGTAGAGGGCGTCCCCCCGGAGATGATCCCCGCCGGACGGCGGCCCATCATCGGCACCCCGCAACGCGTACGCGCGGCCATCGAAAAGATCGCGGAACAATATCAGGCGGAAGAAGTCTTCCTGGTCAATACAGTTCACGATCACGCTGCGAGGAAGCGGTCGTATGAGTTAGTAGCGGAAGCATTCGGGATGAGATAATTTCCGCCCGATACAATGGGATTTCATCCTCCTGCATGTCCACACCGCCACAATCGTCCACGCCACCTGCATCCCGTCACTCAACGTTAATTTCGTTGCTGGTGGCGACGGCGTTTTTCATGGAGATCCTCGACGGCACGGCCATCGCGACGGCGCTGCCCGAAATGGCGAAATCCTTCAATAGCAACCCCGTCGATCTCAGCATGGGCATGACGGCGTATTTGCTCACACTCGCCGTATTCATCCCTGTCAGCGGCTGGGTGGCGGACCGCATGGGTCCACGCACGGTGTTCGCAACCGCCATCGCGTGGTTCACGCTCGCCTCCGTCCTATGCGGAAGCACCAACGGACTGTGGCAGTTCACGGTCGCGCGAGTTCTGCAAGGTATCGGCGGCGCCATGATGGTGCCTGTGGGACGCCTGGTGGTCTTGCGCTCCACGGAAAAAAAGGACTTGATGCGTGCGATGTCTTACCTTGTTTGGCCCGCACTGACCGCGCCCATTCTTGGTCCGCCCGTAGGCGGTTTCATCACTACCTATTCTTCGTGGCGTTTTATCTTCTTTCTGAACGTGCCGCTCGGAATCATTGGTTTCCTTCTGGCTCTGCGGTGGATTTCGAATGAACGGGAAAAGGGCGACCGCCGCTTCGATTGGCTCGGTTTCGCGTTGGCAGGCACTTCGTGCACGGCGTTCATGTACGGCTTGGAGTTGCTCGGCCGGCAGGAAACCGATTGGACCATGGCGAGCGCCGCGCTCGGCTACAGCCTTATCGTCGGCTTTTGGGCCGCACGGCATTTACAGCGAGTGGAGCATCCGCTTGTCGAACTCTCTTGCCTCAAGACGCATACGTTCGCGATCTCCATTTGGGGTGGCTCGCTCTTCCGCATCGCGATTAACGCGACGCCCTTTCTATTACCGCTCATGTTCCAGGTGGCGTTTGGCATGAACGCGTTTCGTTCCGGATTGATGGTGCTGGCGTTGTTTGCCGGGAACTTCAGCATGAAGTCGATCACCACGCCAATCCTCCGCCGCTTCGGCTTCCGGACCATTCTGGTGATCAACGGAATGATCTCGACCTTGTTGGTTGCGGTGTGCGGCTTCCTGACACCTGAGACTCCGATGCCGGCCATCATCGCCGTTCTCTTTTTGCACGGCCTATCGCGATCCATGCAGTTCACCGCAGTGAACACGCTGTCGTTCGTCGATATCCCGAAGTCCTTGATGAGTTCGGCAACCAGCTTCTCCGCCGTCGCACAGCAGATGTCGATGGGAATGGGCGTGGCTGTGGCCGCGGTATCATTGCGCCTGATCGAGTGGGCGCGCGGAAACCAGTCCGGCACACCACAGCTGATGGACTTTCACGTGGCCTTCTGGATTGCAGCCATGTTCGCGCTGATCGCGGCCTTCGATTGCTTATCGCTGGATCCTCGAGCGGGCGCCGAGGTTAGTGGGCACGCTGCCGCGCGCGCTTAGTTGGCGGACGTGGGCTTCGGCCTGGGACCGAACAGCGCCGTTCCCACGCGGATATGCGTGGCGCCCTCTTCTATGGCCGCCTCAAAGTCGTGCGACATCCCCATCGACAACTTCGCCAGCCCATGCTCCCGCGCAATCGCGGCCAATTTTTTGAAATAAGGCCGCGTCTGTTCCTGATCGTCATTCCACGGCGGCATCGTCATCAGGCCGTCCAAGCGAAGATTCGGGCACGAGAGTACGGCTTCGATCAGCGCAGGAATCTCCGACGGACCGGCGCCCGCCTTCGATTCCTCATCCGATAACTTCACTTCCAGCATCACTCCAAGCGTCCGCCCGATTTCGCCAGCGGCCTGGTCCAACCGCCGTGCGATCTTCTCAGCGTCCACCGTCTCAATGACCTCGAAAATCTCCGCCGCGACGCGAGTCTTGTTGCTCTGGAGGTGGCCGATGAAGTGAACTTGCGCTTCCCTCATCGCGCCTAGCTCGGGCCGCTTACGCTCAAACTCCTGCACGTAATTTTCGCCGAATACGCGCAGCCCGCAATCGTAGGCATCCAGCATGACTTGTGGGGAAAACTTCTTGGTGACGGCGACAAGCGTGATTTCTTCGCGCCTGCGTCCAGCACGCCCGCAGGCTTGCTGGATTCGCTCTTCTACCTGGTCAATTCGTTCACGAAGCACTGTGTCTCTTCGAGTATAACTGGCACCGCCGCAACGCCCAATTCGTGCCCGGCCTTCTCAATCCCCACCAACCGGTGCCGTCCCGGTATTGCCGTGATCGCAGCTTCCATTTCAGGGATCAAACCAAACGGATCGCGCGTTCCATGAACAAACAACGCCGGCGTGTGCAGCACAGGAAAGTGCGCCGTGCGTAACTGCTCGCGCTTCTTCGGCGGATGCAGCGGATACGAGAGCAACAGCAGCATGTCGGCAACGCCGCTCTGTTCAGCTAACAGCATCGAAGACTGCCTGCCTCCGTACGAATGGCCGCCCAAAATCACAAACGGTATGATTTCCCGCATCGCTTCGCCGGCGCGCTGCAAGCCTTCGCGATCGCGCGATGCCAGCGCCGGAGTCGGCGGCCCGTGCGGGCGCTGCTGCCGGTACGGCAAATCGCACCGGAGCACGTGAAACCCAGAAGAAGCGAACGCTTCAGCCGTCGACTTTAGCAGGGGAGACTCGCAATTCGAACCAGCACCGTGTGCGAGCACGATCCCTTTCCCCAGCGGCCCCTCCGGCTCATGCAGCCAGCCGCGCACCATTTCGCGCTCAAATCTCTTCAACGGAGATCTCTCCTTTGCCCCACACTGTTTGCCGTCCAACACCGGTGTAGCACGCGGCGTCCAAGTACGGGACAAACATCGTGATATCGCCTTCATACTCCGCGAAGCCAGTGAAGCCGCTCAACGGGTGGCGTTGGCCGGTCGCTTTGCTCAGACGTTCTGCCCGCTCGTGCTTAAGCTCAGAATGAACCGTGCGAATGCTATCCGACGCCGCACCGAACGCGGCAAAATCCACATCCAAAGGGCCCGTTCCGTAGAGCGCACGCAACGTGCTGATGCGGTCACGAAGGCGGCGCGCAACCGCGCTGAACTCAACCTGCTCCACATCGTCCGCGCCCCGGTCAATCTCCGTCGGCGAGAGAAACCGAACACGCAGTTTCGTGACGCTTCGTGCAGGCGGCTCCAAGGATAAGCAAAGCGGTGCGGCCGCTTCCATTAAATCGAAACCCAACTCGCCCATGCCCTTGGAAAACGCGGACAGTGCTTCCTCGTTCACCGCAAATAGATTCAAGCCAACTTCATTTTCACGGACCCGGAATACAAACGGCCGCGGCGGCGTCGCAAGCCCGCTGGGTCCCTCAGACAACTGCGGAGCGAAGTATCGCGCATACGCATCCGGCTGCAAACGCCTTAGCGCCGCGCCGAATGCGCCCCGCAGCGTATTCGCGGTCCACGCGCTTTTGTGCAACTCTCTTTGCTGGAAGCGGAGCGGGTACAACACGAAGGTTTGCTTCGCGCGGCTCGCGGTCGCGCTACCTTGTAAAGACACGGACGTACCGCTTATGATTTCGCTCGCAGACATAAAAAACGCGCGGGAGCGCATTCGCGACAGCGTCTACCTGTCACCAGCCCCCCAATCCGAAACGTTATCACGCGCCACCGGTAACGCGCTCTGCTTGAAACTGGAAAATCTGCAGATGACCGGCTCCTTCAAGGAGCGCGGTGCGCTGAATCGAATTCTGTCACTGACACCGGAGGAGCGCGCTCACGGCGTGATCACCGCCTCGGCAGGCAATCACGGCCAGGCCGTTGCCTACCACGCATCGAGACGCGGTATCCCGGCGCAGATCTGTATGCCGGTTTACACGCCCATCACGAAGCTGAACGCGGTGAAGGGCTATGGCGGCGAGGCCGTCCTCGTGGGCGCAAATTACGACGAAGCGATGCAGGAAGCGCGCCGCCGGGAAGCCACCGAGCACCGCACTTATCTTTCCGCATTCGATGACGACGCCGTCATCGCGGGGCAAGGCACAATTGGCCTCGAACTACTGGAGCAGGTTCCCGATCTCGAAGCCGTCGTAGTCCCAGTCGGCGGCGGCGGTTTGATCTCCGGCATCGCCTGCGCAATGAAGGAATCAAAGCCCGGGGTTCGCGTGATCGGAGTGCAAACGACGGTGCTGCCCTCCATGCTAACCGCTATGCGCGAGCACAAACCCGTTCTGCTTCCGCCCGGTTCCACCGTGGCCGATGGCATCGCGGTCCGCAAGGTGGGCGAACGGACGCTTGCGCTGTGCGAAAAATATGTCGACGAGATTCTCACTGTAGATGACGAGGAAATCGCGATGGCAGTGTTGTGGCTGCTCGAAAAGGAAAAGACTCTAGCGGAAGGTGCCGGTGCGGCAGGCATGGCGGCCATGCTCAATCACAAGACTGGACTACGCGGGAAAAAGGTCGCCGTTGTACTGAGCGGCGGCAATATGGACGTCACCACTCTCTCAGGCATCATCGAACGGGGCCTGGTGAAAGACGGCCGACTGGTGCGCCTGCGCGTCACTTTGTCCGATCACCCAGGCGGTTTGCAGGCACTCACCACAGTGATTGCCGAAGAGCGCGCGAACATTGTGCAGGTCACCCATGACCGCACGTACTTCGGGGTTCATCTTGGCGAAACTAGCGTGGATATCACCATGGAAACGCGAGGTCCCGAGCACGTCGCCGAACTTCTCGGCAAACTGACCGCGGCCGGCTACGTTCACCAGCGCGTGACATAGTTTAGTTCGTCCAGTTCGATTTTGCCCGCCTTCTATACTGAAAGTATGCCCTTCCGGCTCGGTATCGATTATCAGCCGCGAGGCGATCAAGTTACTGCCATCGACGCACTGGTACGAGGCATTCGCGATGGCGAACAGCACCAGGTACTTCTCGGCGTCACGGGTTCCGGCAAGACATTCACCGTCGCCAAAGTGATTGAGGCTTTTGGCGAGCGGCCAGCGCTGGTGATGGCGCACAACAAAACCCTTGCGGCACAGCTCTATCAGGAGTTCAAGTCGTTCTTCCCGCACAACGCCGTCGAGTACTTCGTTAGCTACTACGATTACTACCAGCCGGAAGCCTACATTCCCGCCGGCGACGTCTACATCGAAAAAGAAGCGACAACGAACGACGAACTCGACCGCCTGCGCCTTTCCGCAACAAAGTCTCTCTTTGAACGCCGGGATTGCGTCATCATCGCCAGCGTCAGCTGCATTTATGGCCTTGGCTCGCCCGAAGCCTATTTCGGCATGCTATTGATGCTGGAAAAAGGCCAGCATATTTCGCGCGAAGATATCACGCGCCGCTTGGTGGAGATTCTCTACGAACGGAATGAAGGCGATTTCAAGCGCGGCTGCTTTCGCGTACGTGGCGACATCATCGAGATCTTCCCCACCTACGACGAATCAGCTTTCCGCATTTCCTTGTGGGGCGACGAAATCGAATCCCTCGAGCAAATCGATCCGATCACCGGCCAGGTAAGGCAGAACTACCTGCGATTGCCCATCTATCCGAAAACGCACTACGTGATGACGAACGAGTCACGGGATAGCGCGCTACGCAGTATTGAGAACGAACTGAACTGGTGGAAAGCCGAACTCGAAAAGGAAGGAAAGCGGATCGAAGCCCAGCGCCTCTGGCAGCGCACAAAATTCGATCTGGAAATGATCAAGCAAATCGGCTACTGCCACGGCATTGAGAACTACTCGCGCCATTTTTCCGGCCGCCTGCCCGGCCAGGCGCCTCCGACACTGCTCGATTATCTCCCCCACGACGCGCTCCTGTTTGTTGACGAAAGCCACCAGACGATTCCTCAAATCGGCGGCATGTTCCACGGCGATCGCTCGCGCAAAGAGCAACTGGTCAAGTATGGCTTCCGCTTGCCGAGCGCACTCGACAACCGTCCGCTCACGTTTGAGGAGTTCGAAAACCGCGTCCATCAGGTGGTTTACGTTTCCGCCACTCCAGGACCTTACGAGCTCACGAAGACCGGCGGTTCGGTCGTCGAGCAAATCATTCGTCCGACTGGCCTGATCGATCCCGAGGTCGATATTCGCCCCATCCGCGGCCAGGTGGACGCTCTATTGCATGAGATCCGCCTCCGGGTGGAAGAAAACGAGCGCGTGTTGGTAACCACGCTCACAAAGCGCATGGCTGAAGACCTTTCCGAACACTACACGGAAGCCGGCGTTAAATGCGCGTATCTGCACTCGGAGGTATCCACGCTCGATCGGGTAAAGATCCTTCGGGATCTGCGCCGCGGTGAGTACGACGTGCTGATTGGCGTCAACCTGCTTCGCGAAGGCCTGGACCTACCAGAGGTTTCCCTGGTAGCCGTGCTGGATGCCGACAAGGAAGGCTTTCTGCGCTCTGCCGGTTCGCTCATTCAGACAATGGGCCGCGCGGCCCGCAACGTAAATGGGCGGGTTATCCTCTTCGCGGACGTCATGACGGACTCCATGCGGAAAGCAATCTCCGAGACCAATCGCCGCCGCAGTCTGCAACAAGCGTATAATCTGGCGAATGGAATTGTTCCACAATCCATCGTTAAGCCTATTGACACAACCCTTGTTCAAGTGGCAGAAGGGGATTACGTAACAATTCCGCTGGAGGCGGACGCCGAAGAAACAGTACCGCCAGAGAAAATGGACCAGTACTTATCGGAATTGGATTCACGCATGCGCGAAGCTGCCCGCAAGTTCGATTTCAAACAAGCCGCCGCGCTACGCGACCGCATCAAGGAGCTGCAAAGCCGCGCCCTAACCGACGCTAATCTCACATGAAATCCCGCAAGACCGGGGGGTTGATCGGCGCGGGCGGCGTCGGTCAATCGTTTCTCTCCCGCCTGCCCGCGTTGCTAGCGCATGTGGGTCCCGTAAAAGGCGCTTCGCTGCACGTTTCCCGGCGAATCGCAAACAATCTGCGAGCAGGTATGGGAGTGAAGGAGTATTCCGCACTGGCGAAATGCGGGATTGTCTTCATTGCCGTGCCCGAAGACTCCCTGGACCGTATCTGCAATGAACTCGCAGCTGCCGTGCCTCTCACCGGCAAGCTCGTCATCCTGTGTGATGTTTTCCGCGACAGCACCCACGCTGGCGCTTTGCGTTCCGCGGGTGCGAAAGTCGCGACTCTTAATTCGATCCCGGAACTCGACGAAAAGGTGTTCGTCGCCGAAGGCCACTCGGCCGCGATAGACGAACTGGATCGGTTGCTAGCATCTGATCATCGCAAACTGATCCACATCAAAGCGTCGGCTAAACCAATGTATCTGGCAGGCATTCACATTGCCGCGCATCTGTTCTTGCCGTGGGTGGCCGGCGCCGTCGAAGGCTTGCGCGCGGCCGGTTTCTCTCGGCAGGAAGCCACCCGAACGGTAGGTGTCATCGGCTGGCGGGCCATTCGAGGCTACGAAAAGGCAGGGTCTAAGGCATGGAACGCAGCGGCTGCGGAGGCTTTGCACAGGTTCCTGATGCAGAATCGTGCGCCGTTGCGGCAGGCAGACCGGCGGATGGGGATCCTGTTCTCGGAAAGCATGGACGAGTTACTGCATCTGATTCCCCGCCAGCCAAAGAAGCGGCCGAAATCGCTGAGCCATGCGGCTAACTGATGAAGCCCTTCCAAATGTCGCCCTTGGCGTCGCGCAAAATCACGTTTGCGCTTTCCGATACACCTGTTAACGTGCGTCCCTTGCCATCGCGAAAACGATAGATCACAGACTTGTCGTCAGCGCGCTCTGCGGAACCAACCCAGATGTTGCCGTATTCGTCCTTCAGCTTGATATGATCGCCGTGCCCGTAGCCCGAGGCGCGGGTCTTGGTCTTCTCTTCCTCAAGATGGAAGAATCCACCAGGTTGTGTCATGCGATGTCTGCGGACTACAGCCATTCTTGTCCTAGTATCGGCGCGCGGCGCCTTCCTGACGATCAGGTGAACCGCTATGTGCCCGCCAGTATTGACCTTAGCGCGGCGCCCGCTTTGTCAAGTAAGCTACAGTTCCTCTATATGCGTGCGGTGATTCAACGGGTTAGCCAAGCCTCCGTCTCGGTCGATGGAGCCGTGACGGGCGCGATCGGCAAAGGTATTCTGGTGTTGCTAGGCGTGACCAAAGGCGACGATGCCACGGCCGGGGAGGCGCTCCTCGATAAAATCGTGAACCTCCGCATTTTTCCAGACGGCGCAGGAAAAATGAACTTGAGCGTGCTCGATACCCACGGCGGACTTCTGGTGGTTTCTCAATTTACCCTCTACGGCGATTGCCGCAAAGGCCGCCGCCCCAGCTTCGATATGGCGGCCCCCGCCGAAGAGGCCAAGCGCCTTTATGAACAATTCGTCGAGATGGCCCGCGCCCGCGGCCTCCCCACCGAAACTGGCGTCTTCCAGGCGCATATGGACGTGAGCCTGGTGAATGATGGTCCAGTCACCTTCCTCATCGAAACCGGAAATGGCGCAGGCTCAAAGTGATCCCGAGTTGCCCGAACACGTCGCGCTTCGCTACGCTTGCCTCATGATCTGCGGTTCAGGAGTGGATCTCTGCGAGGTGCCTCGCATCCGGGAAGCCGTCGACCGCCATGGCCGCCGGTTCCTCGAACGAATTTTCACGGAGCGTGAGATCGCCTACGCCGAAAGCAAAGCCAACACCTTTGAACGCCTCGCCGCCCGTTTCGCGGCAAAAGAAGCAGGCATGAAGGCGCTGGGAACCGGGTGGAGGAACGGGGTGCGCTGGCACGATTTTGAAGTTGCCAATCTTCCCAGCGGCCGCCCCACATTGCAACTCCATGGCCGCGCCGCCGAGATCGCTAAAGAGTTGGGCGTGAAGAACATCGCCCTTTCCCTCACCCACACCCGGGAAAACGGAATGGCCATCGTCACGTTCGAATCCTGACACGTAGGTCTTCCCCCAGGCCGGGTGCTTCCCGCCGTTTGGAATCTTATAATTGAAGCACCGGGAATGCGCAAGCGTTACACCTACATTTCGGGCCTTGTGCTGCTGGCGATTCTCACCACACTGCTGGTGTGGCAGATGTCGTTCAGCTTCGGTGAATATGGCCCGTCAACGCTCGCCCAAACCTTCGTATTTTGGGCGGTTTCCACGCTCATTTTCCTGCTCACCATCACGCTGGGTTTCATGTTGTTCCGCACCGGCGTAAAGCTTTACATTGAGCGGCAAGCCAATCGCGAAGGTTCGCGCATCCAAACCAAACTGGTGGCCGGCGCGCTCGCGCTGACGCTGCTGCCCGTCGTCTTTCTCGCTCTGTTCAGTTACGTCATCCTGAACCGCAACGTGGAGAAATGGTTCAGCCGTCCAGCGGAGGGCATTCGCACAAATCTTCTCGATTCGAGCAACGCGCTTTCCTCCGAAATGCGCGGCCGCGCCGACGCCTTGGCCCGTTGGTTGGCTGCTATGCCGGAAATGCAATCCGGCAAAATCAATTTCACCGCGTTATGCCAGGCGAACCGGATCGCATCGCTTGAAATCATGGCCGACGATGGTTCCAGTCGCGTGGTTTGCCCGCTCACAGCAGGCGCAAACGGTGTGTACGTCGCCCGCGCTCCCATGGGCGGAGGCAGCGTCGCCGTAACCCTGCGTGCCAGTGCGGATCTGTCCCGCGCGCAAATGGAAATCGACCATTACATGAGCGAGTACCAACAACTCGCCGCGCAGAAAAAGAACATCCGTAGCCTGTACCTGCTGTTCATCCTGCTGATTGCTCTATTTATTCTTTTCGTTGCCACCTGGATCGCGCTGCTGCTGTCACGCCAGATTATTTCGCCGATCTCGGCACTGCTGGTCGCCGCAAGCGAAGTGCGTAAAGGCAATTTGAGCCATCGCGTGAAGGTCCGCGCAATTGACGAACTCGCCACGCTGGTCCGTGCCTTCAACGAAATGATGCAGGAACTCGAAGGTAACAGCCGCGAACTCGAAAGCCGCCGCCGCTTCACGGAAGCGATCCTGGAAAGCATTCCCACCGGTGTCATTTCGCTCAGTCAGGACGGCCGCATTCAGCGAGTGAACCGCGCCCTCCACGGATTGTTCCCCGGCGATCAGGTTCTCCGCGCGGCGCATCTGCGCGATCTGTTCCCCGAGGACGACGTCCGCGAAATTCAGTACCTGATGAAGCGCGCCCGCCGCACCGGCTTGGCCGCAAGCCAGATGGAGATGGAATTGCCCGGCCAAGTCCTGCACCTTGCGATAACCGTCTCCTCGCTGCCCGCGATTCCGCCGGAAACGTCTGGCTTTGTTCTTGTGCTGGAAGATACGTCAGAGTTGCTGCGCGCGCAGAAAGCCGCTGCTTGGCATGAAGTTGCCCGCCGCATCGCGCATGAGTTGAAGAATCCGCTTACGCCTATCGCACTCAGCGCCGAACGAATCGGCCGCATTCTAGACCGCGGCGGTGTCTCGCAGGAGTCCCAGCGGATTCTCCGGGAGTGCTCGCGAATCATCTCACGCGAAGTGGAATCCGTCAAAACGCTGGTCGACGAGTTCTCGCAGTTCTCCCGCTTCCCAGCGGCGCAACCCGTGCCCAGCGACATGAATCAGGTGGTGCGCAATGCCATGGCCGTTTTCACGGGGCGGCTGGAAGGCATCGACCTCCGGGTGGAACTTGCTCCGGAACTGCCGCTGGTAAATATCGATCCCGAGCAGTTCAAGCGCGTCGTCGTGAATCTGGTCGATAACGCCGCCGAAGCCATGCGCGATTCGTTGGTGAAACGTCTGCTCGTGCGCACTAGCCTGGGATCAAACGACAGCATCGAACTTCTGATAGCCGACACCGGCTGCGGCATTTCCGCCGAGGATAAAGAAAAATTGTTCCTGCCTTACTTCTCAACAAAGAATCGCGGCACCGGCCTTGGCCTCGCGATCGTGAGTCACATCCTGAATGAGCACGGCGCGAAAGTGCGCGTAGAAGACAATCGCCCCGAGGGTGCTCGCTTCTACGTCGACGTTCCCATCGCCGTTCCAGCTGAGATGGAGGTCCGCGCGTGAAGAACACGCGGGTTTTGATCGTCGACGACGAGCCGGGTATTCGCGAGTCGTTGAGCGGAGTGCTTGAAGACGAGGGCTATCACTGCCATGCCGTTGGCACAGGGGAGGAATGCCTCGCCGAACTTGCCCGCAAGAACTACGACGTCATCTTGCTCGACGTATGGTTGCCCGGTATGGACGGCCTGGAAACTCTCGCACGTATCCAGGAAATTCCTTTCGCCGATCGCCCGGAAGTTGTGATCATCTCCGGTCACGGCACTATCGAAACGGCAGTGAAGGCGACCAAACTCGGCGCCTTCGACTTCCTCGAAAAACCTCTGACCATTGAAAAGGTCGTAGTGGTACTCAACAATGCTGTCCAGCAGCGGCGGCTGGAGTTGGAGTTGAACCGCCTGAAGGAAAGCGGCAGTGAGCGCCTGCGCATCATCGGCGAAAGCGTACCCATGAAGGCGCTGCGCCAGCAGTTGACGTTGATGGCCGCCACCAATGGCCGCGTCTTGATTTATGGAGAAAGCGGCACCGGCAAGGAATTGATCGCCCATGCGATCCACGCCGCCAGTCCTCGCGCCAAGGACGCCTTTGTGGAGGTGAACTGCGCCGCCATTCCCGAGGAACTCATCGAAAGCGAACTGTTTGGCCATCGCAAAGGTAGTCTCGCGGGTGCGCTGGAGGATAAGATTGGCAAGTTGCAGAAGGCCGACGGCGGCACCCTTTTTCTCGACGAAGTCGGCGACATGTCGCTAAAGACGCAGGCCAAGGTTTTGCGCGCGCTCGATGAGCAACGCTTTGAGCCTGTCGGCGCGTCGGAATCCATCCAAGTGGACGTCCGCGTTGTGGCCTGCACAAACAAGCACCTCGAAGAAGAAATCGAGCGCGGCAACTTCCGTGAGGATCTTTTCTATCGTCTCAATGTGATCCCCTTCTACGTTCCGCCTTTGCGCGAACGCATTGAAGATGTTCGCCTGTTGGCCGATCACTTCCTGCACGAGTTCACAACATCCTACGGCCGCAAGCCGAAGGAACTGACGGAGGAAGCCTTCCGCGCACTTGAAGAGTACCCGTGGCCTGGCAACGTCCGTGAACTGCGCAATCTGATGGAGCGCATCGTCATCATGAATCCGCAGGTGCGCATCGATGCGCGGCACATTCCCCTCGATCCGTCGCGCCGCGCCGTCTTCGATCGTCCGATGGAGCGCTTCGGCAGCCTGCAAGACGTGCGCGAAGCAGCGGAACGCGATTACATCCTTCGCAAGCTGGATGAAGCAAAAGGCAACGTCACGCGCACCGCGGAAATGTTGGGCCTGGAACGCAGCCACCTCTACCGTAAGATGAAAGCGTTAGGCATCGCGCTAAAGGAAAGCTAGATGGAGGCCAATGAGGAACGCGGCGCGCCTGCACCTGGCGGAGCATCACCCAGTTCCGCAGGTCCCACGCAGCCCTCGCTTCTGGATCTTTCTGCGGCCTATTTCCGTATCGGCAACACCACGTTCGGCGGTGGCGTTCCCACCATGGCCGCCTTGCAGCGTGAACTAGTCCACCGCAAGGAGTGGCTCTCGCCGGAAGATTATGGCCTGGCGTTCGCACTCGCACGAGTAACGCCCGGAACAAACATTCTCGCGTTCGTCGCGGCAACGGGTTCGCAGATTCTCGGCATGGCCGGCGCGCTTGCGGGAACTCTGGCCGTCACCATTCCCTCGGCGATTCTTGCACTGATGATCACCGTCGGCTATGAGCGTTGGAGCGCTAACCCGATCGTGCTCGCTGGCATCGAAGGCACGGTGGCCGCAGTCTCCGGAATGATGATCGCCACCGTCTGGTCCCTCATCGCACCCTTTTGGGCCGGACTGAAGCCAGGGCGACGAATGCAAACGTTCCGCACGGTCGTCTTCGCTGGCGGGGCTTTTCTTTTGCTCTGGCTGTGGGACGTTTCACCGCTCAAGATCATCGGGCTCGCGGTTGCCGGCGGCTTGCTTTGGGAAGACCCATCGATGGAAAAAGGGAACGCGTCCAAGTGAACATCTTTGCGCTCTACCTTCTCATGCTCAAAGCCGTGATGACCTCCTTCAGTGGCATGGCATCTCTTCCCATGGTGCGCGATGACTTGGTCGAAACTCGCCATGTGCTGACCGATCGCCAACTGGCGACAGCGATTGTCGCCGGACGCACAGGTCCCGGTCCCAATGGCCTGTACCTGGTCAGCGTCGGCTATTTCGTCGCCGGAGTTCCCGGTGCGGCCGTTTCCTTCATCGCTTTGATCACGCCCGCATTTTTGGTGATACCGCTCATTCATTGGTTGGGCCAGCGCGCGAAACACCCTCGAATACGCGGTGCAATTCGAGCCGTGATCTTATCGAGCGCAGGACTCGTCGGTGCCGCAGCAATCCCATTGACGCGCGATGCCGCGACAGGCGCACTCACCAGCGCGCTCATTGTCGCCAGTTTTCTCGTACTGACCTTCACGGAAGTAGAAACCTGGTGGGTGATGGGTGGTGCCGCAGCCGTGTCCCTCGCCGCCTACTTCGTGTAATGAACGTGAGCGGATTGGAAATCCGCGCGGGATTGACAATCCCGTTTGAAGTTGATTTCGCTGACCCTGAGAAAATATCCGGCGGCTAAGCGGAGTCCCAATCCGCCCTACCAGCTCTTCAGTCGCTCATTCACCTGCGCCAGAACATCGTCCAGCACTTCGCCTTCGGTGCGCGAGCCATCCACCATCTTCACTCGCTGCGGCTCGTCTTCTACCAAACGATGGTAGGCATTGCGAACCTTGCGGTGGAACTCCACCGATTGTTCGTCGATGCGCGTCTCGGTCTCGTTGGCGCGCTCGTTGCGGCGATGGGCACGCGCTAATCCGGTCTCGACGTCAATATCGATCAGCAGCGTCAGATCCGGCACAAGCCCGCGACACGCAATGCGGTCCACATCATAAACCACTTCCGCTCCCAACCCGCGCCCCGCGCCCTGATACACCAGCGTCGAATCCGTGAAGCGGTCGCACAAGACAATCTTGCCTTCGGACAGCGCAGGCAAAATCGCCTGGTCCACGTTCTGCGCACGCGCCGCAAACATCAGAAGCAGTTCAGCTGTCGGCGAAATCTCCTGATTCTTCGCGTCCAGCAGAACGCGCCGAATCTGCATCCCGATCGGCGTGCCGCCCGGCTCAGCCGTTTCCATCACATCGTGCCCTGCCGCGCGCAAGCGCTTCGCCAACATACGAAGCTGCGTCGATTTTCCGCTGCCCTCGGGCCCTTCGAAGGTCAGAAACAGGCCGCGCTTCGGCGCGTTAATCGTAGACATAATGCAGGACTTTTTTCAGATCTTCCCATGCTTCGCGCTTGGCATCCTGGTTGTAGGGGCGAAGCAAGTAAGACGGATGGAACGTCACAATCACTGGAATATCGTGCCACTTGTGCCAATTGCCGCGCAGCCGCGTCACGCCGTCTTTCGTGTTCAGCAACGCCTTCGCGGCGGTGGAACCCAGCGCGCAAATCGCCTTTGGCTTGATTGTCATCAACTGGCGGAATAGAAACTGGCCGCAGATTTCCATTTCGTCGGGCTGCGGCGTGCGATTCTCCGGCGGACGGCATTTCACCACGTTGCAGATGTAAACATCCGGACGCCGGATCGGGATGCCTTCCTTCTGCGCCGTATTATCGATCATCTGCGTCAGAAGCTGCCCCGCGCGGCCCACGAACGGCAACCCCTGGGCATCTTCATCTGCTCCGGGACCCTCGCCCACAAACACCAACTTCGCTTCGGCGTTGCCGGAACCGAAGACAATCTTGTTCCGCTGCTCGCACAAACGGCACCGGCGGCAATCGCCGATATCGTCGATGATCTTGGCGAACGAATCATCGGGAGGCGCCAGCGATGGCAACGGCGCATCGATCAACGGCGCGACAGGCTTCGGCGCAACTGGCTTTGTCGAGGTTGTTTTAGAAGAGGCAGGTTTAGGCAATTCGGGTGTGGACTCCAGCGGCTTCGTGTATTGTACCGGAGCCTCCATGATGGACGGAACAGCTGGTTGGATCACGGGCGCAGGAATTGCGGCGACCGGAACAGGCACCGCAGCAACACTCGCCTTCACGGTCTCTACTGGCGCAGGCGCAGCAGTCGCCGCGCGCTTATACAGATCCTTGATCCCAAGATCCTGATAAAAAGAAAGCCGCCGGCGTAGCTCGTCTGGGTTCATGAGGGGAGCCTATCGAGCGTGTAGGGCCAGGCGAAGATGGATCATCTGATCCAGAATTCGTTTGGCGATCTCGCGTTTCGGCGCGCGGCTCACGGGAATCGTTTCGCCGGTGCGCGTCACCATCACCACTTCGTTATCGTCAGATTCAAAGCCCGTGCCCGTGGCGGAAACCGCAGCGGAGACAATGTTCCCCACCACCATGTCGCAGTTCTTCTGCTGCATCTTGCGACGGGCTTCTTCCACCAGGTTGTCCGTCTCGGCGGCGAATCCCACCAACAAGCGATCGCCTTTCTTCTTGCCGACCTCCGCTAAAATGTCGGGCGTCGGTTCCAACTCAAGCGGCATCCGGGCTGCAGTTTTCTTAATCTTCTTCTCCGGCGCGTTCGCGACGTAATAATCCGCCACCGCCGCGGCCTTGATGATGATGGAAGCTTCTTCCATGTGCGCCATCACGGCATCGCGCATCTCGAACGCGGTGCGAGCAGGGACCAACTTCACACCCTTCGGCGCGGGCAAACTGACAGGACCCGATACCAACACCACGCGCGCTCCACGCATCACGGCCTCTTCAGCCAACGCGTAGCCCATCTTGCCGCTCGACCGATTGCTGATGTAACGCACGCCGTCAATCGGCTCCTGCGTCGGCCCCGCCGTGATCAAAATCGTCTCGCCTTCCAGATCCCTTGAGGGATTCGCGGATGCAAACGCTCTCGACACGGCTTCGGCGATCATCTCCACTTGCGCCAAGCGTCCCGGACCCACCATGCCGCACGCAAGCAACCCTTCGCCCGGCTCCACAATCACATGACCACGCGCACGAAGCGTCTCGATATTTTCGCGCGTCGCCGCATGCTCCCACATGTTCGTATTCATCGCCGGAGCGATGACGACAGGGCCTGTGAACGCAAGATACGACGTCGTCAGAAGATCGTCCGCCAGTCCATGCGCAAGTTTCGCGATTAGATCGGCGGTCGCCGGAGCGATCACCAGCATCTGATTGTCTTGCGCAAGGCGGATGTGATCGATGGCGCTCGCAAGCGTGTCTTCCGAGCTTGCGGCGGAGAAAAGATTGGTGTGGACCTTACGCCCAGTGAGCGCGGCAAAGGTCAGAGGAGTGATGAACTCGGTGGCAGCTCGCGTCATGATGACGTCCACGGCAAAGCCGCGTTCCATCAGCGCGCGCGCCAATTCGGCCGCTTTGTATGCAGCGATTCCGCCGCCCACGCCGAGCGCGACATTCATGGCAATGCTTTACTCTTCGGTTTCTACCGGGTGCTCCGCCTGGTAGCGGCTATCTTCGTATTGCACCAGCCCGCGGCGAACTTCTTCCATGGCCGCCACAGTGGGCTTCTTCGAAGTGGTTGGCAGCATGCTGCGGGCGCCATTCTGCAACTGGCGGGCACGTTTGGCCGCCACAATGATGAAACGGTAAGCGCTCGCTTCCGGATCGTCTGGAATTACGCTCTGAGCGGTCTGCTTAAATGACTCTGCCATGGTTACTCTCTACCTTTGGGTGCGTCAAACGTTTCTAAAATCGGGCGGATTTCTTTCTCCATCCGATCGCGCCGGCTACGGGTCGCCTTCACGATGGATACCAATGTATCCACGGAATCAGGCACAACGCGATTCACCAGCACATAATCGTATCGCCAATAATTCTGAATCTCTTCGGCGGCTTCCCGCAGGCGGCGCTCAATCACCTCTTCGGTGTCTTGGCTCCGCAGGCGCAGCCGTTCCTCAAGGATCTGCCGGCTGGGCGCGAGAATAAAGATCGACACCGCGTCCGGCTTCTTCTGCTTTAATTGTCGCGCACCCTGGACATCGATGTCGAGCACCAGGTCGAAGCCGTCCTTGGCCGCCCTATCCAGCTCGCTGACGTGCGTACCGTAATAATTTCCAAAGACTTCCGCGTGTTCCAGGAACTCTCCCATCGCGACACGGCGCTCAAACTCCTCGCGCGTAATGAAGTGGTAGGCTTCCCCGTCCTTCTCCTGCCCGCGCGGCCTTCGCGTGGTGAACGACACCGAAAACCGCAAATTCGGCACCCGCTGGATCAACTGCGACGTCAACGTGGATTTACCTGAGCCCGACGGAGCGGAGATGATAAAGACCGTGGTCATGCTGGGAAAATGGGCCGGTTGAAGCGTGCGCGGCGCCTTTCGTACAGTATCGCCTATTAGGCGGAATCCCCGCCTACTCCAGATTCAGCGACTGCTCGCGGATCTTCTCAATCGCGGCCTTGCAGCCCAACGCCAGATCCGTGACCTTCATCGCGGGCTCGCCCGCACCGTTGGTCTTTGAAAGAATCGTATTCGTTTCGCGATTCATCTCCTGTAACAGGAAGTCCAGCTTCTTGCCCACCTCGCCGCCACCATCGAGCAGCAATGCCAATTGACCCGAGTGAATCTTCAGCCGGGCCAGTTCTTCGCCGATATCGCTGCGGTCGGCAAGGATCGCGGCTTCCTGAACCAGTCTTTGCGGTTCAATCTGCACGCCCTTCAGAAGCTCACTCAAGCGTTCCTGGAGGCGCTGCTGAAAAACCTGTGTCGCTCCGGAGCGAAGCTGCTCCATTTCGAGCGCCGCTGCAGCCACCTTACCATTGTGCAGACGCAGTTCGGCCGCGAGTTCGGCACCTTCGCGGGAACGAAACTCATTGAATTGCCGCAGCGCTTCATCCACGGCCTCGCGCAATACGGATTCGGTCTCGGCAGGCGGCGCGGCCTGTTCGGCCTCCGTCAGCATGCCAGGAATGCGCAGCGCGGCGTTAAGATCCGGCTGCGAAGCGAGCCCATGATCCTGCGATGTTTCCGCAAAAACGCGCAAGTAATCCGCCAGAAATTCGCGATTCACCGCTGGAGTCGCCGCCCCCGAGGCCGCTTTGGGCAACGACACACGCACTTCCACGTGCCCGCGAGCGACATTCCCTTTCACCGCGGCGCGAATCCCCGCCTCCATCGCATCCAAAATCGAAGGAGCCTGAACCTGCAGGTCCAGCCCGCGATGATTCACGCTTTTGACGGCAATGGTGATTTCACCATCGCCCAAAGGACGCCGGACACGGGCATAACCAGTCATGCTGCGAATAGGGGCAGGCATAGTTTTAATCCATTATCGACAATGTTAGAGACGGTATCACCCGTATGGGATGTGAGCGCTCACGCGTCCGCTTCCAGATACTGCATCTCATGCAGCCTCTGGTAAATGCCGCCGCCGCTCACCAGATCTTCGTGAGTACCCACTTCCGAAATCCGCCCGCGTTCCATGACGACGATCTTATCGGCGCGGCGCACGGTCGAGAGCCGGTGCGCGATTACGATGACGGTTCGATCCTGCATCAGATTCTGCAGCGCCTTTTGCACCAGCATTTCCGATTCCGTATCCAGGTGCGACGTCGCTTCATCCAAAATCAGAATCGGAGCATTCTTCAGCAACGCGCGCGCAATCGCCAACCGCTGGCGCTGCCCGCCGGAGAGCTTCGTGCCGCGCTCGCCGATGATCGTTTCGTAGCCTTGCGGCAAACGCTGGATGAACTCTTCGGCAAGCGCTGTCCGCGCCGCCACCTCAATCTGTTGCCGCGTGGCGTTCCGCAAACCATAGCCGATGTTCGCGGCCACCGTATCATTGAACAGGAAGGTATCCTGCGCCACAATGCTGATCTTGTCGCGCAGCGAGGCCATCCGCACCTCGCGAATATCTTTCCCGTCGACTAAAATCGCGCCGCCCGTAACGTCGTAAAAGCGCGGCACCAGATTCGCCAGCGTCGTTTTTCCCGCCCCGCTCGGCCCCACCAGCGCCACCACTTCTCCCGCCTTCACATACAGGTTCACGTCATTCAAGACAAAGCCATCCGGCACACTCGGATAGCGGAACGTGATGTGATCGAACGCGATGCCCTTCTCAAACTTCGCCAGCTTCGCCGCATGCGGACGATCCTTCACCTGCTGATCGCGATCCAAATATTCGAACACCTTCTGCGACGCGCCCAGCGCCTGCTGGAAGATGTTGTGGATGCCCGTCAGGCGCTTCACAGGCTCGTACAGCATCAGCAATGCGATCACGAAACTGGTGAACTCACCCGTCGTCATCGAACCCGCTTTGATTTGCTGACGGGCATACGTGAGCAAACCCACAATGGTCACCGCGCCGAAAAATTCGATCACGGGACTCGCAATCGCCTGCTGCGCGACGTACTTCAAATTGTTCTTGCGCAACCGCTCGGCACGATCGCGGAATCGGTTCGATTCCACTTCCTCCGCGCCAAACGATTTCACCACCTGATGGCCGCTCAAAGTTTCCTGCAGCACTTCATTCAAATCCGCCGCGGCATCTTGGGCCGAGCGCGTGCTGCGCCGGATTCGTTTGCCCAAACGAATCGTAGGCACCAGCACAAACGGCAGCACCGTCAAACTTACCAACGCCAGCTTCCAGTCCGTCTGCAGCACCACGGCCAGTAACCCCAGCGCCGCAAAACTCTGCCGCAGCCAGTCGGCCAAAATATGCGAGAGCGCCACCTGGATCTTTTCCAGATCATTCATGATCGACGACATCACGCGCGCCGTCGAGTTCGATTCGAAAAAGTACGCGTCCTGCTCCAGCACACGGTCAAACACCGTCTGCCGCAGATCCGTCACCGCGGAAAAACCGACATCGTTGATCAAATAGTTTGCCGCGTAATCGCACACGCCTTTGATAAGGAACACAGCAAGAATGCCGATCGCCACCATCGTCCACACGTTGTGGATCGAGGACGGCATCAGGTCATTCAGGTATAGCTGCCGTTTGAGGAAAGGAATCGTGAACAGCGATACCGGCATCTCCGCCGAAGCTGGATTCAATACTCGATCGAAAATCGGCCCAATCAACAGCGCCGTCAACGCCTGCGCCGCACCCACCAGTGCCATCAGCACAACGGAAAGCAGCAGGTGCCCCGTGTACGGCCGTGAGTACCGCAACAACCGCGTTAATTCGTTCAAGCCTTCACCTTTTCGCCCGTCGTTCGGATCATCTGCGCCGTCTGAATCACTTCATCGAGTTTAATATCGGCAATCCCGCCATCGGAAACCAAAACCTGCGCCGACGTCTTCCACGGTGCCCACGTCACCGGATTTGATGATCCAAACAACACCACCACCGGCACGCCAAAGGCGGCCGCGATGTGCGCTGGCCCGCTGTCATTGCCAACAAACAGCGCCGCTCCGCTCATCCACCGTTTCACTTCACTGAGGGGTTCGCCCTTCAGCACACGGAACTCGGCCAGCGCCGAAGTATCGTCCTCCGGTCCCGCAACGAAAATCGGCTCCAGATAGCAGACGTCGCGAAGGTGCCGCGCCAGCGCCACAAACCGGTCCATCGGCCAAATCTTTTCGGGCGCCGAACCAAACGCGTGAATCATCACGTGCGGATTCGTCACGTTTCGCGCTGGCACAAACAACTTCGCCCGTGGGATCTCCGTGCGCGGCACCCCCAACCAGAACATCGCCGACGCTACATGCTCCGCCGTATGCACCGGCCGCTCTTCCCCCAGGATCTCCTGCGCCCGCGGAATGTGATGCGTGTAAACCAGCGAGTAGCGATAATGCCCGAAACCAAGGCGATACTTCGCACCGGAGGCAACCGTCATCCACATACTGCGTGTGCCGCCATGCAGATTTAGGACCAGATCCGGCGGCGCCGGGTCGCGTGTCATCTCCGGCAGAATGCGGTCAATGTCCGGATTGTCCTCGAAAACCTGCGCAAACCGCGGCTCCACGATAACGTCGATCCTCAAATCCTGCCGGTATGCTTTGAGCAGCGAGATCGCGGGTGTCGTCAGAACACAGTCTCCCAGCGACCGCAGACGGATGATGGCAATTCGAGCGCCGTGGGGAAGCCGGGATAACAGAACGGCATCGGACGCCTTATTCATGCGAGGTATGGCGGATGACTCTGCGCAGCTCACTCTTCGATA
This sequence comes from Bryobacteraceae bacterium, assembly GCA_040081455.1. Classification (GTDB taxonomy): domain Bacteria; phylum Acidobacteriota; class Terriglobia; order Bryobacterales; family Bryobacteraceae; genus Palsa-187. Next base: position 72,659 of record JBEBGM010000014.1, read on the forward strand.
CGAGCTTCATCCACCAGCATCACGGGGATGTCGTCGCGGATCGGATAAACGCGTTTGCACTGCCCACACTTCAGCCCGTTTTCGTCTTGTTTCAGTTCCAGTGGAACCTTGCAGACCGGGCACACCAAAATGTCGAGCAGATCTTTGCTGACGGCCATATACGAAGCTTAGTTTAACATCCGCTCCCCGGCCGCCGTACTGTGCAAAGGACTACGCAGCGCGGAAGTCCCCGGTTGAAGGTGCCCAAGCTACAGACGCACAGCCTGCTGCAGGGTGAACGTCAATCGCGTTTCCGAAGGGATACGCACGCGCTGGCCCTTGGTCATCACCTGCACTGCAGTACCGGCGCCTGCCCCGGAAGCCGCGCCAATCGCCGCGCCTTTGCCGCCGCCCGCAATCGCTCCAATGATCGCGCCCAGCGCCGCCGTGCCGCCAATCACCTTGCCGCTGCGAGCCGTGCGCGAAGCGCTTTCCTGCGTGACCGTCGCCGTGTCCACCTCAACGTCGCGGCCATCCACGCGCAGCGAAACCACATCCAGCGTCAGCACCGTCTTGCCCTGAATCTTGCCCGATTCCTGGTCATCCACCAGCTTCACCGTCACATCCGCGCCCTTCGCCACCAGCAGATTGCCGCTTGTGTCGTTGATCGATTCATCGAGCGACGCCCGGTACGTTTTGCCCACGTCATCGGTCTGCGAGTCCACGTCGTCAATCATGCGGATGGTCAACACCGTGCCGTTTGGAATCACGCGCGCATCCATGCGCCGCACGCTCGCCGATTCCTGCGGGGCCGGACGAAATACCGGCGCAGGCGCAGCCCGCACAGGCTCAGGAGCAGGCGCCGGAGCCGCAGTTGCCGCCGCCGCGCCCTCAAAGAAAATATTCGTCACATCGCCCAGCGAGTAGGTCTCCACGCGATCCCCTACAGCCACGCGGATCGAGCGCGTATCGCCGCCCATAAACGTCCCCTTCACCGTCCGCCCGTCGCGAAACGCGATGGTGTCGGCAAAGCCAACATTCGAAATCAGCAACACGGACATCAACGAAGACATGAGAACTCGCATAGAACCCTCCACTGTACCTATGATGCACGATTTGGCTGGAGCGTTTCCGATGGATTGCCTCTTGGCCGCACCGGTTGACGCCGACGCGCACTTCTGTAACGCTAATGTGTATACAGGACTTCCATGCCGGTATCCACACCATCGCCGACCCGCTCCCGCGCCGCCACCATCAACCTGAGAGCCACGCGGAAACAAAAAGCTTTGATCGATCAAGCCGCCGAGGCATTGGGCCGCACCCGGTCTGACTTCATGCTCGATACCGTTTGCCGCGAGGCCGAAAACGTATTGCTCGATCGCCGCTACTTCACGCTCTCTGAAGCCGACTACCGAAAGTTCGTCGCCGCGCTCGACCGGCCCCGCGCCTCGAACCCGAAGCTTCGCCGACTGCTTGAATCCAAGGCCCCCTGGGAACGCTAGCCCATGCCCGCCGCCTTGAGCGCGCCTGAAAAATTGACCGCGGCCCACGATGTTTCCCTCTTCGATTCAGGCCAGCCCGTGCTCGATCTCTGGCTACGCCGCCGTGCCTTGCAGAACGAGCGCGCCGGCGCATCCCGCACCTACGTGGTGTGCGCAAAAAACCGAGTCGCCGGATATTACAGCCTTGCCGTTGGAGCCGTTGCTCACGAACACGCTCCCGGCCGCGTCAGACGCAACATGCCCGACCCCGTACCCGTCATGATCGTCGGCCGCCTCGCCGTCGATCTCGCCTTCCAGGGCCTAGGCATCGGCACGGGCCTCTTAAAGGACGCCGTCCTGCGAACCCTGCAGGCCGCCGAAATCGCGGGCATCCGAGCCCTGCTCGTCCACGCTCTCTCCCCCGACGCAAAACGCTTCTACGAACAACACGGCTTCACAACATCCCCCCTCGACCCAATGACCGTCATGCTTACCCTTGATGAATCGAGAAGACTCCTAGCCTCCGCCAGTAGGTAAATCACGTGATAAACCTAATCACCGAGCTTCAAGAAAAACAGCCTTGGCTCTTCGATGAGCTTGGCTTCAAAGTGATCCCGTCGCACTATATTTTGCAATTCGATTCACCGTTTCCAGTTCGAATCGGAGTTGGAAACAACCTCAGGGCGATGCTAGAGCACGGAGCATTCGAGCGGAACGAGATTCGAGCGTTACAGCGCGGCGTGCTTTTCCGTGATCGGGATTCCGCCGTTGCTTTTAACAAACGGTTTTCGGAGCAGTGAACCTAGCTAGCCTTGCGCTGCCGCAACCCCGCCAGCAGCATCCCTGCGATCTGCTTGCCGTGCTCCAGCGCTTCTTCATACGCCGCGTTGCGTTCGACGCGCGTGAAGCCATAGCCCAGGCGGTACAGGCGTTCAATCGATAACCCCACCGCGAACGTCGCCGCATACGCGATGCCCGCTTTCGGAATCAATCCGCCGCCAAACGGAACTTTACCCACCAGTTCGCGTGCCACCGCGCGCCAGCCGAACGCGCTCGCCACAATCGATGCAATCTCGGAACGCTGCTCGCGGTATCCAATCGCCCGGTCGCTGGCCGCGGCGATCATGAACGTCATGCGGATCTGATTCATGGTCAGAAACGCCGTATCCGAGGTGAACTCGCCAAACGCCCACGGAATCGACGCCAGGCTCGGCACCACGTCCGGAATGGCCGTCGCCAAACAGAACAGTGCATTCTCTTTTGCGATGGAGCGGATGATGCGATGAACGGTGGGCTTGCGGAAGGGGTAAAAGTTGCGGGCCAGCGGAATCATCAGATCTTCGCGATTCCGAAGTATGCGGCGAACGCAATCGTCGGGCGATTCCGGATCGAAGGAAAATGCTTTCACCGGGCGAAGAATTGAGGAATCGTAAATCTCAATGTCGCATCCGCGGCCGCCGCCACGAACCAGACTGCTCACGGCCTGCACTCTCCGGTCATGGGAAAAGTGCGATGGAGCAAAATACGTCTCCATGTCGCCCAACTCTTCCGGAGACGGAGCCACAATGCCGACCTTGATCGGACGCTCCGCCATCGCCCGCATCTCCCCCGGATTGAGGGTGGCGAGCGCCTGTTTCATTTGTCGAAGAACCGCGAGTGCCATGAGCCAACTGGGGTCTGGAATACTACCTTAAGGTCCCGTCTCCATTCTATACCCACTCCGAGCCGCAAAATGTCAAGTCCCGTTTGGAAGAGTCCCAACACAGATTCATTCGACGGATGCCACTCCAAGGCCGGAGCAACCAGTATCAATCGGGGCGGCGCGGAACTTAAGGAAATCCCCGGGAAATACCCGTTTTTCGCGAATTCTCCGCGCTCTTGATGCCACAGAACCCGCATCCAGTAGTCCAGAGCTTGTAGCGGAAGATGAACGTCCTGGACAGCCTTCACCTCAATCACCACCAATCGTCCATCGCGATCCACAGCCAAAAGATCAAGGATGCTTCTGTCGCCGGCCGCGAATTCCGGCACCTGGCCATAAACTGGGGATGCTAGAAGCGTCGGATCGATCACCTCGATGTTCGCCCGGATCTGCGACTCCAGCCATGCCTCGGGATGCTTCAGAAAAATCGGATTGTTCCGATCCATCGCATCCGCACAACGCATGGCGAGCAAACCCGCTGCAAGGTTTTCAATTTCCTGCATCAGGCCCGGTGTCACCTGCGTACTCGTGTGTTTGCGATCCAGTCCGAACACGACTTTGTCCCCGGAGGCGTGCGCAAACTCCAGTCCATGAACGGCGAGCGCCACCGATCCATCCGGCCGGTTTCGCCTCTCCACGCCCCTGATCGATTCGACTCGCTCTACCATTTCCAGGACCGGCACGTGAGCATCCGCCAAAGGATGGCAACATGCATCGAGCCGCGTGCTCAGATTCATGTAATCCTCCGGTCGCACCGCCTCTTCCCAGCCCGCCGGATCGTGCACGAACACCGCATAACGGGCGACTTCCGCGTTTAGAAACCGCACCCGATAGCAAGTTGTGGCCTCCGCGCCTGCAGGCACAAAAATGGCGAGCCCTTCGATACACACCTGTTTCTCGCGCCGTCGCAGATACTCCAGCCAAATCAAGCCAAACGTCAGCGCGCCATCGGGAGACAGACAATCTTCGGCCGCCCCAATCGCCGCCATTCCTGCCTGGCCTCTTCGCAGAAACGCCCGTGGGTACGAAGGAGAAAGAGTGTGTTCCAGATCCGGCTCCGTACTCACTTCCACAATGCGCCAATCGGGAAACTGCCGGTGGAGCGATTGCCGGAACCTCTCGCGATACTTGAGCCGGGCTCCCCGTCGCGCAGCTTCCTGATTCGAGGCGCGATCCAGGTCGATGAGCGTCAGTTGGCCAGTCCTGCCCCCAAAGCGTTCCACCTCCAGTTCCAACCGCCCGTGCTTTTCTAATTTGATGCGCACCACACGCCGCACCAGATTGCGAGTTTCACTCCAGCATTCAATGGTGAGTGCGCTGCCGCGCGAGGTGAGGGCGAACGAATCCGCCGCAATGGGCAACGGATCGTCGCCGGGCTCAATCAATACTGGTTTGCTGGCGGACTTGAGAAAACGCTCAATCGCCAGAGAAGCCTCCCGCGGACCACCGCGCGGCTGCTTCCCAGGTGCCGGTTGCAACGCATTCATTATGCCGCAGGAAAGGTGGCGCACGCACTCCCGCGCGCTCAGAACGCGATCGCGAAAGGAATTCGCCCCGAACTATGCGACCACCAACGGCAGCGCCTCGGCCGCCGGCGCTCTCCATGTGAGATCCACCGTCGCCGATACCGGCGTATCCGCGATGTTGATTTCCACCACTTTGGCGCCCGACGATTTCGCCAAGTGCACCAACCCCGCCGCCGGATGCACTACCGCCGCCGTTCCGATCACAAAGAACAAATCCGCTTCGCGAGCCGAATTTACCGATTCCTCCCAGATCGCGTCGGGCAATCCTTCGCCGAACCAGACGACGCCGGGGCGCTCCATGCCGCCGCACTGGCAGCGCGGGGGCAGTTCGGGCAAGTGCGGACGCAGGTCGCGCCGCTCGCGTTCGCACATGGTGCAGCGCAAAGTCCAAATATCGCCGTGGACCTTCAGGATGTTCACGCTGCCCGCGCGGTCATGCAGGCCGTCCACGTTCTGCGTGATCAAACTGAAGCGCGGCACGCGCCGCTCGATCGCCGCCAGTGCTTTGTGTCCCGCGTTCGGCTCGGCCTCGGCAATCACGGAGCGCCGCCAGTCATACCATTCCCACACCAGTTTCGGATCGCGCTGGAATGCTTCGGGTGTGGCCAGATCTTCGGCGCGAAAATTGCGCCACAGCCCGCCCGGCCCGCGAAACGTGGGAATGCCGCTCTCGGCGGAAATGCCAGCGCCGGTCAAGACGGCAACCGAGTGCGCAGCGGCAAGCCATTCGCGCACCGTCTGCGCTTCCGAAGGGATGAGAGAAGTCACGGTCATTTCTCAGGTCGATCTATTTAATCGACACATCCTCAATAAATAAAAACAATTATCATGAATCTGTGAAGCGCTTCCCACTTTTCCTCGCCATTCCGCTGGCGTCCTCGCTTCTCTCCGCCCAAACCATCGAATACACGGCAGTTCCGCGGGAGACGGTGGAGAAGCGGCTTGCTTCTTACGTTACCAAGAACGATCAGCGCGGTCCGGCCATCCGCCGCCTTTTTGAGGACGCGGGCTGCACGGATTCAAATATCGAGGAAAAGCCGGTGAAGGGATTGAAGACGCCGAATGTGGTTTGCACGTCGCCCGGCTCGCTCAATTCCGTCGTTGTCGTGGGTGCGCATTTCGACCTGGTCGAAGCGGGCCATGGCGTGGCGGATAACTGGAGTGGCGCCAGCCTTCTCCCTAGCTTGTACGAGGGTTTCACGAAGATCCCGCGCCGCCACACATTTCGGTTCGTGGCATTTGCCGGTGAAGAGCGCGGCTTGGTTGGTTCACGCGCTTACGTGAAAGATATCGGAAAGGCAAAGGATAGCGTCAGCGCCATGGTGAATATGGACACCCTGGGCCTGGGAGAAACCGAAGTCTGGGTAAGCCACGCGGACAAGAAACTGATGGAACTCATGAATCTGACCGCCTCCAGCGTGAACCTGCCGGTGAATGGCGTAAATATTGAAGCAGTCGGTTCCACCGATTCCGAGTCGTTCCGCGAGAAAAAGATTCCTGCCATCACCATTCACTCGCTCACTCAAGCTACGCTTCGACTACTGCATAGCCCCCAAGACCGGATGGAGGCGATCAACAAGAACGAGTACTACAAAACCTACCGGCTAGTGTTGGCCTACTTGGCGGTACTGGATTTAAAACTGGATTAAAGCACGAATAATTCCGCTTATTTCCTTCAAACGGGAACTTGCCCACTCCCGTTGGTGTCGAATACTCAACCGTCATGTCCATCACACTTCGCATCGGTGGAGCGCTCATCGTCTCCGGCATTCTTTGGAATGCGGGTTGGGAGTGGTGGCAAAATTCTCACCATTGGGTTCCAGCGGACGTCCCCATCTCCTTTTCAAAAGGGCGGGTCCGCATCAAACCCTTCCGGGTGGAAATCGCCGGCACCTACCGAGTTGGCCTCCATGCGTGGCCTGCCCATCCGGGTCGAGGAATCCCTTGCCTGCTGTCGGCGGATTGCCCCACCGCGGAGCCAAGCGCGGTCCTCCCTGTGTTTTGGCGCGTTTCGAATAGCAGTGGAATAGTCGCCGAAGGCACGGATCGCGTTGGTGGGAGTTCATCTATCTACAGCAGCAACCTCGATTACGACTCGCGCAATCTGGGTACGTTTCGCGCCGCGCCTGGAGAATATTGGGCAGAGCTGGAATTTCTTGAGGACGGAAGTTTCTACGAAACCAAACAACCGCGCTTCGAGATCGTCGAAGACGGAACTGGCGAAGAAAACGTTTTCTGGCGTACACGGTCCATGCAGATCGCCGGAGCCCTGTCCATCTTCCTCGGCTGGCTGGTCGTGTCCGCGGCAGGTATTCAATGGCTCAGGCAACTGCGGCCGATCACGACCTACACTGCGCTGACCGAGCTTGGCCCATCCCCGGGCCCAATTCTGATCGAAGCAAGCATCCCGCGCTCGCCTCCACGCGATGTTGCCTTGTGGAAAACATGGGAAGCATGGATTGCCATCGGCCTCGCCGTTTTGGCCGTCACCGGCTACAGCACAGCACACTATTGGATAGCCACGAGAACTTTTGTGCCATTCCAACGCACAATCGAACTCAAGCCGGGGCATATTCGCAGCGGCCCGGTGCTCACGAACCTGAACGGCTTCTACGAGATCAACCTGACACCAACCGCTGGGACACCGGCCCTCTCCTGTGACCACACTTCTCGCCTAAAGGGACGATGGACCGTCTACCAAAACGGCCGGGTAATCGGCCGCTCCTCGGACAACTCGGATGAGGCATTCAGCTTCACTTTCGACTTGATCTACGCATCCGGGTTCTGGCCGCAGGAGGGCCTCTTCGACCTGGACTTCAGCGTAGACGAAGTACCTCCGTGCCTGGAAGGCGCAAGAATGCGGTTCATTGTCCGCACTCGCGATGACGATTACCGCAACCTGGATCTATGGCTCCTCCGCCTCGGTTGTCTATTCACAGGTGCGGCAGCCAGCCTGTTGTTCCTCGCCTGGCAAAGGTATCGGGTCCAATCTCCGCCCGCCGTGGCACCCAACGGCGGCCACGTTAACCCGCTCCCCCGCGCCTACTGGAAGCGTCCATCACCCGAGCGGTTGCGCACGATGAGCCTACCTATGTTCGGCTACTTGTGTGCCGTCTTTTTCCTATTCCTGGCACTCATCGTCGCCTGGATGCACTCTATCAATTACGTGCCAGCCATCGGTCTGAGCGTTCGTCTTCTGCAACCACTTCGCACAACTGCTGGCACCCCCGGCCTGCAGCCGGTGTTCATTGAATGGATACAGAATCAGCAGACCCCGACCGGTGAACTCCGCATCAGCGGTGTGCCCGTCAAGCTGGGTCAACTGGAATCCACACTTCTCCGTGAGCTAAAGCTACGTCCGCTGCACTGGCCCGTCTATGTCCGAGGTGATCGCGACTCCACCTGGGGTCCACTCTGCAATATCATCGACCGCATCCGCGGAATGCAGGCTGAAGTCACGCTGGTCACGCATCAGAGGTAGCCCCAGCTCCGCCGTTCCCGTTTTCTCCCAACACACTTCTGGCCCCGCACATGCATCTCTCCCTGCATGCTGGAACGACTTACAGCCAACCTTGAGCAATACATGGATCTGCTCAGTGCCCGGCAGAAGCTGGTGGCTTCGAACGTCGCCAACGCCGACACGCCGGGTTACAAGACGCAAGATATTGATTTTCAATTCGAGTTCATGACCCTGACCAAAGGTCAGCAGCCACAAACCATTACACCCGGCGGGCTCCCCGAAAAACCCGACGGAAACAACGTGAACCTGGACCGCGAATCCCGGCTGCTTGCCGAAAACGCCATCCGTTTCAATTTGGCTTCCACTCTGCTCAAGGGCCAACTCAAATCGGTACGCGATGCCATCCAAGGAGGCTCATCGGCATGAGTTTGTTTTCGTCACTGCAAGTCAGCGCATCAGGAATGTCTGCCCAACGTACCCGTGCGGAGATGCTTGTGGAAAACATGGCCAACGCCGAAACCACCCGCACCCCTGAGGGCGGACCCTATCGCCGCAAAGACGTGGTCTTTTCGAGCGACGTCCAAACCTCGCCGTTCTCCGCAGCGTTTCAGAACGAGCTTGGCATCGGGGTGAAGGTCGCCGATGTCCTCACCGACACCCGCGAACCGGAGCGCCGCTACATCCCCGGCCACCCTGACGCCGACCCGCAAGGCTACGTCGCGTTCCCTCGCATGAACCCCGCCGAGGAAATGGTCGATCTGCTCAACGCCTCGCGCTCCTATCAGGCGAATATCTCGGCCATCGGAACAGTGAAAGACATGCTCAACCATTCCATCGATATTTTGAGGTAACTTCATGTCCACAGGGATTTTACCGACAATACAAATCACGGGACTCAGCTCCGTGACGGGTCTTCGGGCGAAGCTCCCTACGGAGACAGCGGGGGGCAGCACTGGTTTTGACGCAGCCTTCCGGGACGCCGTCAGCAAAGTGGAATCTTTTCAAGTGAATGCAAAGGAAAGTGTGAACCGATTCCTCAGTGGCGAGGGAGAGGAGATTCATAAGGTCGCACTCGCGGCACAACAGGCCGACCTCTCGTTTCAATTGTTCCTGCAGGCCCGGAACAAGATCGTATCGGCCTATCAGGAAGTCATGCGCATGCAGCTGTGAGGCACGTCATCTCTTTGTTAAGAAGCGTGAATGGATCAACTTAGGAAACTTTTCGAAAGTCTTAGTTGGAAGCAACGAATCTGGCTTCTGGCTGCGGCGCTGGCCGTGGCCGGCGGCCTTTCGTGGTTTTCCCATTGGAACCAGGAGCGGGATTTCAAACCTCTGTACTCGAACCTCGCTCCGGAAGACGCAAGCGCCCTCGTCACCAAGCTCAAAGAGGGCGGCATAGAATACCGCCTGGGCGAAGGCGGCTCCACCATTCTTGTGCCCTCCGCCCGTGTCTCCGAGGCCCGGTTATCCCTGGCTGGTCAGGGACTTCCGAAATCCGGTCGCATCGGCTTCGAACTCTTCGACAAAACTAACTTCGGTGCCAGCGAGTTCGCCGAACAGGTGAACTATCACCGCGCCGTCGAGGGGGAGATCGAGCGCACCATCATGTCCGTTCATGAAGTAGAACAGGCGCGCGTGCATCTCACCTTTGCGAAGGAGTCCATCTACACTGAGTCTCGCCAACCAGCTAAAGCAAGTATTTTGTTGAAATTAAAGGCAGGATCAAAACTATCTCCTCAGAATATTGCCGCCATCTGCCAACTCACTGCCAGCGCCGTCCCTGAGCTTTCACCCGATCAGGTTTCCCTGGTCGATTCGAACGGAACTCTGCTCAATCGACCTAAACGACCCGGCGCAGCGGACGAGATGAACGAGGCCGCCCTCGACTATAAGAAGACGATCGAACGCGACCTGCAAAGCAAGATCGCTGCCACGCTCGAACCGATCCTCGGACCCGAGCACTACCGCGTCAGCATCTCGGCCGATATCGACACATCGAGTGCGGAGCAGGAGGAGGAAACCTACGACCCGCAGAAGTCCGCCATGTCCTCCTCACAAACATCGGAGGACGTCACCACGCAGGCGGCTGCGGGCGGAGGCGTACCCGGGACGGCATCGAATCTTCCCCGCCCGGCGGCGGCCCAGGCAGCCGGATCTCCCGGCGCCAGCCGCAAGACTTCGAACGTCACCTATCAGAACAGCCGGATCGTCCGGCGGACAAAGCTCCCCCAGGGCGGCGTCAGTAAGCTGGCGATATCCGTCCTGGTCGATCACAACGTCCGCTATGAGGGAGCCAAGAGGATTGTCGAAGCCCCCACCGCGGAAAAACTCATGGTGGTGCACGACCTGGTCGCGGCCACCGCCGGATTTAATATGGACCGTGGCGACCAGTTAGTCGTGGAGGCGTTCCCCTTCGAATCCACCATTGCCGTCGAACCTCCGCCCGCTCCCCCGGCCGCGGGTGCTCCGGCCGTCCCGGCTTCTCCCTTCAGCAACCTCCCGCTGCCCCCGTGGGCACAGAAACTGGTGGGGACGAAAAACTTTCTAGTGATTGCCGGCATCGGCGCCGGAGCCATTGTCCTGCTGCTCGGACTCGGCATCTTCTTCTTCCTGAGAAGCCGGAAGAAGAAGGCGATCGTGGCGGAAACAGCGGCCGCGGCGCTGGAGGCCAAGTCCACGCCCGCGCTCATTACCCCGGAGGAAATGGAAAAGCAGTTCGAGGCCCGCATGGCCGAACATGCCGCTCTTCAGGCCAAACAACAGGCCGAAGAACTAATGAAGCTCAAAGTACCGGAGGTTTCCACCAAGAAAACAGACATCCTGACAAAGCATATCTCGGAAGAAACGAAGAAGGACCCGATAGCGATGGCGCAAGTGGTGCGGAGTTGGCTCAATGGTGAGGATCGGCGAGAAGTCTAACGAAGGCGAACAGATCAGCGGGCTGCGCAAAGCAGCCGTCCTCATGGTCATGATTGGCGACGAGGCGTCGAGTTCCATCTTGAAGGAACTCGACGAAGAGGAAGTCCAGCAGATTAGCCGGGAGATCGCCCGCGTGCAATCTCTCACCGCGGAACAGGCGGAAGGCGTGCTTGAAGAGTTTTACCAGATGGCCGTCGCTCACGACTACGTCATTAAAGGCGGCGTCGATTACGCACGCAAGGTCCTCATCAACGCCTTCGGCCCCGAACAAGCCAAGCGCATGCTCGACCGGCTGATGAAATCCCTCGGCAATGAGACCGTCAGCTTTGACGCCTTGCAGAAAACCGATCCGCAGCAGCTCGCAAAGTTCATCCATAGCGAGCACCCTCAAACCATCGCGCTTGTGCTCTCTCATTTGAACCCGACGCAGGCCGCCGGACTCCTCTTCTCCCTCCCCGCTGAGATGCGCGCCGACGTCGCGCTTCGCATGGCAAGTCTCGATCAGATCTCTCCGGACATCATCTCGAAAATCGCAAGCATCATTGGACTCAAACTGAAGTCGCTCGGTTCCATGAGCCGTGAATCCTACGGTGGCGTCACCGCGGTATCCGAAATGTTCAACCGCCTGGATTCGAACACGTCAAAAGATATTTTGGACGCCATCGATTCCGCCAATCCGCAGCTCGCCGAATCCATCCGGCATTTGATGTTGGTCTTTGAGGATCTCCTCCTGCTGGATCTCAATGCGATTAAGGAAATTCTCGCCAGGGTCGACCGCAAAGTCCTCACAGTGGCTCTCAAAGGAACCAACGACAAAATGAAGGAGCATATGCTCCAAGCCATGAGCCAGCGCGGCGCGGACATGCTGCGTGAAGACATGGACGCCTTGGGTCCCATCAAAATCAAGGAAGTCGAGGGAGCCCAGCAGCAGATCATCGCCGTCGTGAGGCAGCTCGAATCCGAAGGTGTCATCAGCCTGAAGGGAACCGCGGGGGAGCAGTATGTCGTCTAAGCTCTACCGATCCACGGACAACGCGGGTGCCGAACCCATCCGCTGGAAACACATCGGAGGTTCGCCAGCCGGAGCGCCGCAACTCTCCCCCGGTCTCTCCCGCTCGGCGAACGAGGAACCGCCGGACGCTGCAACCAAACAGGAAATCGCCGCCCGTGTCGACGAAGCACGGCGCAAAGCGCTCGTCGAGGGCGAGTCCGCCGGCACCAAGAAAGCGTCCGCAAAACTCGCGCCTGCCATCGAGGCGTTTCAGAACATGGTCCGGCAACTGTCGTCTCAAGCACAAGCCCATCGCGTCGACGCCGAAGAAGACATGGTCAAGCTTTCCATCGCCATCGCCCGCCGCGTGATCAACCGAGAACTTACCACGGACCCCGAAGCGATCCTCGGCCTCATTAAGGCCGCCGGGTCCAAGCTGAACGGGCGCGAGCTGAAACGCCTGCGGGTCTCACCCAGCTTCTTCGCGGCAGTGGCCACGCACCGTGGTGTGCTCGACCTTCCTCCCGGCCTGGGCATTGAGAGCGACGAATCCCTTCCGCCCGATACCGTCTTGTTTGAAACCACACGCGGCGAAGTAGACGCCTCCATCCAAACGCAGTTGGCCGAAATCGAACGCGGCCTCACCGATATCGTCCGGAGGCAAACTCGATGATCCTTCAAGATTGCATTCGCGCGGTCGAGCGAATAGAAACGCTTCGCCGCACGGGGCATATTCGGGAACTCGTGGGCCTGGTCGCCGCCTCCGAAGGACCAGCAGCCGCCGTAGGTGACTTCTGCGAAATCCTTTCGAGCGACGGCCGCACCGTGCGCGCCCAGGTCGTCGGCTTCCGCGAAGGCCGCGTCCTGCTCATGCCCCTCGAAGAAACCGGTGGCCTGCAACTGGGCGATACCGTCATCGCGCGCCCCGAAGCCGCCCGCGTCGAAGTCTCTCCGCAACTCCTCGGCCGCGTTCTCGACGGCTTCGGCAAACCGATGGACGGCGGCCCCGATATCCGCCCCGACGCCTACTACGATCTCTACGCGCAGCCGCCCGGCCCCATGCAGCGCGAGCACATCACCGAACCCCTGGTCACCGGCGTCCGCGCCATCGATAGCCTTCTGCCTTTTGGAAAAGGACAACGCATCGGCATCTTTGGCGGCTCCGGAGTCGGCAAGAGCACGCTACTCGGCGCCATGGCCCGGTACAACTCCGCCGACGTCAGCGTCATCGGCCTGATC
>JBEBGM010000056.1:0-24029 GCA_040081455.1 Bryobacteraceae bacterium
CCTGTGGAGACCGGACTTTCCTCTCCCGTAATCAGGAGCGGCTACCCGTCCGGCAAGCTCAACTTCATTATCGAATGAGAAGCACGGCCGACGCACTCCTAAAAACTACAGAAGCCGAGAGACTAAGACGGCTTTGCTCCGCCCTCAAGACTTTCCCGTTCGTGCTGATATTGTTCCGGCTCGGAATCGAAGTAGCGGTAGAGAGTCGGCACAACGACCAGCGTCAGGAACGTCGATGTGATCAGGCCACCGATGACGACGATTGCAAGGGGGCGCTGCACTTCAGAACCGGGGCCGGTCGCACCGAGGAACGGAGCGAGGCCGAGCGCGGCGATTGTGGCCGTCATCATTACAGGACGGAATCGGATCTTCGCTCCTTCCACAATCGCTTCCATCTGGCTGTGATGGCCTTCGCGCAGATTGCGAATGTAGGAGACGAGTACGACACCATTGAGCACCGCGATTCCCCACAGCGCGATGAATCCTACCGACGCGGGTACGGAGAGGTATTCGCCTGTTACGTACAGGCCGACGACGCCCCCGATGGAGGCAAAGGGCAACACCATGATGATCAGCGCGGCGAAGCGGATCGAGTTAAACAACAGGAAGAGCAGAAAGAAGATTGCGCCAATGGTGATGGGCACAATAATCATCAGATGATTCAGCGCACGTGTCATGTTCTGGAACTGGCCGCCCCAGACAATGTAGTAACCCGACGGCAACTGTACCTGCTGCGCTACTTTTTGCTGTAATTCGGCAACGAAACCGCCGAGATCGCGATCCTGCACGTTGACGCCCACCACAATGCGGCGTTTCGCGGTATCGCGATTGATTTGCGCTGGGCCCTCCACCACTTTCACCTCGGCCAGATCCTGCAGTGCCACGCGCACGCCTGCGGGTGTCGGAACCAAAATGCGGCGGATATCATCCACGTTATCGCGCAACAATTCGGGGAGGCGAACCACAGCCTGGAAGCGCCGTTCCCCTTCATAAATTTCGGTGGCCACCTTGCCGCCAACCGCGGTTTCGATCACGTCATGCACGTCAGAAGCGTTGAGGCCGAAACGCGCAATTGCGGCCCGGTCGATTGAGATGTTCAGATACTGCTGGCCGCCCACGCGATCGATGCGCGTGTCGCGCAGGCCGCGAATAGTGCGTGCGACGGCAGCCACTTCGTTGGCCTTCTTGATGAGCATGTCCAGGTCATCACCGAAAATCTTCACGGCCACGTCGGCGCGGACGCCCGTTACCATTTCATCGACACGGTCGGAAATCGGTTGCGCCATCACCAGATTGACGCCAGGGATCTTCGCGACCTGCTTTCGGATTTCCTCCGCGATGACGTCTTGCGTCATGCCTTTGGGTAGCTCCTCGCGAGGGAAAATGGTCGCCATTACGTCTGTTTCGTTCGGCCCCGCGGGATCGGCAGGCGATTCGCCGCGGCCGAGGCGCGAGACAACATACTTCACGCCCGGAACTTTGCGGATCATCCGAATCGCTTCCATTTCGAGCTTCAGAGATTCATCCAAAGAGATATTTGGCACTCGATCGAAGTTCGGAGAAACCGTGCCTTCTTTCATTTCCGGGATGAAAGAAGTTCCCAGCAACGGGAACAGCATTAAGGCGCCGACAAACATCAATACCGCGGCGCTGATGGTGGATATGGGATGGTTCAAAGCCCAGTCCAGGATTCGAACGTAGGGCGTCTTCAGCATGCGCACGAAAAATGTATCGTGCTCGGCGCCGCCTTTGAGCAAATAGGAAGACAACACCGGGGAGAGCGTCAAGGAGAGAACGAGCGAGATCCCGAGCGCGATCGCAATGGTCACGGCAAGAGGAGAGAACATCTTGCCTTCCATGCCTTCCAGCGTCATCAAGGGCAAGAACACGAGGATAATGACACCCACGCCGAAGATTACCGGCGTTCCCACTTCCTGCACTGCGGTCAATACGGATTGAATGCGGCTCTCACTCTTGTGGTGACCAAGTTTCGAAAATACGTTTTCAACAACGACGACCGACCCATCCACCATCAGGCCGATTGCGATCGCTAATCCGCCGAGAGACATCAGGTTTGCGGAAAGTCCGATCTGGTTCATGATCAGGAACGTCAGCAGTGGCGTCAACACCAGGGTCGCGATCACAACCAGGCTGGAGCGCAAATCGCCAAGGAAGAGGAAAAGAATCACCACCACCAGCGCGATGCCTTCCATCAGCACTTCTTCCACCGTCCACAACGCGGCGTCCACAAGTTCCGATCGGTCGTAGTACGGAACGATCTGCAATCCGTCGGGCAGCATCCCTTTCGAATTGATTTCGGCGACGCGCTCCTTCACCAGGCTCACAACTTGCTTCGCGTTGCCGCCGGCGATCATCATCACGATGCCGCCGACCGATTCGGTGTAGCCGCCCTTGACCATCGCGCCATAGCGGACTTCTTCACCCAGTTTCACTTCGGCAACATCTCTCATGTAGACGGGCGTGCCGCGGACTTCCTTGAGCACGATCGTGCGGATGTCATCCAGGTTGCGGACAAGGCCGACGCCGCGCACCAGGTACTGTTCGGCGTGCTGCGGCAGAATGCCTCCCCCAGAGTTGGCATTGTTGGCGGCCAACGCATCATAAACGTCTTTAATCGTGACGCCGAAGTAGCGCAGCTTAATGGGATCGGCCAACACTTGATACTGCTTCACAAAGCCGCCCGTCGAGTTGATCTCAGCCACGCCAGGAATGGAGCGAAGCAACGGGCGCACCACCCAGTCCTGGGTAATGCGGCGCTGCGTTAACTCTTCTTTCGAAAGCGCGTGCTCTCCGTCGCCTGGGCGGTCCAGGGTGTACTGATACACTTCGCCGAGCGCGGTGGACACGGGGCCAAGAATAGGCGCGATGCCTTCGGGCAGACGGTCGCGAACTTCGATGAGGCGCTCGTTGACCAACTGGCGCGCAAAGTAGACATTCACGTCATCCTTGAAAACCAGAGTGATAATCGAGAGGCCCGGCTTGTTGAGCGAGCGCATCTCGGTGAGGCTGGGCAAACCGGTGGTTGCAATTTCGAGGGGAACCGTAACGAAGCGTTCGACCTCCTCCGGCGAACGGCCAGGTGCTTCGGTCGCAATTTGGACCTGAACGTTGGTAACGTCGGGAAACGCATCCACCGAGAGCTTGCGTGCGGCGTCGACGCCGAACGCTAGACCGATCGCGGCCAACACCACGATCACTAACCGCTGGCGCAGTACGTTGTAAACCAGGGAATGAAGCACGCGTTAGCTCCCCTGCACCGCAAGGCGCTTCCGCTCATTGTTCAAGTGGAAAGCGCCATCGACGACTATCTTTTCTCCCGGTTGTATGCCGTCGGTTAGGACGCGATTTCCACCGTGTTCCTCGCCCAGAACCACTGGCCGAAGGACGAACTTGTCCGGCTCCAGTTGCACAAAGACAAACTCGTCATTTCCTTCGCGAACCACTGCGGTTACTGGGATAACCTGTTTTCTCTGCGCAGGGTCGCGGAGCACCATGGTTGCGAGCATCGCGGGCTTAAAACGCTTGCGCGGATTCGGCAAATCCAAGCGGGCGCGCACGGTTCTGGTTTCCGGATTCACGGTGGCGCTGACGAAGGAAAGCTTGCCGTAGATTTTCTCGCCGGGCAGCGCTTCAATCTCCGCCTCAACGCTTTGACCGGGGACCACGCTGCCCGCCGACTGCTCCGGAACATCGGCGACCATCCACAAACTGGTCAGATCGGCGATCTCCACCAGCGTATCGGCCGGGTTGATCACCTGACCGATTGCGATATTCCGCCGCAGAATCGTGCCGTCCATGTTGGCATTGACCCGCAACGTGGAATTGATGGAGCGCGTGCGCTCCAGGTTTTCGATTGCATCTTGCGGTAGCCCCAGAATACGCAATTGATCGCGCGAAGCGGCAACATCAGCGGTGGCCTGCGCCAATTCCGCTTCCCGGCGCCGGAGTTCGGCGCTGCCTATGACTCCCGCGGTCAACAATTGTTCGGCGCGTTCCACCGCCCGCTGCGCCAACTGCTGTTGAGACATTGCTTTGAGCAGCCCCAACTGCGAGTCGGAGAGGCCCGTGCTGTTGAGCGTTGCAATCAACTGCCCGCGTGTCACTTCCTGCCCCTCCCTGGCGTTTAGCTCGCTGATGCGCCCCATGACCGGAGCGCCGACGCGACCAATCTTCGTCTCATCCACCTCCACTCGCGCGGCAACGGTAAGGCTTCCGCCCACTTGCGCCGATTTCGGTTCGCCAATCTTGATGCGTTCCATCATGGAGGCATCCGCACGGATCTCCATGGGATTCGACGCCGCCTTGGGGGCCGCCTCTTCTTTGTTCGCCGAAGCCGTCTTGCTGCAACCGGCTAGAGTCAGCGAAAGGGCCACGACCAGTACGCTGCGTGGAATCAATCCGCGCAACCGGACTGCGCAAAATCTTTCGTTCATAGTAGTCATGGCTTGTTGCTCCGAAGGTCCGCCGCCCGCAGTTCATCGACGTCAATGAGTGCGGCCTGACGGTCATACTGTGCGTTCAAATAATCCACTCGAATTGTGCGCAACACGCGTTGCGCATCCAAAACTTCGATGATCCCGCGCTCTCCAAGGAGGAAAGCAGCCTCGGCGGCCGTAAGCGCGCCTTGCGCCTCTTGTAATAATCCCTGTTCGTAAACCGCCACTTGTTGGGCGGCCACCTGATAGCGGCCATACGCGGCATCCAGCGCGGAAAGCAGTTCGTTTTCCCGCGCCCGGGAAAGGGACTCCAGTTGCCGCCGTCCCGCGCGGGCCTCGGCGATCTGCCCCACCCGCTGGTTCCAGAACGGCAAAGGAATGCCCACGCCAAATCGCACGGACGGATTGGTCTGATCGTACTCCGTTCGGAAATTCGGTTGCGGCCGGCGCTGGGCAACTTCATACTCCACCCGCGCATCGGCGCGCCGCACTTCTGAGCGGGCCAAAGCCAGAGAAGGATGCTTATCCAATGCCTGCTGACGAACCTCCCCAATCGACGGCAACATCACAGGGGGATCCAAATTGCCTTCCAACTCCATATCGGTTCCCAACCCGCCGCCCACTGCGGCGCGGAGTTGGTTCAAAGCGGTGATCAATTCCAATTGCGCCCGATTCGCCGCCGTGCGCGCTACGGCTTCCTCCGCCTCTGCCCGGACCAGTTCCAGCCGGCCGGACTCACCCACATCCACGCGCACCTTCACTCTCGCTCGAAGGTCCTGAACCAGCTTCAAGTTATCGGCGGCGACGGCGATCTCCGTCCGGCTCCGCAAAACTCCATAAAAGGTTCGCCGCACCCGCGAACGCACGGCGAGCCGGATTTCTTCCAGCGAGTATTCGCTGCTATCGCGTCCACGAAGCGCCAATTCCATGCGGCGGCCGCGCAATGCGCCAAGTTCCAGCGGTTGGATGAACTCGTACAACTGAGCGGGTGCCAGCGGAGTCGGCCCGGTGCCTCGACCGGTGAGGAAATTCAACTCTGGATTCGGATACGCTCGCGCAGTTTTGATCCCCGCTTTCGCCACGTCGACAGCGGCCGAGCCTGCTTGCAGTTGGGGATGGTTGAGATCTGCCAGTTCCAGCGCCTGATCGAGCGTCAATTTTTCGGCCGCGTACAGTGCATTTACCGACAATGCAAGCACAACACACGACAGGACTCGGTGCATATATCTCCCTAGTGGTAATGATGTTACGGCCGGGGTAACGGCAATCCCAAAGTCCCTTTGAAGTGACGACAGGTGACTGATGTTTTTAGCTTAACAAAAGTTCATCCTAGCGTGAGGAAACCTTCACATTCGGGTATAGACGGCGGAGATAGCGAAACGCGTTTGAAGAAAAGAAGGAAAACACCGGCGGCCGAGTTCTCCAACGGTCGCCGGTTGGGACGGAGCAGACCTAACCCTACTCGGAAAGTGTCGTATCAGCGAGTAAGTACGGGAATCGTCGTCAGTGTTCCGTCCGCGCGGGCGCGCAATCCGATGACACTAATCTTGGCTCCCACGGGGACAACAAACTCGGCCATGCCTCGTAGGTTGCCGGTAACGGCTTCAAAGTCCGGCAGCAAAAATGACTTGTGCCCATTCGCGGGCAGACTGAGCTGAACCGTCTTCAGCAAGGCACCCGCGTCATTGCGGATATTCACGGTGACACTCGCGGCCGCTCCGCTGCTCGCTATCGCGACGCCGGTGGTCGTGGCGTTCGTGTCGTCAAACACCAGCACATAGCTACTGGGTGCGCGGGTTTCCAAGGGGACTGAGGCTTCCTGGCCGAACGTGGTCCAGCGGAAAACTTCGAAGCCGCTGACGTTGCCTGCACTGGTCAGTTGCGCGGAGCCAGCAATGGCAGCCGCGTTGTCGTTCGCGACTGTTTGCACCACTAACATCGCTCCAGGAGCCAGATTCCGCGTGAGTGTAGACGTCGTCACATTCGTTCCCGATTGCGGCAAGAGCATAGGAACCTGCAAGGCGTTACCCGATTCGTCGAGGAAGCTAAGCGTGAAATCAGCCGCGGCCCCGCCCGTATTGACGATATAGAAGTCGCTTGTGAATCCACCGTTGTAGGTGACATGAGCGATGGAGCCGCCACCCGTTCCGACATTTGCCAATACCGGCAGCGTTGTCAGGGCTCCGCCAATAGCACGCAGGCCGAGCACCGAAATACGCTGTGCGTTCGGGGTTGCAAAACCTGGCGTATCGAACTGGATGGTACCTCGTTTGTTCACCGTCACCGAATACTGCGAGTTCAACATGAAGGACGTATGGCCCTGTGCGGGAAGTTGGATGGTCGCGGTACCGATCACCGCCCCGGTATCGTCGCGAATCGTCACGGTGACGGCTGCCGCAGTGGACGAAAGGTTCGCAATCGCAAGGCCCGTCGCCAAACCGTTGGTGTTATCAAACGCCAAAATGTAGTTCGGCGCGTTGCGCGCCTCCAGCGGAACCACGGCATTCCAGCCAAGCGTCGGATTACTGAAGATACCGAACCCGCTGACATTGCCGTTGCTTTGCAGAAGGCCGGAACCGATCAGCTGTGGCGCAGAATCCGGACCGGTGCTTTCGATCACCAATTGCGCGTTCGCTTCAATGGTGCGATCAAGTACGGATGCAGAGATGGGGCCGCTCGAGGGAGATTGCTGTGGGAACGTGAGAGGCAGTGCCAGTCCCGCGCCATTGTCGTCAAGGAAAGAGAATCGCGTGATTGCGCCACCGTTGCCCAGGTTGATCGCGTTCAGCGTAAACCTCCACGTCCCTTGCGACGCAACTTGCGCGAGCGAACCGCCCAACGTCAGACCCGCGATGGTCCCGTAAGATTGTTCGAGCGTGAATGTCTTACCCGCGATGGTCATTGTGGCTGAACGCGCCGCGCCAGCGTTGGCCGCCGCCGTCAGGTTCACAATTCCGTTGCCCGCTCCGCTGGCGCCGCTGGTGAGCGTGATCCAAGACGGCGCGCCGGTGGCCGTCCATGGGCATCCTGGATTCACCGTGACGGTAACGTCGGCCGAAGAACCCGCTGCCGGAAACGCCTGTCCCGCGGAGCTCAGCACATAGATACACCCGGCTGCCTGATTCACGGTCACTTGCGCATTCGCAACGTTGATCGTCGCGCTGCGCGCCACTCCGGTATTCGCGGCAACCTGCAAGCTGACGGTTGTGGTCCCTGTACCCGATGCCGCACCGGGAATGGTGATCCACGCGGGCAATCCGCTGACGGACCACGAGCAGACCGGCGTGGTTTGGATCGCCAGCGCCAGCGGTCCGCCCGCGGAAGTCGAGGAAAGCGTCTGAGCGATGGTGTAATTACACGGCAATGCCAGAGCGCGAATCGCGTTGTTGTTCGCATCGGCTACCAGAACCCGGCCGTATGGATCGACGGAGATTCCTTGCGGAGTATCGAATGTGGCGTTGATTGCCGCGCCTCCATCGCCGCCGTAACCCGCAATGCCCGTACCCCCGATGGTGGTGATGATTCCGTTCGAAACCATTCGGATACGGTTGTTACCGGTGTCCCCAATGTAGACATTACCCGCGGCATCCACGGCAATACCTTGCGGTTGATTCAACTGCGCGGCCGTCGCGAAACCTCCATCGCCCGCGAATCCCTGCGCGCCGTTGCCCGCGAAGGTTGTGATGGTTCCATTCGAAACCACGCGAATCCGGTTGTTGTAGGTGTCGGCGATATAGATGTTGCCATTGGCGTCCACAGCGACACCATACGGCCCATTCACCTGCGCCACATTACCGGCACCGCCGTCACCGGAAAATCCCGCGGCGCCGGTCACGCCCGCCACCGTCGAAATCGTACCTCCCGAAACCTTGCGAATGCGGCTGGCGACACGGGCATTATTCACAATGCCGCCATTTTCGGAAATGTAAACGTTGCCGCTCCCGTCCACCGCTACGTCCGGCGAAAATGCCAACGGAGCCGAAGTGGCCGCTATTCCGTCGGTGGAGATCCCGGCCGCCCCGGTTCCCGCAAACGTTGTAATCACACCGCCCGACACTTTACGAACGCGGGCGGCGTCGAAATCGGCAACATACACATTGCCACTTCCATCGACGGCGACACCGGTGGGATTGACGAAATTTGCGTTAGTAGCGGCACCGCCATCTCCTGCATCGCCGACGACTCCATTTCCGGCGATTGTGCTGATGTTGCCACTCGCCATCTGACGCACACGTGCGTTGCCGGCATCCGCGATAAAGATGTTCCCTGCGGCGTCCGCAACTGCACTCGCCGGAACAAACAGCAGCGCACTTAACGCGGATCCACCGTCGCCGACGTTGCCGCTTGTTCCCAATCCCGCCACCGTCGAGATTGTTCCACCCGAAACGCGCCGAATGCGTTGATTCTGCGAATCGGAAATCAGAACACGCCCTTGAGAGTCAACGGCAAGGCCACTCGGCGAATTCAAAGCTGCATTGGCGGCAAGACCGCCATCTCCTCCAAAGCCCGCGCTGGCAGTCCCAGCAAACAATGTCGTCACGTTCCCGGAAACGCTTCCGATTCGATGATTGCCCGTGTCACTGACATAAACGACCCCGGAGCCATCCACCGCAACGCCAAAGGGCGAACTGAGAGAACTGACCCCGGCAAAACCTTGCCCGACGACAATCGTCATGACCCCGCCGGAGACTTTGCGAACCAAGTTGTTGCCTGTATCGGCAAAATAGAAAGCGCCCGAGGAGTCGAGCGCCACACCACGCGGGGAGTTCAAGGCGCCGCTGGTGGGCGAAATATTATTTTGTCCGATGCCTTGGCTGCCGGTTCCGGCAAACGTGGTGATGGTTGCTCCAGAGACCTTGCGGATTACGTGATTCGCCGTATCGGCGATATATAAGCTCCCGGAGGAATCCACAGCCACACCCCAGGGATAGTTCAGCTGGGCGCTCGTCGCGGCTCCGCCATCCCCGCTGTAGCCACGCACGCCATTGCCTGCGACTGTCGTGATCGTGCCGTTGGAAATCTTGCGAACTCGGTGGTTGAACGTATCGGCGATGTAAATGTCGCCAGAACTGGACACCGCAACGCTGTGCGGCTTGTTCAGTTGGGCACTGGCAGCAGGACCGTTGTCGCCGCCAAACCCTGCTTTGCCGTTGCCGGCAATACGATTGAGCACCCCGCTGCCATCTACCATCGTCACGACCGAATACGTCGGGTTGGCAATATAGATGTTGCCGGTACCGTCCACCGCGACTCCATCAACCTCACCGAGGTTTGCCGATGTCGCCGGGATCGCATCCGGAAATCCGCCTCCCGCAAGCGTGGAGATCGTGTAATTCTGGGCAAAACCCGCTTGGCTGAACATCAACGCCGCAGCAAGATAGTAATGAAGTCGCATTGGGTATTTTACTCTCCAGCGTAACGTACCGGTACAGTCGGGTAGCGCAAGAGATGTGGACGCGCGTTGGGGCCAAACCGTTTCCGGCTTTAATTGGGTTACATCAATTGCAGGGAATCGTTTCGCAATCTTCCGCATCTCGATGAAAGAGCGGTAGCAAACCCTAATGCCACCGGCCAAGTCCGCCGAAGCTCAGAGTGGGGCCTGATCGGACCCTCGGGTCCCGGTTCGTTGTATTCTGGTACTAGTCTGCCGTGACGTTCTCGGTCACGCAATGGCGCCTAAGCAGTCGGTTTGCAGATGTTTAAGCGCGGAGGAGAAAACAAAACTTTATGCAATTTAGATGGAGGGCGGTAGCGCTTGCAGCTTTGGTCGCCGTTCCTTTGCTGAACTTTACGGCTTCAGCACAAGGTTTGAACACGACCGCCACCAAAGATGATTGGGAAGAAATCAACTTTGAGTACAACTCATCGGTCCTTGTCGACGGATTCCCCAGCCTGCTGCGGATCGCGGAACTCCTGCAGAAAAATGCAGCGTACCGCGTGAAGATTGAAGGCCACACGGACCGCATCGGCAGCGCCGGTTATAACGACAAACTTGGTCTCTCGCGCGCGAACATGGTTCGTGACTTCCTGGTCAAGTACGGCGCTCGCGCCGCTCAGATTGAAACCACCTCACGCGGCTTTGCGGCACCCCGCGGCGCGCAAGGCAATGCCACCTACAGCCGTACCGATGAAGCGCGTTACATGAACCGCCGCGTCACCATCACTGTGACCGACGGCCAGGGTCGCACCGTTGGAGCGGGCAGCGCTGGCGATGCGATTCGCGCTTTGGAACCGGCACAGCAGGCAGCACAACAAGCCGCGCAACAAGCGGCGGATTGCTGCAATCAGGTTTTGAAGAAGCTCGATAAGCTGGACACCATCGAGCAGATGCTGAAAGATCTCGCGGACCAGAACAAAGCCCTGCGCGATCAATTGGCGGCGCTCAAGGCCGATCAGGACGCGCTCAAGGCCGCGCAGGCCGCTCTGGCGAATCGCGCGAATGAGACCGCTGCGCGTGTCGCCGATGCTCCGAAGCCGCCGTCGGCCGAAGAAGTGGCCAAGACCGTCGTTCAGGAAATGAAGACCTCCGCTCCGCCGCGCTTCGAACTGTTGGGCTTGAACGTCGGCCCGACGTCCGATGGCAATGCGACCTTCACAGGCAAAGGCCGCTACTTCGCCCCGTTCGGCGATCACTACGGCTTCCAGTCGGAAGGCGAGTACTTCTACAGCAAGGGCCGGCGCGAAGGTCAGTTCGACTTCGGCTTGGTCGATCGCATCGGCAACTTCCAGGCCGGTCTGTTTTCCAGCTTCAAGCACGTGAACCTCACGGGCGACCAAACGGGCGGCACCATCGGTCAGGGTTCGGTGACTTTGGATTACCTGTTCAAATGGGGCAGCTTAGGGGCCTACGGCACTAAGGCGTTCCTCGATGACGCCCTGATCAACAGCATCAGCGTGACGAATGGTCCGGCAAACATCCTCAACCAGCGTTATCTGCGCGTGGTGGATCAGGCCGGTATCTCCGGGACGGCTCCGCTGTTCGGCAACAACTACATGCAGGGCAATTTCGGCTACTTGAAGAGCACTGCGTCAGGCGACCGCGTTGGCGGCACGCTCCGCTTGATCTTCCCGATCAATAACAAGATTGCCTTCACCGCGGAAGGCGGCGTAAACGAAACGCTGCTGGGCGTGGGCAACACGGGACGCGCAGTATTCGGCATCCAGTTCGGCAACATGATGCGTCCGAAAGAATTGCGCGCCGCCAACCACGCGGTGCCAGTGCAGATCCCGCGCGTACGTTATGAGGTGATCAGCCGCACGGTTCGCACGGGCAACAACGCTCCGGTGGCCGACGCGGGTCCGAACCAGGCATTCACTGGTTCACAAACGGTCACCCTCGACGGTTCGGCTTCGTTCGATCCGGATGGCGACAAGATTACCTACCAGTGGACGCAGGAAAGCGGTCCGGCAGTCAGCCTGTCGAACTCCACCGCGGCCACCACTACGTTTGCGGCCGCCTCGGGCAACACATATGTGTTCCGCCTGACGGTGCGCGATGCCGGCGGATTGCAAAGCTCCGCTCGAGTGACGGTTTCGGCAGGCACTGTTGCCTCTCCGCAAATCATTTCGTTTAGTGGGAATCCGACACAGATCACCGCGGGCCAGTCCTCCACCCTTTCGTGGGCGGTATCGGGCGCCGATTCGGTGAGCATCAGCAGCGTCGGCAGCGTTGCCAACTCTGGTTCCACGCAGGTTAGCCCCGCCACCACCACCACCTATACTCTGACCGCCAAGAAGGCGGGTGCACCGGATGCCACCGCACAGGTGACTATCACGGTAAACCCCGCTCCGAACAACAACGCGCGGATCACGAACTTCAGCTACACGGCCAGCCAGGTTCCGAACCTCGGCACCAACATTCAGCTGATTTGCTCGGCAGTGAACTCCGTGAGGATCAACGTCAACGGGATCGAGTATCCGTACCCGACGGTGGTCATCCGTGTCGATCCGACGGTTCCGACAACGTACACCTGTACCGCGTTCGGCGCCAACGGCGTAAACGATGTACAAACACTGACGGTGACTCCGATCAATCCGTAACGAGCGAATATTGTCAGGACAACAGCGGGCCTCCTTCGGGGAGGCCCGTTTTGTTTTTTGGTGTAGCGCAGCGCCAGCCCGGGGCGGAGGCGCTCGCCTCGGCAGTGCTCCACCTCACGAATTTTTCCCCTGTGAGGCACCCGGCCCGAGCACCGGTTCCACTCCACCGCAAAAAGCAAAAGGCAGACCCTTTCGGATCTGCCTTGAACCTGTTCAAACAGTGCGCGAACTATTCCGTATCGCGAGTCCGCTTTTTGCGGTTCCGCTTGCGAGCCAGCGCTTCCTTCGTGCGCTTCTTTTCGCCCGGCTTCAGATAGAACGAGTGCCGCTTGATTTCTTTAATGATGTCTTCCTGTTGCACTTTGCGCTTAAACCGTCGCAGTGCGCTTTCGAGCGACTCTCCGTCCTGAATATGGACTTCAGCCAATTTTCACTCACCTGCCTTCCAAAACATCAGGATAGCAGGAATACCCTTCCCGTGCTCGGTATCGTCGCACGGAGAGACAACCTCAGAGACGCGTTGCTGGATTCATGTAGTAGTCCGGCTCGTTGCCAGCCCTCCACTTGATGTTGCAGCCAATGCTCGCCTTCTGGCTCTCGGACGGCTTCTCCCCGGACAACAGCGCATCGATGGCCGCGCGAAGATCAGATCCAGTCACAGGCACGGCGTTCGACGGACGGCTGTCGTCCAGTTGGCCGCGATACGCAAGCTTGCGGTCTTTGTCGAACACGAAAAAATCCGGCGTACAGGCAGCTTTGTAGGCCTGCGCTACCTTCTGCGATTCGTCATAGCAGACCGGGTAGTTCAGTCCCCAACTGGCGGCCATCCGATTCAGTCCTTCAGGAGAATCATCCGCCGATACTGCCGGATCATTCGCGTTGATGGCAACAATCCCGACGCTTTTCTCGGCGTAGTCCCTCCCTAACCGGGAGAGTTCCGCCTTCACATGTCTGACGAACGGACAATGGTGGCAAAGGAAGATGACCACCAGCGCCTCCTTGCCCTGGAACGTATCCAGGGAAACGGGGCGGCCCGTGGTTACGCAGTTCAGGGAAAAAGACGGCGCTGGGGTTCCCAGGTCCAGCATGGTGGAAGATGTCGCGGCCATTGAGGTCTCCTCAACATGAACGTAGCACTCCGTGCTTCTGACTTACAGCAGGTTAGGCCCCAAAAAGCTCCAAATATGCTGAACTGCCGGGTTGGACTCTGGCCCAATGCTCAGGGGGTGTTTCGAAGCGTCGATGCTATCATGGCGAGTGCCTATTTGGACCCAAACAAGGCAATGAATGGAAGGAGTTTCTATGCGAAGAAGTCTCGCGGTTGGCGCCGTAGCCGCCGCAGCGCTTGCCATCTTTGTTGGACTCGCAATGCGGCCCAACGAAGTGGCCGCGCAAAGCAAGAAAGAAGTGACCACCGCCGCCATCCCTGGTGAAGTTGGTGGACAAGATATTTTCGGCGCCTACGACGTGGTGCCAAACTGGCCGAAATCGCCGTCGGTGATTCCGGGCAACGAAAAATGGACGTGGGGCGCCGGTCAAGGCGTCTTCGCCGAAAGCCCGAACCGAGTGTTCATCCTGGAACGCGGCCAGTTGCCCAACATCCAACGTCCGAAGCAGATCAAGCTGGACATCCCGAGCCTTGAGTTCCCCATCGGCCGTCTGCCGTGGCGCGATGCCACCGCCGCCAGCCCTCCGGGCCGCCTGGAAACTCCGGACGGCAAGCTCGGTGACGATTCCGACGCCGGCGTTGCGGGCACCGATTTCAGTTGGACGCGCTGCATCGTCGTGGTCGACGAACAGGGCAACAACAAGGAAGACTGGACGCAGTGGGATAAGATGATGCGCCGGCCGCACTCGGTGTACATCAGCCCCTACGATCCCGAAAAGCGCGTGTGGGTGGTGGACGATTACCGCCACGCGATCTTCATCTTCAGCAACGACGGCAAGAAGCTGCTGCAAACCATCGGCGTGCCGAACGAACACGCGAACGACGACAAGCACTTCTACCGCCCGACGTTCATGACGTGGCTCCCCGATGGCACGTTCTACGTGGCCGATGGCTACATGAACACGCGCGTCGTGAAGTTCGATAAGAACGGCAAGTTCCTGTTGGCCTGGGGCGAAAAAGGCAATCCGCCTAACGATAAGCGTCCGGGCTACTTCAACACGGTGCACGGCCTGGCCGTGGATCTGCCCACGCGCCAGATCTTCGTCAATGACCGCAACAACCGCCGCATTCAGGTGTTCGACGAAAACGGCAAATACCTGCGCGAATGGAGCGTTGGCACCGCACCGTCCGACATCCACTTGATCTACATCGGTACCGACCGCGCCCTGTGGGCCTTCGACCGCGGCACTTCAAAGATGATCAAGTACGATCTGAACGGCCACTTCCTGTATAGCTGGGGCACGTGGGGCGACTTCCCCGGCGCGTTCTGGGGCGTCCACGGCATGCACGTGGACCAGGAAGGCAACCTCTACACCGCAGCCGTAGACAGCGGCGGCGCCCAGAAGTTCCGCCCCCGCAAAGGAGCGAATCCGGCGTACCTGATCACGAAGGGTCCGACTCCGGTTTGGAAGTAGAGCACTAGTTCGTTGAACTAAAGGCCGCGTGCGACGAAGGTTGCGCGCGGCTTTTGTTTTGGGGAAACTTACTCGGATGGATTTTATTTTCGGCCCACTGCTCGAACTGTTGGGAGAAATCGTTTTGCAGTTAGTCGTTGAGATCATCATGGAGTCCCTCATCCGCGCGTTGAGCCAGTTGTGGGAATCAACTCCGAAGACTGTTACTTCAATATTTGGTTACACCTGTCTCGGCGCTGTATCAGGTGTAGTAAGCCTTCTCATCGCGCCCAGACATTTCGTCCGAATCCTTCCTTGGCGGTTGGGGAGTTTGCTGATCACGCCGACTATCGTCGGGTTCTGTATGGTGCTCGTCGGGAATTGGCGAATCCGTAAAGGCCAATCCGTTTTCCGAATCGACCGCTTCGCATGCGGCTACTTATTCGCGTTGGCCTTTGCGTTGGTGAGGCTGATCTGGACTCAATAAGTACGGATTGAGGTGATCCGAAGCGACTATGCAGCTTGTCACCACAGCACCCTCACTCCATATTTTTCAATCAGCGGATCGGGCGTCAGGATCACCAGTCCATGCACAATCGACTGCGCGATGAGCATGCGGTCGAATGGGTCGTTGTGAAGCGCGGGCAACCGGCCGGCGTGCAGTGCGGATTCTTCATCCATGGGCATGGGTTCAATGCCGCTGGCTTCCCGGATTCGTGGGACAAATAGATCCGCGCGCTCCGGCAAAGGGAGCCTGCCCGCCGCGTGCTTGATGCTGATTTCCCAGGCGGAAGCAGCGCTCAGATAGCGGTCGTTATTCGTATCGAGAAACGCATCTGTCGCGGCCTTGCTCAGCTTTGGGGAGCCGGAGGCGATCCACAGGAAGGTGCAGGTATCGATGAGCAGTTTCACGCATCACCCGCCGAACGCTTTGAGAATTTCCTCGGGAAGCGGCTCGAAAAAGGAGTCCGGCACATCAAACTTCCCTTTCGCCGCCCCGATGCGCGGCTTGCGACGAGCATGTTTCTGCAGCGAACGAATCTCGGCGACTGGCTGATTCCGATTGCAAAGCACCAGCGGCTCGTCCGGCGACAATTCGGCCAAGTAGCGAGATAAGTTCGTTTTCGCGTCATGAATATTCACTCGCTTCATGACTATATTGTCAACTAGACAGTAAACTAAGTCAATGGACAGGCCGATCCTCCGCGTGGCCAAACGTACTACCCTTCCTCCACCCTTCTAGCGGTGCTCGTTGTATACTGACCGGAGCCGGATTAGGGGCGATGATTTGCCGGCGGGAGGTCTGATGTACAAGACGATTTCGACACCGAAACTTCTTGCCGCCGCGTTGGTTGCGGCGTTCGCCCTGCCTGTTTTGGCGCAGCTTCCGCCGGATAATTCGCCTCCGCCGCTGCCGCCTTCGGCTGCGCAGAAGAGCGAGCGCAAGAGCAACATGCAGTTGGTCGGATACAACGACCTGCAGGCTCGCAGCGCCTACCAGCCGCTGGTGCAGAAACAGGGGAACCGCTGGATTCTTTACGTGGGCCACCACGGCGGCGAATCGATGAATCCGCAGACGGGCAAGAAGGAGCCGAACGGCACCTCCATCATCGACGTCACCAACCCCAAACAGCCAAAGTATCTCATTCACCTTCCCGGCGAACCGAAAGAAAAGACAGGCGAATTCGGCGGTGCTTCCATGGTGCGGATCTGCAGCGGCGATCAGTTGCCGCACGGCGAGAAGGGTAAGTTTTATATGCTCCGCGCATGGGGCAACACGCGGCATGAGATGTGGGACGTCACCGACCCCGCGAAGCCTTCGCTGATGAACATCATCGTGGATGGCCTACGCGATACGCATAAGAATTGGTGGGAGTGCGACACCGGCATCGCGTACCTGGTCTCTGGCCCGGTCGGTTGGCGCACGCCTCGCATGATGCAGATTTATGATTTGAGCGATCCCGCGAAGCCCGTGTTCATCCGCAACTTCGGCTTGGCTGGACAGGAACCCGGCGCGAAGGGTCCGGTGCTCGGCGGGCTCCACGGAGCGTGGTCCACCGGCGTCAAAGGAAACCGCGTCTATATGATGTACGACAACGCGCGTAACGGCGTGTTCCAGATTTTAGATCGCAAGAAACTTCTAGAAGGCCCGAAGGAGCCAACCGAAGAGAACTTGAAGTATCCCGTCATCAGCCAGATCAATTTTGGCCCTGACGTGGGCGCGCACAATATTTATCCACTGTTTAAAACAAGCCTGCCGGAGTACAGCCGTCAGAAATTCGGACAGACGAAAGATTTCATGATGCTGGTGGGCGAGACGACGCCGAACGAGTGCCAGGAATTCCGGCAGATGGCGCGCATCTTTGATATCAGCAGCGAAGCGGTGCCGGTGGGCGTATCCACGTTCACGGTGCCTGAGGATAGCGGTAATTTCTGCTCGGCGGGCGGACGCTTCGGCACGCACTCTTCGAATGAAAACATGGCTCCCGTGTACGCGGGACGGGTAGTCTTCATCGCGCACTTTAACGCGGGCGTGCGAGCAGTGGATGTTCGCGATCCGTATCATCCGAAAGAGATTGGCTATTACATTCCCGCGATTTCGGATAAGACCGAAAAGCGCTGCGTTGGCACGGGCGCGGACGAGCACTGCAAAGTGGCCATCCAAACCAACAACGTCGAGATTGACGATCGCGGCTACGTCTACGCGGCAGATCGCGCGAACACCGGCATCCACATTCTGGAGCTAACCGGTGCGGCGCGTCAGATTGCCGATTACAACCAAGCCGCGAAGTAGAGCGGCCGGCACAAATTTTGCAACAACACCAAAAAGCAAGGGGCAACTAGAAAACAACGATGAATACGATCACAGAAGAATCGAAGAGCCGGCGCGATTTCGTCCGCACGATGGGCGCGGCGGGAGCGGTTGCGGCAGGGGCCATGCTTGCGTCGCACGAACTCTCGGCGCAGTACGTGAATAAATCGACCGCGAAAGGCGGCCGCATCGACGTGCACCATCACCACGTGCCGCCGGGGGGCGCGGGCGGCGGTCGTGGTCCCGGAGGCCGCGGTGCGTGGACCGTGGAAAGGACTCTGGAGCAGATGGACAAGTTCGACATCGCCGCCAGCGTGCTTTCGATGACGCAGAACGGCGATGTGCTCTACGACAGCACCGAAAAGGGCCGCGCCGCCATTCGCGCGGGTAACGAATTCGGAGCCAAGCTGGTCCAGCAGTATCCGAAGCGCTTCGGCCTGTTCACCGGCGTGCCGCTGCCCGATATCGACGGCGTCATGAAGGAAATCGAGTACGGCTTCGACACCCTCAAAGCCGATGGCGTCGGCATCTATACCAACGACAACCAGACGCGCTGGCCGGGTGATCCCTACTTCGAGCCGATGTGGCAGGAACTGAACAAGCGCAACGCGGTGGTATACATGCACCCGCTGGCGCCGCCGTGCTGCACGAAGCTGAATGATAGCGTTCCGGTGTCGATGAACGAATACGATTTCGACATCACGCGCGCCTGCACCAGCATTCTGGTGAACGGCGTTCTGCACAAGTACCCGAACGTGAAGATCATCATTCCGCACTCGGGCGGCACCATGCCGATGATCGCGGGCCGCATTAAGGACCGCTATCCGCACAATCCGAAGACGGAAGAGTACATCCCGAACGGCGTGATCGCCGAATTGCAGAAGTTCTACTTCGATATCGCGCACGCCAGCTTCCCGTATCCGATGGCCGCCGCGATGAAGTTCTCGAAACCCGATCACATGCTGTTCGGCACCGACTACCCGTTTGAACCGATTGAATCGACCGTGAACGAACTGCCGGGCCTGGGCCTCTCCGCCGCAACCATGCGCGCAATTGAGCGGGACAACGCGGAGAAGATTCTGCCTCGCTTCAAGGGAATGACCCGCGGCTAAATCGCGCGCGAGTGGTACTCGCGGATAAGTGTAAACTACGATACGCAGGCGGAGTGCCACTCCGCCGCGGATATCCAATCCGCCCCACACTGCTGCGGCATTCGTGGGGCATTCTTTACGTTTGGAGGAATCATGCGCACTTCCCAACTCATCGCCGCTGGCCTGCTTTCCGCCACGGCTCTGGTTATTACCAGCTGCCAGAGTGCAGCGCCGAAGCCGCCGGGCGTCAACATCGCCGCGATTGCGAATCAGAAAGGCGGACAGGATCAAACGGGTCCATACGATGTGGTGGCCGATTGGCCGAAGCCGCTTTCGCAGCTGAAGGATCACGATAAATGGACCTGGGGCGCGGTGCAAGGCATCTACGCCGAAACGGCAGACCGCGTCTTCATGCTGATGCGCGGTGAATTGCCGAACATCAAACGGCCAATGGAGAAGCCGGTTCCCGAGTTTGGCCCCAGTCTCACTTTCCCTGTGGCGGCGGCTCCGTTCCGCAACGCGTCGGTGGGCCCTCTATCGAGTCCCGGCAACTCCGGTAGCGACGGTTGGAATGGATGGAAAGGCAAGATGGGCGTCGACGCCCGTTGGGAACACTGCCTGCTGGTCTTCGACGCCCAGGGCAATATCACGGAGGATTGGACGCAGTGGGATAACAAGTTCCGCCGCCCGCACTCGGTGACCATTAATCCCTACGATCCTGAAAAGCACGTATGGGTGGTCGACGACCGCATGCACGCCGTTTACAAATTCAGCCACGACGGCAAACAATTGGTGCAAACACTCGGCGTGCCTGGCGAGCCCGGAACCGACGACAAGCATTTCAATCGCCCCACGTTCCTCTCTTGGCTCCCGGATAGCACGCTGTACGTTTCCGACGGGTACGCGAATACCCGCGTGGTGAAGTTCGATAAAGACGGAAAGTTTCTGATGACGTGGGGCGAAAAAGGCAATCCGCCGGATGACACTCGCCCGGGCTTCTTCGACGCTGTGCACGGCGTGCAGGTGGATCCCGACACGCGCCGCGTGTATGTGACCGATCGCTCCAGCCACCGCATTCAGGTGTTCGACGAAAACGGCAAGTTTATCGACCAGTTCTCGACAGGCAAGCCGTCTACGCCGCAGGTGCTGCTGCTCACTGCCGACAAGCATCTGTGGATCGCCGACAACGAGACTTCGAAGATTGTGAAGTACGATCTCGAAGGGCACTACCTGTATTCGTGGGGTTCGGGCGGCCAGTGGCCAGGCGCGATGTGGAACATTCACGGCATGAGCGTCGATCCCGACGGCAACTTCTACCTCGCGCAAGTGAACAACGGTTGGCCGACCAAGTTCAAGCCGCGCGCCGGCGCAAATCCGGAGATGCTGGTAGGACAGCCGATCCGCGGCAAATAGTGAAACGTGGGGCGGGGCTTCGCCCGGCCGCCGTGCTTCAGCGCGGCGAACAAGAGGAAAGATTCGTTTCCGAATGAGCCGGGCGAAGCCCCGGCTGCCGCCCCAAAGGGCCGCCCCGCGTTGCTCAATGATTCCTCGCTACGCCAGCGCCAAATTCGCGTCCGCGCGCAGCGTGGCATCGGCAAACTCCTTGCGCCTCAGCGTGGGGACCGCCGCCGCGGCGATCATCGCGGCGTTGTCGGTGGAAAGTCCGCGCGTTGGGAAGAGTACGGGATAGGGCAAGCGGCTCGACTCCGCGGCAATCCTCAAACCGGAATTACAAGCGACGCCGCCGGAAATAATTAGCGTCCGTGCGTCGATCTCGTCTGCCGAACGCACGGCGCGCTTCAGTAGTTCCTCGATCACTGTCGCCTGAAACGACGCCAGTAAATCGAGCGTCGCTTGCGGCGTGACGCTGCGCCATTCGTCAAGGCTCGGATGCGGCGTTGTGCGAAGTAACTCTCTGCGCGCGGCGATCTCATCGTCCATCTCGCGCGCCTCCACCCAGCGCAGCACAGCGGTCTTGATTCCGCTAAAGCTGAAGTCGAGAGTATTGCCCTTCATTTTTGCCGGCGTGAAGCGAACGCCCTCGGGATCGCCGTACGGAGCCAGTAGATCAACCACAGGCCCGCCGGGATAGCCGAAGCCGAGGAGTTTGGCGACTTTATCGAACGCCTCGCCGGCGGCGTCGTCACGCGTTTTGCCGAGCAAACGATAATGAAACCCCTCGGCCACTTCGTACAGGTGAGTGTGCCCGCCGCTGACGACCAAAGCGAGCGCTGGAAACTCCATCGCGTTCTGGCTCACGACAGCATGAATATGTCCCTCAATGTGATTCACACCGATCAGCGGTTTCCCTGAAACAAAGCACAGCGCCTTCGCATACGTCAGCCCGACGAGCAGCGAACCAGCCAAGCCCGGCCCCTGCGTCACAGCGATCGCGTCGATATCCGCCAACGTCGTGTTCGCTTGTTCCAGCGCTACACGCACAACAGGGACGATAGCCTTCAGGTGTTCGCGCGACGCCAACTCCGGCACCACGCCGCCGTATTTCGCGTGCGTCGCGATTTGCGAAGAGATGACTGACGAGACAATGCGCGACCCGTCTTCGACAACGGCGGCCGCAGTCTCATCGCAGGAAGATTCAATGCCCAGAATGCGCACAATAGGTGGGTACACCCCAAGTATAAGTGCGGAACGCGCAAATGCGCGAATCTCACAAGCACGACTTTGGCCGCAGTCGAAGAAGCACCCGATCCATTGCGCCGCTTCTCCCGTCTCACCCCCCTCGCGCTACCCTGAAGAAGAGTAACCTCCGCGTGCTTCTCTCCGAGTTTGACTTTCATCTTCCCGAAGAATTGATCGCTCAGGAACCGCTTGCCGATCGCTCGTCCTCGCGCATGCTAGTGGTGGATCGCGCGCACGGAACCTGGGAAGACAGCAACTTCCGCGACTTCCCTTCCTTCCTCCGTCCAGGCGATTGTCTGGTCCTCAACAATACCCGAGTCTTTCCTTCGCGTCTCTATGGACATCGTGAGGCAGGTGAAGGCGGGCGCGTCGAAGTATTTCTCACCAAGCAAATGTCGGCCGATGGCCTGACGTGGCTCGCACTGGTGCGGCCCGGAAAGAAGATGCGTACCGGCGAACGCGTCCGCGTCTCTGACGAACTCTCGCTCGAAATCCTTAGCCGTGGTGAATTCGGCGAACGCACTGTGCGACTGCATCCGCGTGGCGATCTCTTCGCGGTGCTTGATCGCGCCGGACACGTCCCTCTGCCTCCGTATATCCGCCGCGAAGATCGGGCGTCAGATCGAGAACGCTATCAAACGGTGTTCGCGCAGAATCGCGGGTCGGTCGCCGCGCCAACGGCAGGCTTGCATTTCACGCCGGAGGTCCTCGATCAATCCCGTACCGCGGGAGCACAGACCGCGTACGTTACGCTGCACGTAGGCCTGGGAACGTTTGCTCCCTTGCGAGTTGAGACGATT
Source organism: Bryobacteraceae bacterium (assembly GCA_040081455.1). Taxonomy (GTDB): domain Bacteria; phylum Acidobacteriota; class Terriglobia; order Bryobacterales; family Bryobacteraceae; genus Palsa-187. The sequence goes on from JBEBGM010000056.1 coordinate 22,403, forward strand.
GAAGACGTAAAGCTCCACTCGGAATCGTTCCGCGTTCCACCGGAAACCATCGCAGCAATGAATGCGGCCAAGCGAGTGATCGCCGCGGGCACCACCAGCGTGCGCGCCATTGAAAGCGACCCTTCAAAAAGCGAAACTGACATCTTCATCTCGCCGGGTTTCCACTTCCAGCGCACCGGAGCGATGCTCACAAACTTCCATCTGCCCATGTCGAGCCTGCTGGTACTGGTGTCTGCATTCGCTGGCCGGGAGTTGTTGCTTGAAGCCTACAATCATGCCGTACGCGAAAAGTACCGCTTCTTCTCCTACGGCGATTGCATGTTGATTCTTTGATAAAACGCCCGCGCCAAACCTACGCGCTGAATTGCCGCAGGTGATGGTCCGCGTGCCGAAAGCCCCACACGCTCCATTCCTCCACCGTAAGCGGCCCGAAGATCGGATGCGGGTGGCCCGCGATGGGTTCAAAAGTCTCCACCATTCGGACCAGTTCCGCGTGATCCTGCACCCAGCCCACAGGCTTCGTCCCGTTCTTCCCCTGGTCCGCTTCCGGAACTGTTTTGATACCGGGAGGCCACCTCATGGGCGTATGCAGTGCGACGAAACGCATCACGGTGCGCGTGAAAAAATTGTCCACCGGCGATGGCGTCCGCTTGCCGGCGCTCATCCGGTAGCTATCGGTAAGGTGACAAACCATCTGGTGGGCCGTCATCTCTCCCCACTTGCGTCGCGCATCGGGTGTGAGTCGTTGTATGCGGCCAAGGATCAAAGATCGCGTGGCGGGATCGGCGAGCGTGCTCATGGGTCCTCTCCAAGTCTAGACCGCCGGGGGTAGATCCCGAAGCGAACAGGAAGCCCGCCGCCGTGGGATAATCGGTTGTTCGGGAACTTAGCAACTTGACTCCGTTCGGTTCACTCTTCGAATTTCTCTCGCACGCGCGGCGCCGATGCATCTCGCATCTGGTGCTGGATCGCGTGGTGCTTGCCCTGGGCACCGGCTGTGCGGCCGCGATCGTCATCCTGCTGGCCGGAAGCGCCACATTGCACTGGGTTTGGAGTTTCATTGCCATTGTGGCTGCGCTGCTGGTGGGAGTCGTTTTGCTGCGCCGCACGCTGCCCACTTCATACGCCGTCGCGCAGCGGGTCGATAGACAATTGAGGCTCTCGGACACACTTTCAACTGCGGCGTATTATTCAGGAAGCGAAGAGGATTCGGCTCCGAAAGTTACCAACGCGGTCCTTCGCGATGCCCAACTGCATCGGGCGGAGGAAGTCGCACGCACCGTCGATCTCAAGCAAGCTCTGCCGTTGGAACGTCCGCGCGCGCTTTATCCGGCCGCTTCCCTCGCTCTGATCGCGATTGGAATACTGTTGCTTCGCGTCGCCGTGTTCGGCACCTTTGATACAAACGCATCGTTGCTCGGCAGTCTGTATAAATCGATGTTCGGTTCAGCAACGCAGCAAACAAAGTCCGGTGAGAAGGAAGAGAGCGCCGCGAAAACAACCGATGGCGAAACCGCGAAACAGGAACTGGACAAGAACTCCGACTTCGCCGGTGATCCTGGCAGCGACCCATCGGAAATGGCCGACGCCCGCGACAACCAACAGCAAGGCGCATCGGACAAAGACG
>JBEBGM010000015.1:0-84175 GCA_040081455.1 Bryobacteraceae bacterium
TCACCAGTTCCATGCGGCGTTCATTCTTCAATCTCGCGTCGGTCACGGCACTTTGCGCTCGGACAAGATTCGCCTTTTGACTGGCAACGTTTGCCTGCGCGGCTGCAATATCGGCGTCCGAGCGAGTGATCGCTGCCCGGGCGCTGACCACAGACGCTTTCGCGCTTTCGAGCACGGCATTCGATTGATCCACCCGGGCTTGAAAAATGGCCGGATCGATGCGGGCCACCAACTGGCCCTTTTTCACCTTCGTATTGAAGTCGGCGTAAAGCGCAATGATATTACCCGACACCTGGCTCCCCACCTGCACGGTCTTCACGGCGTTTACGGCGCCGGTCGCGGTGATAGCGGCCTGGATGTCGCCACGGTCAAGCATCGCCGTTTGGTAGGCAGGCTCCTTCGAGCCGCGGAAGAAATACAGTGCAACGACCGCAACGGCCACCACCAGGGTGATCGTCAACCACCACTTTTTGCGGCCAGAGTGCGCGGGAACCCGCTTGGGTGGCTGAGCCGGGGGAGCCAGAGGTTGTACCTCCACCGGGGGAGGCGGCGCCACGGGCCGTTTAGAATCAACATCTACGTTCGGAGGAAGCAGCCCAATTCTTGGCATTTTGCCCTCCAGTCGCTATTAGCGGTGCAATTCGCGTACCGAATACCTTTTATGGACGTTGCCACACTCCGGCAACGAACAAACCGGGTAGCCTCAGGCACTTGCGAAAAAAGTCGATTGCTCCGCCGTCGCTATTCGTGTTAACCTCCGTTTAGCTTTTGAATTCTGCAACATCGTTTGAACCTGCCCAGCAGGCCGTGAACGCGATCTTCAGTAGTTCAGCTAGAAAGAGAAACATGAAAGAAACAGGAACTGTCAAATGGTTTAACGCCTCGAAAGGCTTCGGATTCATCGCGCGTGAAAACGGCGAAGATGTGTTCGTGCACTTCTCGGCAATTGAAGCGTCGGGTTACCGCACCCTCGACGAAGGAGCTCGCGTCTCGTTCGTCGTGAAATCTGGACCGAAGGGTCTGCAGGCGGAACAGGTCAGCCCGATCGCGTAACAGAATTCCACAAAAAGAATTCAACAACCAAGGTGAGCGCGGCTGGACCGCGCTCCCTTCCCCAAAGTCCCTCCTAGATTTTTCCCAAGCGGCATAAGCGACAATAGAAACAGACAGCGCGCCGGATCTGTGTCCCTGCTCCCAACCGCCGAATCCGTTCCGTGGCCCTTTTACTCAACACAAATAAGATTTCGAAAGCCTTCGGGGTATTACCGCTCTTCCGCGGCGTGTCCCTAACGGTACACGAGGGCGACCGGTTGGGTTTGATCGGCCCGAACGGCTCCGGAAAATCCACTCTGCTGCAGATTTTCGCGGGACGCGTCGATCCTGATGACGGCGACCTGGTGATTCGCAAAGGAACGCGCCTTGTTTACGTTCCGCAGGATTCCGAATTCCCCCCAGGCCTATCAGTTCGCTCCATCGTCCAGCAAGCGCTAGGCTCGTCCGGCCTGCCCGAAACAGAATGGGCGGCACGGGAAGCCGAGACACTGGGCCGCGCCGGGTTCCGCGATTTCGATGCCGAAGCCCATCTGCTCTCCGGTGGCTGGCGCAAGCGGCTATCGATTGCCGCGGCCATGGTGCAGAGGCCTGATATCGTTCTCCTCGACGAGCCCACCAACCACCTGGACCTCGCCGGCATCGAATGGCTGGAGAAGGCGCTGCTGGCCGCGCCGTTTTCCTGCATCGTCGTCAGCCACGACCGTTATTTCCTTGAAAACGTGCCGAACAAAATGGCCGAACTGAACCGCGTGTTTCCCGGTGGACTTTACTTCGTTTCCGGCAACTACAGCGCGTTTCTCGAAGAGAAAGCCGCCTTCCTTCATGCGCAAACCAAACATCAGGAAGCGCTTGAGAACCGCGTCCGCATCGAAATGGAGTGGCTGCGCCGCGGCCCGAAAGCGCGCACCACGAAATCCAAGGCCCGCATCGATAACGCGGGCGATTTAATGGCCGAGTTGGCCGACCTTCGTTCGCGCACACAAACGGGCGAGGCGGGCATCGATTTCGTTGCTTCCGGCCGCAAAACAAAGAGACTAGTGCACCTGGACCATGTGACCTTCGGATTTGGTGAAAAGCCGCTTTTCGAGGATCTCGACTTCACCATCACATCCGGCATGCGCGTGGGTCTGGTTGGTGCAAACGGCAGCGGCAAGACGACGCTACTGCATCTGCTCCGCAATGAACTGCAGCCGGAAAAGGGCGAAGTCCAGCGCGCCGATGGACTCCGCATCGTCTACTTTGATCAGCGCCGCCAGATCAATCCCGACCTCACGCTGCGCCGGGCACTCGCTCCCGATAGCGATTCCGTCATCTATCGCGACCGCGTCATCCACGTCGCTTCCTGGGCCGCACGCTTCCTGTTCACCAGCGAGCAACTCGACCAGCCCGTCAGCAAGCTCTCCGGCGGCGAACGCGCCCGCGTGTTGATCGCGAACCTGATGCTGGAACCGGCCGATCTTTTGCTGCTCGACGAGCCGACAAACGACCTCGACATCCCAACCCTCGAAATCCTGGAGGAAAGCCTGCTCGAGTTCGAAGGCGCGCTGGTGCTGGTCACGCACGACCGTTACTTGCTGGATCGCGTATCCACCGTGGTCCTCGGCATCAATGAGAGCGCCAAGGCCGAGCGCTTCGCGGATTATTCGCAGTGGGCCGCAGAGCAGGCCGCGGTTAAGCAGGCTAAACCGAAGGCGGCCACTTCCGGGGCAACCGCACCGGCTCCCCCGGCTCCGCAAAAGAAGAAGCTTTCCTACATGGAGAGCCGCGAGTACGAAACCATCGAGCAAAAGATCGCCGAGCACGAAGCCTCGCTCGAAGCATTACAAGAATCGGTGAACGAGGTCGCCATGAATGAGCCGCTCAAGTTGGAGCAGCTTTACAAAGATATTGAAACCGCGCAGCGCGAAGTGGATAGCCTCTACGCGCGGTGGGCGGAACTCGAAGAAAAACTTCGCTAGTCCCGTCGTCTGTCTGCGTGAGTTTTTTGCCGTAGTTGTGCATTCCCGCGCAAGTTTTCCGTCTCCCAATCGGCAGAGCCACCAGGCACGATGCCTCAAAACAAGATACTTCTTGTCAGCCGCGTGTGGCCCTCCACGTGCCACCAATCAAATGAAATGAGAAAGGAGACCGGTCATGCTCAGAACGTTTGTGATCGGGTTTTGTGCCGTTGTCCTTCTTGGGCCGAGCACGATTCCCGCCGTTGCCGATCAATGGGACAAGAAGACGACCGTCACCTTCAGCAAACCGGTGGAGTTCCCCAATACGGTGCTGCCCGCCGGCACGTACGTGTTTAAGCTTCTTGATTCCGCACAAAACCGCCACGTGGTGCAGGTTTTCAACAAAGAAGAAAACCACATCTACACCACCGTTCTGGCGATCCCCAACTACAGACTGAAACCCACCACGGAAACCGTCATGAGATTTGGCGAAGCGATCCGGGACAATCCCGAACCCATCCGTGCTTGGTTCTACCCTGCCGATAGCTTTGGCCAGGAGTTCGTTTACCCGAAGAAACGGGCGATGGAACTAGCCGTGACCACGCATGTTCCCGTGCTTGCCGCACCGGTGACTCCGACGGAGAAACCGGAGGAGATGATGAGGGAGCCCGTGGTCGCCGTAACTCCGGAACGCAAGGAAGTGGAGGTCACCGAAGTGACGGGGAAACCCGAAGCTCCGCGAATGATCGCGCAGGCGGCACCTCCGCCCGCAATGCCAGCTGAATTGCCGAAGACAGCAAGTCCGGTACCCATGCTGATCACCATCGCGCTGAGCGCGCTTGGCTTGGCGGGAGTCACTCGCGTTTACGCCAAGTACATTTCGTAGGCAACCACACGGAGGCGGACCCTGCCATCGGTGGGGTCCGTTTCTTATGAAAGTCCGTATTCATTGGGTTCGCAACCCGAAGCGCTCCGGAAGCCGCAGGAAGTTGCGGCAGATCTTGCGATGGACGGAGCGCTTTCTAATTGCCGCCGCTTGTCTGATCCTTGGTTTCTGCGCGTGGATCTTCGTCAACGCCGCGCGCTTTCAGACAGAGGAAGCACAACAATTCAAACGGCTGATTCCCCGCACCGCGCGGTCGCTTCCATCGCCGCCGGTCCTTCTGCAGGAGGGTGCGGCTTTCAGCAAGTTGGATATCCCCTCCGCAGGCATCTCCGTGATTGTGGCAGAGGGTGTGACGGACAATACTCTGCAGCGAGCCGTGGGGCACGTTCCGGGCACCGCGCTGCCGGGTGAAGCAGGGAACGTCGGCATTGCGGGTCACCGGGATACCTTCTTCCGCGCACTACGTAACGTGAAGGCCGAAGATCGAGTCTCCTTAACGACGGCACATGGCACGTTTGAATACTTCGTCGAGTGGGTAAAGATTGTCGACCCGGAAGATGTCGGCGTGCTCGCGTCCACTGAGGAACCCGTGTTAACGCTGGTAACCTGTTATCCGTTCTATTACGTCGGCGCGGCGCCACATCGCTATATTGTTCGAGCGCGATTGGAGCAGCCGTATTCGGCGCTCGCAATCGAGAAATGAGGCCATCCTATGCGCACCACTCGCCTCGTCGTGCTGATGGTGGCCGCGTGGCAAGCAACGGCCTCGGCTCAGCTGCGCGTCCCCTGCGTGTCGGATCTCTGCAAGCTGGCCGCTGCCGGCTCGCTAACCAGCCTTCGCTGGCCTGGCTTTTCCGATCAACGCGAATCCGTCGATCGCTTCTACGCTCCCACGAATTTCGCACTCGTGTGGACAAAGAATGGCCGCCCAACGGAGACGGCATACCGAGTGATCCAACTGCTTACCGATGCCGATCAAAAGGGACTGAATCCGGAGGATTACGACGCCGCCCGATGGGAGGCCCGGCTGCAGGCATTGCAGACCTCCGCCTCATCTCCGCGGGAAGCCGAATTGGCCGACTTCGATCTCTCGTTGACGGTGAACGCGCTCCGTTTCGTCTCCCACCTTCACTTCGGGCGCGCAAATCCCGGGTGGTTTCACGGCAGCAAGTTTCAACACGAAGAAGCCGACGTTGCCGCGATCGTCCGGGAGCTGATGCTGCCAGGTGTGAATGCGCGTAACACATTGGATTCGATTGAGCCGCCGTACGAAAGCTATCGCCAAACGCTCAAAGCTTTGCAGAAGTATATCGCCATGATGAAGGAAGGACGGGACGAACCGCTGCCGGAGACGGAAAAGCCGCTTGATCCGAAGATGCCGTATCCGGCGCTCGACCGGCTAGCGGCAAATCTGCGGAGATTGGGTGATCTGCCGGATTCCGCGCAAATCTCCACCGATACCTACGGTGGCGCATTGGTGGACGGAGTGAAGCATTTTCAATCGCGCCATGGTCTGGATGTCGATGGCCGCATCGGCAAGGCTACATTTGCCGCGCTCAATACTCCGCTCGAATCGCGCGTCCAACAATTGCAGCGGACTCTGGAGCGCTGGCGTTGGGTGCCGCACAGCTTCACGCGCCCACCGATCATCGTCAACATTCCGGAGTTTGATCTCCGGGCGTTGAATGACAAGTACACCACGGAGCTCGAGATGAAAGTGGTGGTCGGCAAGGCATACCGCACTCAGACACCCGTTTTCGCGGCGGAGATGAAGAGCGTGGTGTTCCGTCCCTACTGGAACGTGCCCGTGAGCATCCAAAGGAAAGAACTGGTACCCAAGCTGCTCAAGGACCGCGACTACCTACTGAAGAACGATTACGAACTGGTGACACCGCAGGATGCCGTCATCAGCGACGGCACGGTGGACGACGCGATCCTCGCGCAGCTTCGTTCGGGGAAACTCCGGCTGCGCCAGCGGCCGGGGCCTGAAAACTCACTGGGACTGATCAAGTTCAACTTCCCGAATGAGCACGACGTCTATATGCACGACACTCCCGCCCGCGTGCTCTTTGCCCGATCTCGCCGCGACTTCAGCCACGGCTGCATTCGCGTGGAGAAGCCGAAGCAACTGGCCGAGTGGGTGCTTCGGAGCGACGCAAAGTGGACACCCGAAAAGATCGCCGCGCAGATGGAAGACCCGAGGCGATTGGAGGTCTCCATCCAGCAGCCGATTCCCGTGCTGATCGTGTATGCAACGGCAGTGGTGCCAAGTACAGGCGAAGTTCACTTCTCTGAAGACATCTACGGTGAAGACGCGCGGCTGGCAAAGATCCTGAGCGCGGGTCCGCCGTACGCGGCACCTCCGGCTACCAGCGGCGAACGCGGCCCACATCCACGTGAATGAAGTTGGACGAGGCATAGTAACCCACGCCGCCTTTGCCCAGCGATAACGCCACGTCGCGCAGCTTCGCCGTCTGGAATCCGGGCAGGCGAATATCGATTGCCTCGGCTTCCATGTGCAGGCTCTTCTTCGCAACGCCTTGGGTGTGCGTACGGAGATACTCATTGCTCCACGGTGAACGGTAGCCGCACACCACATGCAACTCTGCGCCGTCGTTCCCGCTGGTCTTCATCAAAGTGGAGAGCAGGTCGAACAGGCGAGGGTCGAAGTGATGGATAGCCCCAGTACGGTGATCGCGCAGAAATTCGTCCAACTGCCCAAGCGCCTCGGGGATGTAGCGGGAACCTTCGCGATAGATCAGATCAATGTGCTTGCCGGTGTGCGTGTGATACAGCCGCAAGTGTCCGTCGTCAAAAATATTCCTTTGGGAGAAACTCGCCATCGGAAGATTGGAGACCGGAGGGATGGATTCGCGACCGGAAACAGAAAAGGAAAATAGGAAAACGACGGCGGGAAACAAACTGCGGTAGTGCAATGCCAGTACCTCGGCGTTTCTAAAACTGTTCTTTCAGGATAGCAAGCCAGGGCAGCTTCCGGAGAACCCGAACTGGGTTCGTAAGGTGTGTCAAAAAACAAAAAGGACCGGAGTTTCACCCGGCCCCTTTTGTGAACTGCGTCTTCGAAAACTACTTCTTCGCCGGATCGGCGGGCTTGTTGAACTTCGCGGCGTCCACAGGCACGTTCACCTTGTAGTCGGAGAGCTCAAGGAATCCACGTCCGCCAAGCCAAATGATGTTGAACTTGAACGGCAGTTTGATTCCGTCCACGTCGCGGTAATCGGCGAACTCAAACCGCGTGGGGCTGAGTCCGGCAACTGAATTGTAGTAGCGGACGTAGCGAACCAGTAGACCGGTTTCCTTGTCGAAGTAGAAGCGGGCGGAGGACTTGCCCGGCGAACTGCCTTCGAGAACAACGATGTCGCGGTCGTTGATGAAGTACGGAAGACCAACCTTCCAGGTGGCGAACGACTTCTTAATATTCGCGGGGAACATCAATTCGGCATCCAGCTTCAATGCCGCAGCTTCGCGCTCCGCCCCGGTTTGCAGGGCGATCGGGCGATCGGTTCCTGGCGTAGCGGTCCATCCGCTGCGGCCGTCATAAATAGTGCTGGCAAGGCCGTTCGGAGTCTGTACGAGAAGTGCTCTCTGATTGGGAGCCTTCGCCCAGATTTCGAACGGAACCTTCGGGGTGTCGTAGCCTTTGTAAGTGCCCTTACCCATGTAGCTCGTCACAGTAGCAAGTTTCTGTGCGCCGCCAACTGCCGCGATGAATTTGTCGAGAACCTGCTCGGCCGTCGGCGTTTTGGCGTCGCTGACGAGGAAGTCGTCATTCGGCTCAAGTGGCGGCTCGGAGTAGAGGTCGTCGAGGTTCGGGATCACTTTCGGTTTGTCGGAACCGCGGTGGCAAGAGTAGCAGGTCAGCATCTTGCGGCCGGCGAAGAACTGCTTGTTCATCGCATTCACCATCCCGATCATGGCGCGAGTGGTGCGCTTCGTCTTTACGCTATCGTCGGCATACAATTTCCAATCGCCGGCGCTGGCGGTGATGTGGCAGTAGTTGCAATTTGCGCCTAGCGAAGCCGAATAAAAGCTCATCGTCTCCATGAACTCGCTGGCGGTGAGCCCCTTCAGTGCCGTGACGTTCTTGAACACTTCCTCCGCCATGGGCTGCTTTTCCGCGGCCTGTCCGTACATAGCAGGGATGGACAACAAAAATAAGAAAGCAAGGATGAAAACGCTATAAGTATGAAACCTAGCTGAAAACTTCATATCACCTTTCTCCCCTGCCCCAGACACGCGGACAGTGGTATCTCTCTGCGGGCTTGCGACAGCACCCGCCATCAATTTGGCTTACGTTTTAGACTACGTTTGAAACCACACCCGCACCGGTCGCCGCACGCGGGAATATTTTGAGATAGATACATCACAGGGCCGCATCAAGTGCGGCCCTTGGATGAATGTCTCTCCCTCGTGCTCCAACCCGCCCGCGAAAGGAGGGTAGAAGGCAGAGGTTAGTCTTCTCGCAAATTCATCGGCTGGCCGTCCGGACCAATGATCTTGCCGATCCAAAGCGTCTTTTCGCCGCTCTTCACCTGCAGGCCGGTGATGGTCACCGGATCGCCCGGCTTCAAGCTGCGCTTGTTCCAACCGGCGCGGATCAACTTGTTCGGAGCGGTCAGTTCGCCCTGCCACTGTTCCCACTCGCCCTTTTCGTTCTTCGCTTTGAAGAAGACCTGGACGTGCGGATTGCTGAACACGAAATCCGTGATCTCGCCCTTCACCACCACTTCCTTGTCCGTGTTGAACGCCGCCGTGCCGTGGTGCGCGAACACCGGCGCGGTGACGACGAAGAGAGCAGCCATACCGGCTACCAGGACGAACATCGCGATTTTCTTAAGATTCATAGAAGAAAGTTCCTTTCCCTGCCGGCAAAATGAATTTCCGGCTTTTAACACAGCTATATCCTAGCTCCGTTTACTCCAAAACGTAATCCCCCCGTTGGCATATCTGACGTGCCACCTTCTAGGGAACAACTTTTTCATGTACACCCATTCACGCATGCCTACGTCGCCGCTTAACAGTGGAAAAGGCGACTACGTCAGTTGCGCCTCAGCCGCCGCTTTCCCATTCACCAGTTTGCTCGCAGCGTCGCGAGCATCCGCTTCCGCGCCCAGCACTTCGGCGAAGTTTGTAATATGTTCTCGTAGCAATTCACCTGCCAATTTCCCATTGCCGTCATCGAGCGCGGCTACGATTCTCTGGTGGAACTGGTGAGATTCGTTCAGGTTCACTTTGCCACGGGAAAGCAGTATGCGGGTCCGCACTTCAAACTGTAAAGCGTCCCAAAACCGCACCAAAATCGAGTTTCCGCTTAGTTCGACGATGCGACGGTGGAACGGAAGGTCCTCGGTCGCGTAATAATCAATGTCGCCGGAGTTGGCGGCTTTGTAGATCGCGGCGACCTGCCGGCGGAGTTCTGCGGTATTTCCCCGCAGGCGGGGTGCGGCAAGTTCCGCAGCGTATTGCTCAATCACTGCGCGAGCTTCAAACGCTTCCTGAAGGTCGCGCTCGCTCAGACGGCGGACACGGGTACCTTTATAAGGCTCCACTTCGACCAACCCAAGGGCTTCCAGTTCCCGGAACGCCTCCCGCACAGGCCCCTGGCTGGTATTCAGTTCCTTGGCGATCTTTAACTCCACCAAGCGATGCCCAGGTTCGTAGACGCCGGTCAGAATCCGTTCGGACAAAAGGCGCCGGATGCGGTCGCTCATACAGTCGCGGACCATGTCGCCTTGGTTGGCCATAATCACCTTGACAATAGATTATCAATAATCGAAAATAAAGTCACGGCCTTTCTTAATGAAAAACTTTTGGCCGGTCCGATGAGCGGGCACCGTCGCGGTAGGCCCGTCCTGAGGTAACCTCAGCAAAGGAACAAAAATGTCAGACGCCGCACTACTAACAGCCGACGCGGTCACGGGTTCGCCCGCTGGATCCGTCGTTAATGATTTCAGTATTCAGGTCGCGACCGTCAACGGATCGGGAAGCCAGACGGCCAACACCGTATTGATGCGTTCGCTCTTTCAGATGGGCATTCCGGTTTCGGGAAAGAATATGTTCCCGTCAAACATCGCCGGCCTACCCACCTGGTTCACGATTCGCGCCAGCAAGAAGGGTTATCTGGGCCGCCGCCGGGAAGTGGACTTCCTAGTAGCGATGAACGCAGAGACCGCGCAAGAAGACGTGATGAAGCTCGCTCCTGGTTCGGTTGCTGTCTACGACGAGCCGCTAAACCTCAAGAGCCTGCGCGAAGATGTGCACTTTTATCCAGTGCCTTTCGATAAGATCGTCGCCGCCACCTGCCACGAAGCGAAGCTTCGTAAGTTGGTGAAGAACATGATCTATGACGGCGTCGTGGCGTATCTGCTCGACATCGACATGGAGGAGATCCACAAAGCGCTGATTCGTCAGTTCGGCAAGCGCAAGGCGAAGGCCGCCGACCTCAACTGGGGCGCGGCGCAGGCCGGTTTCGACTACGCGAAGTCGACTTTTGAAAAGAAGCATCCGTTCCGCGTGGAGCGTATGGATGCCACCGCCGGCAAGATCATTGTCGACGGCAACGCGGCGTGCGCTCTGGGCGCTCTGTTTGCAGGTGTCACGGTGGTCAGCTGGTATCCGATCACCCCGTCCTCCTCTCTGGTGGAAAGCCTGATCGGTTACCTGAAGCGCTTCCGTCACGATGCGGAAACCGGCAAGGCGACCTACGCTGTCGTGCAGGCGGAAGACGAACTGGCCTCCATCGGCATGGCGCTTGCGGCAGGCTGGGCCGGTGCCCGTTCGATGACGGCAACAGCGGGTCCCGGCATCTCGCTGATGGCCGAATTCATCGGTCTCAGCTACTACGCCGAACTCCCCACCGTCGTGTTCGACGTCGCCCGTGTGGGCCCGTCCACCGGTATGCCGACACGCACCCAACAAGGTGACGTGCTCAAAAACGCCCTGCTGTCGCATGGCGACACCAAGCACCCCATGCTGTTCCCCGGCTCGCCGAAAGAATGCTTTGATATGTCTTGCGAGGCGTTCAACCTGTCGGAAATGTTCCAGACCACGATCTTCGTTGTGACGGACCTCGACCTGGGCATGAACACCTGGATGACGGACGCCTTCGAGTATCCCGGAAAGCCGATCGCCCGCGGCAAAGTTCTGTCGGCGGAAGATCTGGACCGCCTGGGCGGCTTCGGACGTTACACCGATGTGGACGGCGACGGAATTCCATACCGCACGCTGCCGGGCACCGCGAACAAGAACGCGGCCTACTTCACCCGCGGTAGCGGCCACAACGCCAAAGCGCAGTACTCCGAGCGCGAAGACGATTACATCAACAACATGGATCGCCTGTTGAAGAAGTTCAACACGATGCGTTCTCATGTTCCGGCTCCGGTTGTGGACGTCCACCCCGGCGCCAAGGTGGGCATTATCGCCATCGGCACCTCAGACTTCGCGGTGAGCGAAAGCCGCGATCAACTGCGCGAAGAGCAGAACCTGGAAACCAGTTACCTTCGCTTGCGCGCTTACCCGTTCAACGAGCAGTTGGATGAATTTATCAAGGGCCATGACCGCGTCTACGTCGTCGATCAAAACCGCGACGCGCAGTTGCTGGGCCTGATGCGTCTGGATCTCGATCCGGCGCAAACCGCGAAGCTCCGCAGCATCCGCTACTACGGTGGCCTGCCGCTCGATGCCCGCACCGTTACTGAAGAAATCATGAAACAGGAGAATGCGTAATGAGCACGGCAACCACCCCTCCTCCTCCGAAGAAAGTAAATCGCCTCGGATTGGAAATCCTGAACTATAGAGGCGGAAAGACGACTCTGTGCGCCGGTTGCGGACACAACGCGATCTCCGAGCGCATCGTGGAATGCGCCTACGAACTGGGCCTGGAACCCTGGAGCGTGGCGAAGTTCTCCGGCATTGGATGCTCTTCGAAGTCGCCCGCATACTTCCTCAATCAGGCTCACGGCTTCAACAGCGTCCACGGACGTATGCCCGCGGTGGCGACGGGCGCGCTGCTTGCCAACCATACACTGACGGCGCTTGGCGTCAGTGGCGACGGCGATACGGCGTCCATCGGTCTAGGCCAGTACATGCACATGCTGCGCCGCAACCTGCCGATGGTCTACATCATCGAGAACAACGGCGTGTACGGTTTGACCAAAGGGCAGTTCTCGGCGACCGCCGATATCGGCTCCACGCAGAAGACCGGCAGCGTGAACTCGCTTCCGCCCTTCGATTGCTGCTCACTCGCCATCAAGTGGGGCGCCACCTATGTGGCCCGCTCCTTCTCCGGCGACAAGAAGCAGTTGATGGCGCTGATCAAGGGTGCCATTTCCCACAAGGGCCTGGCCGTTCTCGACATTATCTCACCCTGTGTCACCTTCAACGATCATGAAGGCTCCACCAAGAGCTACAACTACGTGAAGGATCACGAAGAGTCGATTCACGAGATCGATTACGTGCCTTACTTTGAGGACATCGCAGTGGACATCGAAGACGGTGCCGTGCAAGACGTTTCGCTGCACGACGGTTCGCGCCTCCGCATCCGCAAGGTGGAGCGCGACTACAACCCGTTTGAACGCGGCCACGCACTGAACGCGCTGGACGACGCCGAAACCAAGGGTGAATTGCTCACTGGCCTCCTCTACGTCCACACCGGCAAGCCGACTTTCATCGAGCAGCTCAACATGGTGGACGAGCCGCTGGGAACGTTGCCCGAATCGCGCGTCCGCCCTGGCAAAGAAGTGCTCACCACGATCATGGAAGAGCTTCGCACCGGCGGCGCTGCTTAGTCGCCAAAACAACACAGCGGTAAATGAAAACGCGCCCGGCAACGGGCGCGTTTTGCTTTTGACGGAAGTAATCGTTGGCGGAAGGAAGAAACGCCGCCGTCTGCTTACAAATGAATCTTCATCGCGTTCGCGATTGATTCAATCAATCGTTCGGAGCGAATCGGCTTCTCCAGAATATCCTGCAGCATCTTGGACTCGGGCTTCGCTTCCAGATCCATCGGAATCGCCAGCAGCGCAATTAGCCGCAAACGCGGATGCGCCGCGCGCAGGTCACGGATCAGCGCCAACCCGTCCTCGGGCTTCGGGATGCGCACGTCGAGCACGGCCACTTCCATTTCCATCATGCGCGCCAACTGACGCCCTTTATCGGCGCTGGGAGCCAGGAAGACGGTGTGTCCGGCGCGGCCTAAAATCATGCGGCGCATTTCGAGGCTAGTGGGGTCGTCATCCACCAGCATTACGCGAGCCATCTTGTTGCTCCTTGGAAAATTCGTCAGGAAAACTTCACGCCGGCGATCACCAACTGCGGCAGCGCCTGGTTCCAGCTTTCCGGGATTTCATCGAACGGTAGTCGGAACGTCTTCGTTTCACCCGGCTTCAGTCCTCCCGTGCGGCCACCCACAATGGAGACGCGCTTGCGTAAAACGATCTGGCCGTACGGATCATGAAAAAGGCAGTAAATCTCGACTACTTCCAGCGGCCGGTCCCCGGCATTTCCGATCTTGCCGTTGATCTCCACCACCGTCTGGTGCATGTAGCTTTCGCTCGCCTTCATCTCAACATCGGACAGCTGCAAACTGCGCGCATAAGCTTTCGCGTCCGGCGTCAGGCCAACTTGTTCCGGTGGATGCGTGTCCTGCCATTTGAAATAACCCAGGAGCGCCCCGCCCAGCAACGTGAAAGCGATGAGGATGTATAGAATCGGCGATGGAGAGGAGTCCTGTTTCTTCTGGACTGTTTCTTCACTGGCCACTGATGGTCATCTCCCGGATAAGCAGGGTTGGCGCGGCGATCGACGTGCGGAATTCAAGGTCGCTGCCCACCGCTTCGATCTCCATCAGCATCTGCTTCAGGTTGCCCGCGATGGTGATCTCGGAAACAGGATACGCCAGTTCCCCGTTCTCAATCCACAACCCCGCGGCTCCTGAAGAAAAATCGCCGGTTACGGTGTCCCCGCCTCCGCCGATCAACTCCGTGACGTACAACCCGCGCGAAATTGACTTCAAAATATCCCCTGGGCTCTTGGACCCCGCCTCCAGGAAAAAGTTCCCCGGCCCCACGCCCGCATTGCCTGTGATACCACGCGACGCGTTGCCCGTCGATTTCATCCCCAGCTTTCGCGCCGTGTACGAATTGAGCAGGTAGTTCTTCAACACTCCGTTTTCCACCACCACCGTGCGCTGTGAAACCACACCTTCATCATCGAACGGAGTGCTACCGAACAGGCCAGGAATGGTGGCGTCATCGACAATCGTGATGCAATCGGCCGCGATCTTTTCGCCCAACTTGCCTGTGAGAAACGATGCGTGCTTGTAAATCGCCGAGCCATTCACCGCATCGAACAAATCCCCCAACAGCGCCTGCGCCGTGCGCGGCTCAAAAATCACCGGAGCTTTTTGCGTCAGAGGTTTGCGCGGATTCAACCGGCGCAATGCCCTTTCCGCGGCCTTCCTGCCGACAACCTCGGGGCGATCCAGATTCGCAAACGCCCGCGCCGCGGAATACCAGTAATCTCGCTCCATCGAATCGCCTTCTTTGGCGACGGGCGATACGCTCAATCCACAGCTGGATAAACGATAGCCGCCAACAAAGCCAAGCGAGTTCGCAAACGCACGGCGGCCGGCGTACGAACTGAAGCCCGCTCCCTCCGAATTCGAAATCCGTGGATCGAAATCGAGCGCCGCGCGCTCGGCGTCTTCCGCCATCGCGATGCGCTTCCCGGATTCCAGCTTCTCAACGTTTTCGTCGTAGAGCCGCAAATCTTCCGATATCTTGCCCAGGCGCTGCGGCTCCGGCAGTCCCGCGTGCGGATCTTCGGTGGTCACCTTCGCCAGATCCATCGCGGCATGCACCATCTTTGCGATGCCATCGGGAGAAAGATCCGACGTATACGACGACCCCGTGCGCTGTCCCACCAAGACGCGAATGCCGGCGGCGCGCGAGCCTGCTTCCTTCAAGCTTTCGATCTCGCGCATGCGCACGGAGACGGAAAATTCGTCGCCCTCTGTAATGGTGCACTCAGCGCCCGTTGCTCCCGCTGCACGCGCGCGCTCCACCGCGTCCGCGGCAACCTGTTCCAGATTCACACTCACGGATGTCGCGCTCATGCCGCCGTCCCGCCCACGGTCATGCGATCAATCTTCACCGTCGGAATACCCACGCCCACTGGCACGCTCTGCCCTTCCTTGCCGCACGTGCCAATGCCTTCGTCCAGCTTCAAATCGTGCCCCACCATGCTCACGTACTTCAGCGCCTCCGGCCCATTGCCGACCAGCGACGCTCCGCGCACTGGAGCCGTGATGCGTCCACCTTCAATCAAGTAACTCTCCGTCGCCGAAAACACAAAGTTGCCGCTGGTGATATCCACCTGCCCGCCCGCGAACGTAGCGCAGTAGAGGCCTTTCGGCACAGAGCGAATGATTTCCTCAGGATCGGCATCCCCCGCGAGCATATACGTGTTCGTCATGCGAGGCATCGGAATATGTTGATAGCTCTCACGCCGCCCGCTGCCGGTGGACGCCGCGCGCATCAGCTTGCTCGACAGCTTGTCCTGCAAGTAGCCGCGCAACACGCCGTTTTCGATCAATACATTCTTCTGCGTCGGCATTCCTTCGTCATCCACATTGAGCGACCCGCGCCGGCTGCCAATGGTGCCGTCGTCGATGACCGTGCACAGCGGGCTCGCTACCTGCTGCCCCACGCGTCCACTGAACGCCGATGTGCCTTTGCGATTAAAGTCGGCCTCCAGCCCATGCCCCACGGCTTCATGCAGCAAAATCCCCGGCCAGCCTGGACCTAGCACCACCGTCATCTCCCCGCTGGGGGCATCCTTTGCGCTCAATTGCACAATGGCCTGTCGCGCGGCTTCCTTGGCGAAATGCTCCGGCGTCTTCTCATTGATAAAGAAATCGAGCGTCACCCGCCCGCCGCCGCCGGCGTGCCCATGCTGCGGAGCCCCATCGCTCTGCCGAGCAAACGCAACCACATTCAGGCGAGCCATCGGCTGCCGGTCAAAACTCAGGCGGCCCTCGCTCGTCGCCACCATCACGTGGCGTACGTTGTCGGCGTAGCTTGCCTGCACTTGAAAAATGCGCGAATCATAAGCGCGCGCGGCGCGGTCGGCGCGTTTGATCAACTCGACGCGCTCCGCCAAATCCACTTCATTCGGCGTCTGTAGCATCGGATACAAATTATGCTGCTGCGCCACTTCGAAGCCGGTCTTGACGATCGTCGCTGGTCCCCGTGCGATGCATGCCGCCGTGCGCGCGGCCTTGCGAATTTTGTCCGAGCTCAAATCGTCGCTATAAGCGTATCCCGTACGCTCACCCGCAAGCACTCGCACCCCTACACCCAGCGTTACGCCGCCGGTGGCGCTTTTGACGATGCCCTCGTCGATGCCAATCGAATTGGTCGCCAAGTACTCGAAATACAGATCCGCGTAATCGCCGCCCGCCGAGAGCGCTTCACTCAAGTACGATTCCAAATCGTGCTCAGTGATGCCGAACCGCTCGGCGAAAAACGAATTCTGAAAGCTCATAATTCGAGCGTAGCATGCGGCCTCATCACGGCAACCAAATCCCCAACGCTTTCCGTATAAGGCGCGGAGATGCCGCGCGCCTAGTCCCGGACCGGCCTATTGCACGCCTCCATCCGCCCGTTTATACTGCGTTTTTGGTGACCAATACTTCAGAGGCCATGGCGTCACCCGCCCGCATCCTCGATGAATTCGATCCGCTGGCCCCACAGAGGGAAGCCGCGCTGTTCTACGGCCTCTTTTTGCGTGGACACTCGGCCGACGACCTGCGGAAAGACATCGACGTCCCCACCAAGCTCCTCAACAAGCTGATGAAGCGCCACCGCAACGAATCCGCCACCCGGGAAAAGCTGCAGCGCGTTTACTACTACCGCAAACAAGTCCTCGCCATCTTCGACGAACTCGTCACCCGCGAACGCATCAAAGAACGCGTTCAGTAGATCATCTCTCCAACCTTCGCGTCATTTCTGACGCCGCAGACTCATCAAATTTCGCAAATCAGACTGAATTTGTCGTAGATACTCAAGTGGAACTTTATAACCACCTTTGAATCAGCATTTTATAGGCTTCTTGACAAGCTTCCCACCGCTTGCCATAATCGATTCAGGACCGATTTAGTCTGAGTAGACCAAATCAGTCTTAGATCGTATCTCATGCTCAAGCTGACCAAGAAAGCGGATTACGGATTAATCGCCCTGCGGCACCTCGCCCAGACGGGGCGGCGGCCGGAAACCGGGTTGTGGACCAGTGCGTCGGCCAAGGATATCGCCGATGCCTATGGAATTCCCCTGCCCCTGCTTTCGAAGGTTCTGCAGCGGCTGGCCAAGTGCGGCATGCTCGCTTCTGAGCAAGGAACGAACGGCGGTTACCGTCTGGCGAAGGATGCGTCGGAAATTTCGACGCTCGAAGTGATTCGCGCCATTGACGGTCCCATCATTTTGACGCAGTGCTTCACCGAGCACTCCGGCTGTTCCCGCACGGAGCTGTGCCCGGTGCGTGAACCGCTGCGGAAAGTACACGAAGGAATCCTTGGGCTTCTTTCGAGCATCACATTGGCAGACCTGGCAAACGACGATATGCCCGTACCGGTCTTCCGGCCCAGTCTCACCAAGATCACAATGCCCGGCGTGGAAACCACGGGCATGGAAATTGCGAGTTCGTAATGAAACTGCCTATTTACATGGACAATCACGCGACCACCCCGGTGGATCCGCGAGTCTTCGAAGCGATGCGCCCGTATTTGACGGAGATCTTCGGCAACTCCGCCAGCCGTAACCACAGCTTTGGCTGGCAGGCCGAAGAAGCGGTGGATAAAGGCCGCAAGCAGGTGGCCGACCTCATCGGCGCCACCTCCAAGGAAATTGTTTTCACCAGCGGCGCCACCGAATCCAACAATTTGGCGCTGAAAGGGGTGGCGCAGATGTATGCCGAAAAAGGCAACCACATCATCACCGCCGCCACCGAGCACAAAGCGATTCTCGATACCTGCAAGCGCCTGGAAAAAGAAGGCTGCCGCGTGACGTATCTGCCGGTGCAGACCAACGGACTGGTGGATCTGGATCAGCTGAAAGCCGCCATCACCGACAAAACGATTCTCATCAGCATCATGCACGCCAACAATGAAATCGGCGTGCTGCAGCCGGTTCGCGAAATTGGCAAAATCGCCCGTGAGCGCGGCGTCTTGTTCCACACCGATGCCACGCAGGCCGTAGGCAAGGTTCCCGTGGATGTGAACGCCGATAACATTGACCTGCTTTCGATCAGCGCACACAAGATGTACGGCCCCAAGGGCGTGGGCGCTCTCTACGTCCGCCGCCGGAATCCTCGCGTGCAGCTAACCGCGCAGATGGATGGCGGTGGCCATGAACGCGGCATGCGTTCCGGCACGTTGAACATTCCCGGCATCGTCGGCTTGGGCGAAGCTTGCGGCATTGCGCGGAAGGAAATGGCGGAAGAAGGCAAGCGCCTCTCGTTCCTCCGCGACAAGCTCCGCAACAAACTGATGAATGCGCTCGACGAAGTCTACATCAACGGCACAGAAGAGCACCGTCTGCCGAACAACCTAAACATCAGCTTTGCGTACGTCGAAGGTGAATCGCTGTTGATGGGCATCAACGATGTCGCGGTTTCGAGCGGTTCTGCTTGCACCTCAGCCACACTCGAACCCAGCTACGTGCTGAAAGCTCTGGGCGCGGGCGATGATCTTGCGCACTCCTCCATCCGCTTCGGCATCGGCCGCTTCAATACGGAAGAGGAAGTGGATTACGTGGCGGATAAAGTCATCGACGTGGTGAGAAAGCTGCGTGACCTTTCCCCGCTCTACGAAATGTTCAAAGAAGGCATTGACCTGACGAAGGTCGAGTGGACCGCGCACTAAGGGTTTCCCAATAAGGAGCAAGTATGTATTCCGATAAAGTCATCGATCACTACAACAACCCCCGCAACGTGGGTTCCATGGACAAGAACGATCCGAACGTGGGCACCGGCATGGTAGGCGCGCCGGAGTGCGGCGACGTGATGAAGCTCCAGGTGAAGGTGAACCCGGAAACGGGAGTCATCGAAGACGCCCGCTTCAAAACGTTCGGCTGCGGCAGCGCCATTGCGAGCTCTTCGCTCGCCACGGAATGGCTGCGCGGCAAGACCGTAGACGAAGCGCTCGAAATCAAGAACACCGACATCGTCAATGAACTGGCTCTGCCGCCGGTGAAGATTCACTGCTCCGTGCTGGCCGAAGACGCCATCAAGGCCGCGATTCAGAACTATAAGGAGAAAGCCGGCTCCGCCGCGAATGTACCCGCGGAGGTCAAGGCGTAACTCAGGGCAATGGTCAACGTTACTCCCAAAGCCGTAGAGAAGATTCACTCGGCCTTCCAGCGCGAAAAGGTTAAAGGTGGCCTGCGTCTGGGCGTGCTGGGCGGAGGCTGCTCCGGCTTAAGCTATCAGTTCAAGTTTGATCCGAAGCCGCGCGCCACCGACCAGGTGCTGATGTTTAACACCGCAAGCGGCGGCGAAGTGCAGGTGTACATCGATCCGAAGAGCCTGGTGTTCCTCGACGGCATGACGCTCGATTGGAAAGATTCGCTGATCCATTCGGGCTTTGTGTTCGAAAACCCGCACGCAAAGAAAAGCTGCGGCTGTGGATCGTCGTTCGCTGCGTAGATGAAACGGGGCTCGTCCCTTCTGATGGCACCCACGGAATCTATGCGTTATTATGAAGCGCTCGGCATCGATACCAAACTCGTTCTGGACGCGGAGGAGTTGAAACAGCGCTTCTACGGGCTGAGCCGTCAATGGCATCCCGACCGTTTTGCGAGATCAGGAGAGGCCGAAAAGCGGAAGGCGTTGGACATGACGTCGTTATTGAACGACGCCTTCCGCACCCTTAAAGATCCCATCACGCGCGCCGAATACCTGCTGGAAGAAAACGGCATGGGCCCGGCGAAAAGCGCGCCTCCCGAGTTGCTCGAAGAGGTCTTCGAGCTGAACATGGCGCTTGACGAGTTGCGCGATGGCGATGAATCCGCTCGCGGCCAACTCACCGACGCTCGCGCGCGCTTCTTCGGCATGCGCGGCGAGATCGATCAAGACCTCGCGGCCATGTTCGCCAACTACGACTCCGCGCCATCGCAAGATACCTTAAGCCAGATCCGCGCGACGCTCGACCGCCGCCGCTACATCTCGAACCTGGTTCGCGACGTCGACAAAGAACTGAACAAATAAACGACATGTCCACCTTTCAAATTGATTTCGGCAACGCAGGCTCGAAGATCGTCGGCATCGATCTCGGCACCACCAACAGCCTCGTCGCCGTCATGGACCTCACGGGCCCCCGCATTCTTGGCGGCATCGTCCCTAGCGTGATTTCCCTTACCGAATCGGGCGATGTGATCGCGGGCTCGGAAGCGCGCGAAATGCTGCTGACACACCCCGAACGCTCCGTATACTCCGTGAAACGCCTGATGGGCCGCGGCATCACGGACATCCAAGAAGAGCTGAAGCTGTTCCCTTTCCACCTGGCCCAGGGCAGCGAATCCGTTCTGCGATTGGACGTTGGCGGCAAGGTAATGACGCCGCCCCAGGTCTCCGCGCACATTTTGCTCAAGTTGAAAAATGATGCGGAAGCCGAACTCGGGATGCCCGTCACCCAAGCCGTCATCACCGTGCCCGCGTATTTCAACGACGCGCAGCGCCAGGCCACCAAAGACGCCGGCCGCATCGCGGGTCTCGAAGTACTGCGCTTGGTGAACGAACCCACCGCAGCCGCGCTTGCCTACGGACTCGACAAACGCAATCAAGGCATCATCGCTGTTTACGATTTCGGCGGTGGCACGTTCGATATTTCGATCCTGCGCTTACACGATGGCATCTTCGAAGTGCTCGCCACCAATGGCGACACGCACCTTGGCGGCGACGACATCGATAATCTCCTGCTCCGCATCGCGCTCGAAGATATTCAGTCCGAGTGGGGCGAGGATATCTCAGGAAGAAACGACGCCGTGCAGCTTTTGCGCCGCGCCGTGATCGATGCCAAAGAAAAGCTCTCCTTCGTGCCCACCGCCGTCATCGACATGCAATACGGCGGCAAACGCTACCAGCGCGAAATCAACGTCGCATTGTTCGACAAGCTGATCGAACCCATTATCGAACGCACGCTCGTTTCCTGCCGCGCATGCTTGCAGGACTCCGGCATTCCCGTGGATGAGATCGACGAAGTGGTCATGGTCGGCGGCTCCACGCGTATTCCACTCGTCCGGTCGGCGGTCGAGCGCCTGTTCCGCACACGTCCCCACACGGAACTGAACCCCGATGAAGTGGTCGCGATTGGCGCCGCCGTGCAAGCCGGAATCCTCGGCGGCGAAGTCGAAGACAAACTCTTGCTCGACGTAACGCCGCTCTCGCTCGGCATCGAAACGATGGGCGGCCTCGTTTCGAAGCTGATCCACCGCAACTCAACGATTCCGGCCTCCGCCACCGAGCAATTCACTACCGCTGTCGACGGCCAGAAGAACGTGCTGATCCACGTGGTCCAAGGCGAGCGTGAACTGGTGAAAGACTGCCGCAGCCTTGCGCGCTTCGACTTGAAAGACCTGCCGCCCATGCAAGCCGGTATGGCCCGAATCGAAGTGAAATTTTTGATCGACGCCAACGGCATCTTGAGCGTTACCGCGCGCGATGTGCGTACCGGCAAAGAGCAGAGCATCGAGGTGAAGCCGTCCTACGGCTTAAGCGACGAACAAGTCGAGGCTATGATCCTCGAATCGTTCAACGAAGCCGAGCACGACTTCCAGGAGCGCCAGGTGCGCGAGGCCCGAGTTGAGGCCGATGCGATTCTCGCCGCCACCGAAAAGGCCCGCCGCAATGATGTCTATTCGGAGCTAAGCGACGAAGAGCGCGCCGTGATCGACAAATCCGTCAACGAACTTCTCGTCGTCTATCACTCCGACGACCACCTCCTGATCCGCGAGAAGATCGACGCACTGAACGACGCCACGCAGTCGCTGGCCGAAAACATCATGAACAACGCCGTCCGAGGGATGCTCAAAGGAACCAAGCTGTAACGGGTGGCGCAGCTTCGCAGCCGCGCGCCCGGCTTTATCCCGGCAAGTTTCAGTTTCGCAGTAGTATAAAGGTGGCAATTCGCCGCCAGGAGCCTCTCATGCCTAAGCTCACATGGTCCGATCTCGAAGACATCGCACTGGCCTTATACGATAAGTTCCCCGACCAGGATCCCTCCTTCATCCGCTACACCGATCTGCACAAATGGATCACCGAACTTGACGAGTTTTCCGACGACCCGCTCAAATCGAATGAAGCGAAGCTCGAAGCCATTCAAATGGCGTGGCTCGACGAATACAAGGACAACCAGTAGTTCGAATGGCTGCTGTAACCAAGCGTTCCCGCGGGTGGCGCACCGCTTGCGCCGTACCCTTTGTACTCGTAGCCGGAGCCTGGCTCACTCATGCGCAGTCACCGTGGGCTTACGTTCCATTGCTCGCCCCGCAGATGCGCATCGTGATTGCGCATATCACCGCGAATTCGCTGCGTGGCCACCTGTCGTTTCTCGCATCTGACCTGCTCGAAGGCCGCGACACGCCGTCACGCGGGCTCGACATTGCTGGGGAATATATCGCCGCGCACTTCCGCCGCCTGAATCTGGAACCCGGCGGAGACAACGGCTACTTCCAGACGGTCACCGTTTATCCCGAACGCCCCGATTCCCCCACCTCGCGCAACGTCATCGGTATCCTTCGCGGTTCCGATCCTAAGTTGAAGGACACCTATGTGATGCTCTCTTCGCATTACGATCACCGCGGCATAGCGGAGACCGGTGACGATCGCATCTTTAACGGAGCGAACGATGACGCCAGCGGCACGGCTTCGGTGATGGAAGTGGCCACGGCGCTCGCCTCACTCCATCCGCGCACGAAACGCAGCGTCATCTTCATCCTTTTCTGCGGCGAGGAAAAAGGACTGCGTGGCTCGCGCTATTACGTCGAACACCCCACGGTTTCGCTCGCCAAGACCATTGCGCATCTCAATCTCGAACAGGTAGGCCGCACGGACGCAACCGAAGGCACAAAAGTGGGCATCGCCAACGTCACTGGCTTTGACTTTTCCAGCATGGTCCCGGCGTTGGTCGATGCGGGCCGCCGCGTGAATGTGAAGATCCTCAAAGACGCCGCTTCAAGCGATACCTATTTTAATCGCAGCGATAACGGCTCCACCGCACGCATGGGCATTCCCGCGCATACGCTCAGCGTCGCCTACAATTTTCCCGACTATCACGCCGTGGGGGATGAATGGCAGAAAATCGATTTCGAGAACATGACGAAAATCGATCAAGCCGTCGGCATCGCGATCTTGAATCTAGCGGATGCGTACACGGCGCCCAAGTGGAACTCCAACTACCCCGCCGCGCAGCCTTACGTGGACGCGGCAAAGAAGCTGGCCGAACAGTAGCGCATCGCGCAAACGTGGGGCGGTCCTTCAGGGCGGCAGCCGGGCATTCGCCCGGCCGATTCACCCAATTTGTTTACGAACTGCGTTACTTGTGCGCGCTCAGCGCCTTCACAATCTCGCCCGTGAAACCCTTCGCATCGCCAAAAAGCATCAAGGTTTTGTCGAGATAATACAGCTCGTTGTCGATACCCGCGAATCCCGGATTCATACTGCGCTTGATCACCATGACCGTGTGGGCTTTGTCCACATCCAGAATAGGCATGCCGTAAATCGGGCTTGCCTCATCGTGACGCGCAGCGGGGTTCACCACGTCGTTTGCGCCAATTACCAGAGCCACATCCGCTTCGGCGAAGTCCTGGTTGATGTCTTCCATTTCGTGCATGCGGTCGTAAGGAATATCCGCTTCGGCCAACAGCACGTTCATGTGACCTGGCATGCGTCCGGCCACCGGGTGGATCGCGAAATCCACTTGCACGCCTCGCTTATTGAGGATGTCCGTCAACTCACGCAGCTTGTGCTGCGCCTGCGCGACGGCCATACCGTAACCCGGCACCACAATCACGCGGCGCGCGCTTTCAAGAATCGACGCTGCATCTTCGGGGCTCGCCGAACGCACGGGCTTTTGTTCGCCCGCCGCCGCCGTCGCCGCCTGCGCCTGACCAAACGCGCCGAACAGAACATTGGTGAACGAGCGGTTCATCGCGTTGCACATGATCACCGATAGAATGAAGCCCGAGGCCGCATTCACCGAACCCGCGATGATCAGCAACCGGTTCTCCAGCGCAAAGCCCATAGCAGCGGCCGCGGCGCCCGCGTAAGAATTCAACAGCGCGATCACTGTCGGCATGTCGCCGCCGCCGATCGGAAGAATCAGCAACACACCGAACAGTAACGACAATCCCATAAAAGCAGGGAACACCCAACCCGGCGTCGGCATCAGAATCATCCAAATGCCCAACGCCGCGGCAATCGCAAACAGCAGCAGATTGACGACGTTCTGACCCTTATAGGTAATCGGCCTCGTCGGCACAATTTCCTGCAGTTTTCCGAACGCCATCACGCTCGCCGTCGTCGTCAAGTAACCGAGCAGAATTTCGATCACCAGCGCCACCATCTTGAATCCGGTGGTCGGTTCGCCTGCGGCAACATCCTTGTAATACTCGGCGGTTCCCACCAGCGCGGCGGCGAACGCGCCGAATGCGTGCGAAATTGCGGTCAACTGTGGGACTGACGTCATCGGCATCATGTATGCCAGCGGAGCGCCAATCGCACCGCCCACCAGCATCGCGCCGAGTATCCATTCAATATTCACCGCTCCAATGCGGAGCAGCGTGCCGATAATCGCCAGCAACATCCCGAACTCACCCGCAATCACACCGCGGCGGGCGGTAACGGGCGAACTCAGCCATTTGATCGAGAGAATGACGCATAGCGCGGCAACGATGTACGCCAATTGATAGAAGGACTGGGTCACTTGCTGCCCTCCTTCTTCTTAAACATCTTCAGCATGCGGTCCGTGATCAGGAAGCCGGCCACGATGTTGATCGTCGCGAACATCACGGCCACCGTGCCCAGGATCTTGCTCAGCGTCGGCGAACCGCCGTCGCCGGTAACCAGAATCGCGCCCACCACCGAAATCGCCGAGATCGCATTCGTCAGCGACATCAGCGGCGTGTGCAACAGAGGCGATACGCGTTTGACGAGTTCCAATCCTAGCGGGACCGCCAGGATAAGGATGTAGAGACTAACTTCAATTTCCGTAGTCATGAATATATTCCTTGATTACCGGCTAGGATTTGGCGGCCAGCAGTTCCTTGACTCGCGGGTTGCAGATTTCCCCGTCGCGAGTCACCAGCGTATCGCGCACGATGTCATCGTTGGTGTCGATCTTCAACTCGCCTTCCTTCGTCAACATGTTCTTGAGGAACGTAACGAGGTTCCGCGAGTACATCTGGCTGGAATGCCCCGGTACCGTTGACGGCAGGTTCACTGGACCAATCACGCTGACGCCGTTTTCGATCACCGTTTCGCCCGCCTTGGTGACTTCGCAGTTGCCGCCATACTGCGCGGCCATATCGAGAATCACCGTGCCCGGCTGCATGCCCTGCATCATCTGCCGCGTGATCAACAGCGGAGCGCGTTTGCCCGGCACCGCCGCAGTGGTGATCACCACGTCCTGCTCCGTCAGCACCGCCGCCATCTGGTCGCGCTGGCTCTGGATTTCTTCCGGCGTCAACTGGCGCGCATAGCCGCCCTGCCCTTCACCGCCGGATCCAATGTTAATGTTGACGAACTTGGCGCCCAGGCTCTCGATCTGTTCCTTGACGGCGGACCGCACGTCATAGCCGCTCACCACAGCGCCTAATCGCCGAGCCGTTGCGATCGCCTGCAATCCTGCAACACCCGCGCCGATCACCAATACACGCGCCGGAGCAATCGTGCCGGCTGCCGTCGTCATCATCGGAAACAGCCGGGGTAGTGCCGAGGCCGCCAGCAACACGGCTTTGTATCCGGCAATGGACGCCATGGACGACAACACGTCCATGCTCTGCGCGCGCGTCGTGCGCGGCACCAGTTCCATCGCAAACAATGCCACACCCGCCTTCGCGTAACGATCGGCAAGCTGTGGATTACCCAGCGGGTCGCACAGGCCGATCACCACTTGCCCTTTGCGCAGCGACTCCGGCTCCGGAGGCACTACCGTAAACAGCACGCTCGCGTTCTGCAACACCTCGGCTCGCGTGGCAACCTTCACGCCTTTTGAGGAAAACGCTTCGTCTGGCAAGCCGGATTCCACGCCGGCATCGCGTTCAATCCAAACCTCAGCGTTCGCTTTGCTGAGGACGTCCATAACCTTGGGCGTCAGGGCAACCCGGCGCTCGCCAGGCTGCGTTTCTTTGAGAACCCCTACCGAAAGGCCCAATGTACAGCTCCCCTCCTGAAAATCTGACGAAGCACCAACCAAAGAGTCGCGCTTCGCGGTTAAACTTCTTTAATAGCAGAAAAGCGGCCTGCCTGGCCGATACCAAAGCTACCGGTATTCTTCCAATAACGCATTCAACGCGCCCGCCCCCGGACACAACTTCTCAAAGGCCACCCGCCCCAGCGGCTCGGCCGGGGTGTTATTCATTTCATGCATGTCCGGAACGTTCTCATCCACGAACAAAATCCCCGTGGCGATCTGACCGGTGCTCTGTTGTAGATAATCCAAAACCTTGCGGCGGTCCCTTGGATCGTAATCCGGAGGAACAGCGGTGAAGCGCAGCGTGCTGCCGTCGTGCATCGTCACCGTAGTGGTTCCCTGATTTCCAATCGTCGCCACAATCTCCTCCGCGGGAGGAACAAAATCCGTATGCGTCGCCTTCCTCGAATGCTGACGCGTATACAAATAACTCTTCGTCGAGCCGTTGTGATCGTTGAACGTCACACACGGCGAAATCACGTCTACCAGCGCAAATCCGCGATGCGCAATGGCGGCCTTCAAAATCGGCACCAGTTGTTCTTTATCGCCCGAGAAACTCCGCGCCACAAACGTTGCGCCAATACTCATCGCAAGCGTCGCGGGGTCGATCGGCGACATACGATTCGCTTCGCCGCGCTTACTCTTCGAACCCACATCCGCCGACGCCGAAAACTGGCCCTTGGTCAAACCATAGACGCCATTGTTTTCGATCACATATAACATTTTTACATTCCGGCGGATCGCATGGCACATATGCCCCAACCCAATCGACAGCGAATCGCCGTCGCCCGAAATCCCGATGTAGGTCAATTCCGGGTTCGCCGCCGACGCGCCCGTCGCAATCGCCGCCATCCGGCCGTGGGCCGAATTGAACCCATGCGCGCCATTGACGAAATACGTCGGCGTCTTCGACGAGCATCCAATACCGCTCAACTTCGCAATCATGTGCGGCGGCGTCGAAAGCTCCCACAACGCCCTGGTAATCGCCGCCGTCACCGAATCATGCCCGCAGCCCGCGCACAAAGTGGACATTGCGCCTTCGTAGTCGCGCAAAGTCAGTCCCAGCTTGTTGCGATGCAAGCTCGGATGAATCGCTACCGGTTTGGCTATCGATGGCATCTGCTATTTACTCCCACATATCCGAAACCACAGTCCGCGGCTGATCCGGCACCGCTCCCCCGCCATTGAATAGATGTTGCGCCTGATGGAAAACAGGTTCCACCACATGTTTCGCGCTCAACGGGAAGCCCCCGTAGACTAGCACGGACCGCAACTGCGATTTGGCTACAGGAGTTTCCAGCACCAGCAGGGAGCGCAATTGCGCATCACGATTCTGCTCCACGATGAAGCACAGATCGTGCTCGTTCAAAAACGTCTTGACCGATTGCGTGAACGGGAACGCCCGGATGCGCATATAGTCCGCGATAATACCCTTCGCCGCCAAAATCTCCACGGCCTCGCGCACTGCACGGTCGCAGCCGCCAATCGTAATAATTCCGATCTGCGCGCCCTCGCGATGCTCGATCACCGGCTCCGGCACGAATTTCGCGGCCGACTTATGCTTCTTCAACAGCCGGTCCACAACCTCTTGATATTCATCCGGCGTCTCCGTGTAACCGCCAAACTTGTTGTGCCCGGAACCGCGGGTAAAGAACGCACCCTTCGAATGAACACCCGGCAGCGTACGCGCCGCGACATAATTTTCGTCCGCCGGATTGTAGCGCTGATACTTCTGGATCTTCTCCAGTTCTTCCTTCGTCAGCACCTTGCCCCGGTTCGGGCGGTAGCTGTCCTCCCACCGGAAGCGCGGCACCACCCAATCGTTCATCCCGATATCCAGATCCGCCAGCATAAACACCGGCGTCTGAAACTGCTCGGCAAGATCAAAAGCCTTGCGAGCCATATCAAAGCACTCCGCCGGATCCGACGGCAGCAGCACAATGTGCTTCGTATCGCCGTGCGACGCATATGCGGCTTCCATTAAATCGCCCTGCTGCGTGCGCGTCGGCATTCCCGTCGAAGGACCCACGCGCTGCACGTCGATCAGCACCGCCGGAATCTCCGCGTAATACGCCAGCCCCAGCAACTCGTTCATCAGCGACACGCCCGGCCCTGACGTCGAGGTAAACGCCCGCGCTCCATTCCACGATGCGCCAATCACCATGCCGATCGCGCCCAGTTCGTCTTCCGCCTGCAGGATGCAGTAGTTATTCTTGCCCGTCTCCGGATCCTTGCGATACATTTCGCAGAATTCCTTGAACGCATCCATCACCGACGTCGAAGGAGTAATCGGATACCACGCCGCCACCGTTGCGCCGGCATAAACGCATCCCAGCGCCGCCGCCGTATTGCCATCAATCAAAATCTTGTCGCCGTTCGCGTCCATCTTCTCCAGATGGAACGGCAGTGGGCACTGGTAATGTTCCTTCGCGTAATCGTAGCCCAGCTTCAGCGCTTTCAGGTTCGATTCGCGCAGCGCCTTCTTCGCCGCGAATTTTTCGTCCAGCAACTGCTCCACCACGCCCATGTCCACGTCGAGCAGCGCCACCAACGCGCCCGCGTAAGCAATGTTCTTCATCAGAATGCGCTCGCGGGAACTCGTGAACGTCTCGTTGCACATGTGCGAGAACGGAATACCCAGGAACGTAACGTCCTCACGATGCAGACTCGGATCCAGCGGCCAAGTGGAGTCGTACAGCAGATATCCGCCCTCGCGCACCTCCTTCACATCGCGCGCGTACGTCTGTGAGTTCATCGCGATCATCAGATCGTAATCGAGCGCCCGCGCCGTGTGGCCGTCCTTGTTGACGCGAATCTCGTACCACGTCGGCAGTCCCTGAATATTGGACGGAAACAGGTTCTTCCCGGAAACCGGAATCCCCATGCGGAAGATCGCCTGCATTAGCAAGCTGTTCGCACTGGCCGAGCCCGTTCCGTTGACGTTCGCCAGTTTGACGGCGAAGTCGTTTACGCGTGTTCGTAAGAGCTGGTGCAAGCTTCTCTCCCTGCATATGTAGTGAGGAGTTCAAATTTCTGCATGTCCCACGCGGCCGTCGGACAGCGTTCCGCGCACAACCCGCAATGGACGCAGAGATCTTCATCCTTCAGCATCAATCGTCCCGTCTGCGGCAGCGCAGCGGAAGCATAGAGAGCTTGATCCGGATTCACCGCCGGAGCCGACAGTTTCTGCCGCACCACCTCATCCTCGCCGTCCGGAGTAATGGTCAGGCACAGCATCGGACAAATGTCGATGCAGGCGTCGCACTCAATGCACAGCTTTGGCGTAAACACGGTTTCCACGTCGCAGTTGAGACACCTCTGCACTTCGCGCGCTGTCTGCTCGGCATTGAAGCCAAGCTCCACCTCCACGCTCAATTGCTGAAACCGCCGCGCTAAATCCACGTGCACCATCTTTTGGCGCGGCGCGGGATTGTAATCGTTGTGATAGCTCCACTCGCTGATCCCCATTTTCTGGGTGGTCAGCGTCATGCCCTGTGGTGGGCGCTCGGCCACCGGAGTCCCCTGGCAGAAGTTATCAATCGAAATAGCCGCCTCATGCCCATGCGCCACGGCCCAGATAATGTTCTTCGGACCGAACGCCGCATCGCCGCCAAAGAAGAGCCCGGGACGCCTGGCCATCAGTGTCTTCTCATCCACCACCGGTATGTCCCACTTGTTGAACTCAATGCCCAGATCGCGTTCAATCCACGGAAACGCATTATCCTGGCCGATCGCCAATATCACATCGTCGGCGGGCAGGAACACCGTGTCGATCAACGTCGATTTCTTCGCGTCCGCGTCCCATTCCAGCCGTTCGAACTCCATCCCCCTCAGGACGCCGTTCTCCACCACGAAGCGCTTCGGCGCGTGGTTGATGACGATCTGCACATTCTCTTCTTCGGCGTCTTCCAACTCCCACGGCGACGCCTTGAAATACGCGCGCGGGCGGCGCGCCATCACCTTGATATCTTTCCCACCCAACCGCGCCGACGTCCGGCAGCAATCCATCGCCGTGTTGCCCACGCCGATGATCAACACCTTCTCGCCGATCTTTTCGGTGTGGCCAAAGGTCACCGATTCCAACCAATCGATACCGATATGTATGCGGTCACTGTCATGCCGCCCGGGGATCTCCAGATCCTTGCCACGCGGTGCCCCGCTGCCCACAAAGATCGCATCGAACTCTTGATCCAGCAGACTCTTCAGACTCTCCACCGGCGTGTTGTAACGGATATCCACGCCCATGCCCAAAATCGCGTCGATCTCAAAATCCAGCACGCTTTCCGGCAACCGGAAAGACGGGATGTTTGAGCGCATCAGCCCGCCTGGCTTGGCGAACTTTTCAAAGATGGTGACGTCGTAGCCCACCTGCATCAGATCATTCGCCACCGTCAGCGACGACGGCCCCGCACCAACGCACGCCACGCGCTTGCCATTCTTTTTCGCCGGAGCTTTCGGCAAGCGGTCACGCACGTCTCCCTTGTGATCCGCGGCCACGCGCTTCAACCGGCAAATCGCAACAGGCTTTCCGTCCAGGCGCCCGCGGCGGCAGGCTGGTTCACAAGGTCGATCGCACGTGCGGCCAAGAATCCCTGGAAATACATTCGATTCACGATTGAGCATGTACGCATCGGAGAATTGCCCCTGCGCGATCAATCGGATGTACTCGGGCACGTTTGTATGAGCCGGACAGGCCCACTGACAATCGACGACTTTGTGAAAGTAGTTTGGGTCGTCCGTATTGGTCCTCTGCAAACTCCCTCCCGCATCCAACGAACTATATTCTGACGGCATTCGCACGGACCTTCCGTGTCGTGAGAAAACATCCCGGCCGCGAGGACTTACGCCCTGCCTTGGGTTCAGGAGCGAAATGCCGTCTGATATTGTACTTCATCCCCCGTGAATCCATTTGGACGCACGCAAAGGCGATATCATAATGAATTAGGTGCGGATTTTTGAAACAGTCTCCCTGCCGAGAGAAAACGTATCCATCCATAGAGACCATCTACGGACGTGCCCAAAAGGCGCTCTGAGATTTACGGGCTCGGCAGTGAAAGAATCACGATCGTATTGAACGAAAGCGGGTAACGCAGCATGCGGCACGTTTCGCATAGCGGACGAAGGATGCAGGCCATGTTGGCCTGTTCGCTCTTATTTGCACCGGCGCTCTTCGCAATTGATTCCAGTCGCAATACTTCTCAGTATGTCCATCGGGTATGGCTGTCCCAACCCGGTCTGTCCCAAGGCCCCATCCTCTCCATCGCGCAGGATCGCGACGGCTTTATCTTGCTGGGAACCTCCAGTGGCGTGGTGCGATTTGACGGCGTCCGGTTTTCCGGCCTTCCTGCGCTTAACAAACATCCGCTGCCCGATGCCTGGGTCTGGAACCTCGCCGTGGATTCGGGGAATCGAATTTGGATCCGCACGAACGACGGTTCGTTGACACGTGTCACGGGAGACGTCGCGAAAACGTTCACTGCCGCCGATGGCCTTCCCAACGGCAAAGCATCTTGCTTGCAAGCCGCACTCGATGGCGGCGTCTGGGCATGTACCCAAACGGGACTCGTCCACTTCAATGGCGACAAAGCGGAGTTCCACGCCGCGCCCAACGGCAAATTCGCCGTGGAACCCGCCCGCGCCTGCGAAACCAAGGACCACGTGTTCTGGATGGGTGGCACTGAGGTCGCCGAGATCTACGGTTGGGACGGCAAGAAGTTCATCACCAGGAAACTACAATCGATTCCGCCGTACGTCGGCGTCCGCTCTGTGGCCTGCACCGATGACCGCCTCTGGGTCGGTACCGACGATGGACTCCTCGAAATCCAAGGTAGTAAAGAAAAACACTACTCGGTTGCCGACGGCGTCCCCGACGAGTTCATCGTCAGTCTCGGCGAAACGAAAGGACCCGACCTCTGGATCGGAACCCGCAAAGGCATTGGCCGTTTCCAGAACGGTGAATTCTCGAACTACGGCATCCGGGATGGACTCTCGCACAGCACCGTTTACGCGATGTTTGAGGACCGCGAAGGCAGCATTTGGGTGGCGACCAAGAGCGGCTTGAACCAATTCCTCGACGGCGAAGCAGTCTTGTACAGAACCTCCGATGGTTTGCCCAGCAACAACATGGGGCCCGTGATGGAGAGCGGCGACGGGCAATTATGGGGCGGCACGCTGGGCGGTGGTCTGTTCCGTTATGATGGCCGTCGGTTTACGACGCTCCTCGAAAAAGATGGCCTCGCCTCAAACACAGTGAGGACCCTGGCGCGTCAGCCCGGCGAACCTAACGTCATTTGGGCCGGCACGGACAGCGGGCTGAACCGCCTGCGAGACGGGCGAATCGAGGCGACGTACCGGGAACAGGACGGGTTGCCTTCCAGCTACATTCGAACCTTGCGCTTTGATCGCAACAACGTGTTGTGGGTGGGAACCGCCCGCGGTGTCGCCCAATTCGTCGACGGCAGGTTTGTTCCCCTGTCAAGCAGGCCGGAGCTGCGGGTACCGATATCGGCCTTGGGGGAACGCAAGGAAGGCGAACTTCTGTTTAGCACGGTATCCGGCGTTCTCTATCTTCGGGGGCCAAAGGGCATCGAAAAACGTGCGGAGCGCGATTTCCTCCGCGATCTCCAGGTCTTTTACACTGACCCGGATGGATACGTTTGGATGGGCCTGTTCGGTGGCGGCCTTGTAGTGTGGAAGAACGAGAAGCCCTTCCGCATCGCCCTTCAGGATGGGCTGCCGGACAGTCAGATCTTTGATATCCTTCCGGACGGTCCCGATCGCCTCTGGGTTGCGTGCAGCAACGGCTACCATAGCCTCAGCCGTCGCAATCTGCTCGATTTCGTAGACGGCAAAATCGCAAAAGTATCGGGCGTAGCTCTCGCTTCCACGGTTCGACGAACAGGAATCGAATCGCAAGCCGACGTGCATCCCACAGCTTCGAAGTCGAGCAAAGGCATATTCTGGTTCGCAACCACTCAGGGCCTTTTGAGCTTTGATCCAACTCGCCGGAATCGTGAAGCCCGCTCTTCGACGCCCGTCGTTGACGAAATCGAAGTAAGCGGCGCGAGTGTCCGGCCAAGCGACATCGAAAAACTGCCGCCCGGCGCGAAAAATATCACGTTCCACTACACCGCTTTGAGCTTTCTCCATCCGGAGGATTGGAACTTCCGCTACAGGCTGGTCGGCTATGACGCCGATTGGATCAACGCCGGAACGCGCCGCGATTCGTATTACACGAACCTCCCTCCAGGTTCCTATCGCTTCGAAGTCTCGGCTTGCGAAACGCACACCGAGTGCAAGGATGCCGGTACGTTCGTCAGCTTCGCACTCGCCCCTTATTGGTATCAGCGCGTGTGGTTTGTGCCCGTCAGCGTCCTTGCCGTAGGCCTGATGACGCT
Source organism: Bryobacteraceae bacterium (assembly GCA_040081455.1). GTDB lineage: Bacteria > Acidobacteriota > Terriglobia > Bryobacterales > Bryobacteraceae > Palsa-187. Next base: position 33,757 of record JBEBGM010000015.1, read on the forward strand.
GGGCGCCTACAGACTGCGCATGCAGACGCTGCGCAACCAGGTCCTCCTCGTCGTCGGCGAACGAAACCGCATCGCCCGCGAGTTGCACGACACCCTGATCCAGGGCTTTTCGGGCATCACCATGCAACTGCAGGCCCTCACGGGACGTCTTAAGACTGAGGAAGAACGGGATATTTTGCAGGAAATCATCCGGGACGCCGGCAGTTGCCTGAAGGAAACCCGCCGGTCTGTCGCGGGGTTGCGATCCGAAGTGGCCGGGGGCACCGGCCTTGCCGCCGCCCTCTCCCAAATGGCACGCCACATCACCGAGCAGCAGGACGTCCGGCTACGGCTGCAATTGGCCGATCGGGCGTATGAAATGCCAGCTGAAGTGAAATACAATCTGGTACGGATCGCCCAGGAAGCGGTGACAAACTCGGTGAAACACTCGGGTGCCCGCACCATAGACCTAGCCCTGAATCAAAACTCCCGCGGGGTTCATCTGACAATTAGCGATGACGGCCGGGGATTCGCTCGAGATGCGGAAAGTCGCGCTCAGCCATTGCATTACGGGATTGTTGGTATGAGGGAACGCGCCAATCAGATTGGCGCCCAGTTTGAGATGAGTTCAGCGCCGGGACGAGGGACAACCATTCGGGTCACGGTGCCCACATCCGGTAAAGTACAGCCAGAGGAAGTTGAGGAAAAAGTGTTATGAGCCAAAATATCAGAATTCTTTGCGTAGATGACCACAGCCTGGTCCGCAAAGGTCTGGCCTCGATCATTGCCAACGAGCAGGACATGGAATTGGTCGGTGAGGCTTCCAACGGCCGCGAAGCAGTGGAAGTCTTCCGAACGCTCCGTCCGACCATCGTTTTGATGGACCTTCGGATGCCGGAAATGGATGGCATCGAGGCCACCCGGCAGATCCGCAAGGTCGATCCGGAAGCCAAGATCATCGCCCTGACCAGCTATGACGGCGATCAGGAGATCTACCGGGCGCTTGAAGCGGGCGTCCGTGGCTACATGCTGAAGGAAATGGTCCATTCCGAGGTCGTCCGCGCCATCCGCGTCGTCGAATCCGGCAAACGCTTGATGCCGCCGGAGGTTGCGGAACGTCTGGGAGAATACTTTCCTCAGGTGGCGCTGACCCCGCGCGAAGTGGAAGTCCTCGAATGTGTCGCCAAAGGACTGGGAAATAAAGAGATCGGCGTAAAGCTGGGTACTGCGGCCGGCACTGTCAAGATGCACCTGCAGAACATTCTATGCAAGCTGGGTGCCTCTGACCGGACCCATGCCGTCACCATTGCCGTTCGCCGGGGCATTATCTACCTGGATAACTAGTACGTGGATCACTGATACAGCAGCTGCCGTCCCGCTGAATCGCAAAAAGACCAATTTGCTCCTCCCGATTCCCGGGGGGAGCGATATATTGCGTACCTACCTGTCTACCTGGATTATGGTCTAGCAATTTTACCAGTCACCATCCACAATGGTGGTCATGCGGGTCACTGTGGACTACAACGGAACGGGGAATGCCACCATTCACGTTCGGGATTCGCTGAGCAACGCGTCCATTGGCGAGTTGCGGCGCGCGGTGGAGCGAGTCAAACGGGATGGGCACGTGCCCATTGTGAACCTAGCTGAAATCACACTTGCGGACCGCACCAGCCTTCAATACTTGGCAAGCCTGATGCGCCATGGCATCGTCCTGGAAGAATGCCCAGCATATATTGAGTGCTGGGTGAAGAAAATGCTGTCCACACCTATGGAAGAATTCCGAAATACTTCCCACGCTTAAAAAATACGCTCCTGGCGTTTCAATGTCCCGAAGCTGCCGATATTCGAGATCGCAAACGCCAAGCGGAACTGATTGTCGTAGTAAAGAAATCCGGTGGGATCGAAGCGCGGTTGGCGCCGGTACTGCAGACTCAAGCCGCAGCAGTCCGTATTGTAGGTCGTCTGCGTCTGAATGTACTGCGCAATACCGGTGCGAAAGTTGTAGATTGTCGAGAGCGCATAACTCCACCCACGCCGGTTGTCCGCGCCATAGCCGATGGTTCCCGCGAATTGATTGCCCGGCGGCGCCAGGAAAGAAACTGTCTTTAAATTCGTTTGACTGGCGGAAAAGAAGAGCTGCCGGATTCTTCCATCTACCGTAACACTGCTATTGACGATCTGACGACGCACGGGATCGTAGTCCGCCCGCCATTCCAACCCCACGCGAGACTGTACACGCAGAATGCTTGCCACCGGCGACGAATTCCGGATTCCATCCAGAAAGCTATAGCCTGTGACGGCGAGGGTGTTGGCCAGCACGTTGCGCTGCCCCGGGACAACGGCACCTCCGAATGTAGGATCGAAATAGCGGTCGTACAAAAGCTGCCAGGTGACAAAATCCGTCACCGTCCCATTCTTGTTTTTGGCAAACAAACGGTTGGTTAATGCAAACTCGACCTGATTCGTATTGGCGAGGATATCATTAAAGTCGAAGCGGATAATCCGCGCAAAGTCGTCAATGCCGGACACGTTCCGGTAAGTCACGCGAGGTTCCACCACGTGCTTCACTTTGTCGCCAAGCCAGGACGGAGCGGCGAACACGCGTTCCACGGAAGGCAGAATCAAATCCACTGAGAAATCGCGAGAGCTTCGGATGATGTTTTGGCCGGTGAACGATCCATTGGCCTGCACACTGGACCCATAGCCCGTTTCCCGCACGCTGAAGCGGGGCACCAACTGTACGTCTTTCCAATGCACCGACGTGGTCACGGTGGGTTCAAAGTCGAAGCGGGTGACGAACTGCCGCGTCTGAAACAAGCTCTGGCTGCGGCGAAGGAGTCCGGCGCTCGATTGAAAGGAAACCCAGAAAGGGAGCGACTTCAAATGAAACTCGTGCTCGCGTTCGGAGAACTCCACTTCCGGTAGTTTACGGATGGTGATCTGATCGCCCGGCGTGGCGCTCTGAAAGTTCACGTTGCGTTGGACCACAACGTAGGTGTCAAAGTCCTTGAAGTGTTTTTCCGCGAATCCGACGGAGTGGGTTTCCGATGAAACGGCTTCATTGAAGGAATCGGCGAACTTCTGCCTGTAGGTAAACGAGGTCAGATAGTTCAATGTGCCGCGGGCCCGCCATCCCCGGCCAAGTTCCTGTTTGGCATGGAGAACCACGGCGGCGCCCGAGGCCACCGGTGCCACCTGGCCGTTATCGCGGATGCCGTCCACGTAAAAGTCGAACCCCGAGTTCGCGCCGAGGTCGCCGCGGAAATCGACGTGGTGGGAGATACCGGCCTTGGTGAAATAGCGGGCACGGTAGGTGAGGTCAAAGCTGCGGCTGATGGCCCAGTAGTAACCGACACCGAACACCATGCCTCGCCGGGAGCTGTTGCCAATATTCGGCACCAGAAAGCCGCTCTTCCGCGGTTCTTTCTCCAAGGATTTGTAGAACACTGGGAAGTAGAACAGCGGGATTTTCCGTAAGTAGAAGCGGGCGTGATGCGCGATCGCGCGGTCGCCCGGAACGATATCGAAGGCCTGGGCACGGAGGCGCCACCAGGGGCGAGGCAGCAGGCAATCAGTCAGGAAGCCGTCGTGCAGGACGTAGTGATCCTTCAGACGCTCCGCCCAGTTGCCCTGGAAATAGAACGGGTTCTGCGTGGTCAGCAATCCGGGCCGCGCATTGACGCGCGCCGTGGCGCTTCCGCTGACTTCGTAGAACTTTCCGGTCTCACTGTCGATGTTGTACTCGGCACGGTCGCAGTCGAGCTTCTCGCCGCGCTGGAAGTGCTCGAAATGGACGTGGCCGCGAGCCTCGACGTCGCCAGTATCGGCGTTGTAATCCACTTCATCGGCCTTCAACTGCATCTCGGTGGTCTCAATGCGGACGTTACCGCGAAGATGCCGGAGGGAGCCATCCACCTCCTGGGTGATGGCTTCAATGAAGACGTGCTCGGCGTCGGGAGCACCGGCTCGTGGAGCACGGACGGGCTGGTTCAAATTCGGACTTAACTGAGGGATCAAAGGCGGCGCGGGGAGCGGCGGCCGGTACCCCTGGGCGGCGGCCGGAGGTGGCACGAGAAGCGTAACCACCCAAAGAATCAAACAAAAAGCGTGACAAATGTAGTGAACTATGTTAGCTAGGTAGTTAGACCTAGAACCGGACCCAGTACCGGCGTGGTTTGAAAGTCCCAATCGAGCACCGTACCAAAGCATTAACCAGCCCGTCAAGAGATCCGCAAAGCGGACGCGGGGCCGGCGCAGCATAAAAGTGAGAAGCGATGGATTGCCGATATTGTGGCGCCCGGAATGATGACGATGACCGGCGCTGTTTACGGTGTGGCCGGAGGCTGCACTTAGCCAACCCGCGTCCCGCCCCCGACGCATACCCGCTGGCAAGCACGCCGCCCATAATGGGTGCGGCTGCTCCGGCGCTAGAATTGATTCGCGGTGGATATACTGCCGCAGCCGCTGCACCCGCGCGTGCGTTGGAAACGCAGACGGTGACGGCCCCACCGACGGCAGCGCTGGAGACAGACGTTCAGCCGTCGCTGTTTTTCGATCCGCCTCCGCGGCCCAAAGTTGTCCCGATTCCAACATTAACCCCCATGCGCGGCCAGGCCGGACCGCGAAAGACGCAACCTCGCGGGCAAACGTCCCGCACTGGGTCCAGCCGTCGCAGCGAGGGGGATGAATCGCAGCAGACGCTGAATTTTCACGACGCGCAGGTGGAGATTGCTCCTCATGCCGATACCGTGATCCTTTGCGATGCACCCGTCGCCACGACGCCGCACCGTCTGATGGCGGCCGCCGTGGATGCCAGTATGATCGCGATTTCGCTCGGTCTGTTTCTGGGCGTTTTCCTTTTCGCGGGCGGCCAGGTTGCCATGACAAAACAGACGGCACTGCTGGCCCTCGGGGTTATTGTGGCAGTGGGAATTTTTTACCGCTCGCTGTGGAGCTTTGGCAACGGCGAAACGCCCGGCATGCGATTTGCGGGACTACGCCTGGTCAACTTCGACGGCCAGATTCCCGGACGCAAGCAACGCGGCATTCGTCAGGCTGCATACCTGCTGAGCCTGCTGTCGGTGGGCGTGGGTCTGCTGTGGTCCTTAGTGGATGAAGAGGGCCTGACCTGGCACGACCATATTTCGAAGACATTCCCTACGCCAATCTAGGCTGGGAATGTCTTCGATTCTCCCGTTTCCCCCGCCGAGCTTGGGATTTGCGTTTGCTGACGCCGGTTCGTTCTCTCTTTGCTCCATTCTCGTCTCCAGCCAGCACCGCATGTCCGGGTTCGACCATCTCGCTCCCTCCGCCATCATTAGCTCTTTCGTTGCTCCGTCCATGGTCACGATGCAGACGGGCGGGCTTCCTCTGCTTGCAGGCATGGACAATGTTGACGGGGCTGGTGGTGGTACTACTTAGTCGCGTCTTGCACCGATTGCGTGCACTTTTTCCACCCGAAGTTGTCGGATTGATCGCATTTATGGTGGGCGCGTCGCAGGTCAGTCTGGCGTTGTCGCGTTTCCTCGGCGTTAGTCGCGCCACCGATCGATTGGACACCCGCTATTTGATGGTGGCTGGCGTGACGCTGGCTCTGATTGCAGGCCTGACTGTTTGGGACCGCGGGCGAGTTCGATTGTTTAGTTCGGTGATCACGCTGGTGGCGGGCCATGTGATCGCCAATCAGTATGGTTTTATCAAGGCGGATCAGTGGGCTCAGGTATCGCTGGCACGGTTTGTGGATCTGCCGCGAATCCATCCACCAGGTTTACATTTCAACATCGGATTGCTTGTACCATTTCTTGCGCTTGGTCTCAGCGCCGAGGGGAACTCCGGGACCGAGTTTTGGAAAATTCAAAAGGAGAGTGTGGCGTTCACCGCACCCGACACTGTGAACAGAAAGAGTGGTGACAGATTTGGTTATCGGGGATCGTGGCATCGGGTTCGTATGAGTTGAAAACCTGATGATCTGATCGAGCTGCGGTGCGGTGGTTCAACGTCAGCGACGGCGGCGGCCGCGGGAGAAGCTTCTTGTCGGTGTGGGTTTCGGTGCGGTGGCCGGTGGCTGGCCGGTGCTCATTGAGGCCAAAAACGCATCGACATCCGTGATGAGGCCGATGGGCCGCGGGAGCGATGGCAAGTCGCGAAATTGCACTTGAATTCCTAGTGTTCGCTCGTAGTTGCGCACATCTGCGCGTTCGAGTGGAGTCACAAAGGTCCAGGATGCGCCACTGGCACCGGCGCGGCCGGTACGTCCGATGCGATGGATGAAGTTCTCCATCTCTTGCGGCAAATCGTAGTTGACGACATGCGCGATGTCGTCCACATGAATCCCGCGCGCCGCCACGTCGGTTGCAACCAGCACGCGGTAAGCACCGTCCTTGAAGCCCTGCAGAGCTTCGTTCCGCTGGCTTTGCGAGCGGGCGCCGTGGATGGAGGTCACCTTGTGTCCGCCGCGCTCCAGAAATTTCGCGAGCCGGTCTGCCCCCTCTTTGGTGGCGACGAAAACCAGGAAAGAACCCTGCTCGTTCTTCAGTAGATGTTCGAGGAGATCAAACTTGGAGCCCTGAGGGACTTCGAAGCAGAAGAGTTCGATCCGGCCTGCCGTTTCTGCGCACGCCTCCACGGCGACTCGCACGGGATTGTGCACGTAGCTTGCGACCAGACCGGCGACGGACTGTTCCATGGTCGCGGAGAACAGCATGGTCTGGCGTTTCGCCGGAAGCTTATCCATGATGATGCGCAGAGCGGGCAGGAAGCCCATATCGAGCATCCGGTCGGCTTCGTCAAGAACGACGGTGGCGGCAGTGGAAAGATTGATCAGTCGCCGGTCCAGGTAGTCACAGAGGCGGCCGGGCGTTGCGATCACCACTTCGGCTCCGGCCTGGATATCGCGCAACTGTTTATTCTCGCTCATTCCGCCCACAACCACGGCGGTGCGGATGTGCATACCGTGAACGAGTTGCCGGAATGCTGCATCGATCTGAATGGCAAGTTCACGCGTGGGACTGAGGATCAGCACCTTTACCGTTTTGGTGCGGGGAACGGCCGCGAGAGCTTCAATCACGGGAATGGAGAACGCCAGAGTTTTGCCCGTGCCGGTTTGTGCGGTGGCCACAACGTCGCGGCCTTCGAGGAGTGGCGGAATGGCCTGCGCCTGGACGGGCGTCGGCGTGACGAATTCGTTCTTATCCAGGTTGTTCCGCAACGCGGAGCAAAGATTGAGCTCGGAAAAATGCTGCATCAATTGTGTGTGGTTCTCCCTGCGGCGAACCGGAAGGGTGTCATTTTTAGGATAGCAGCGTTAGGAAATGATAACAGGGACTCAGCTGCTAAATTGGAGAATCAGATGAGCCTGCACGGATGATTCAGTGCTTCAATGCCGTTTGCCAGTTCACGACTACGGTGAGCGGAGAGGGGCGTTGGATGGCGCTGATCTCCTGCACCAGGAAGCGCTCGCCCCCGCGGGTGACATCGTAGGGGTAAAAGCTATTGACGGGCATGGCCGCGGAGAATACTTCGCGCGGCTTACCACTCTGAAATCCCGAGGCCGTGGGCTGTACATCTACCGACAAAACCTGGCGGGCGCCAGATGTTGCGAAGAACAACTCTTTCCCATCGGCGCGCCAGCGAGGAGAAAGTCCGCCTTCGGTGGAAACCTGCCACCTGCCGTCCGAAGCGGCGCTGCCCTCCGACCCTCTCGCGAGGGAGAACGCCTGGACGTATACCTCAAAACGTCCGGACTCATTGGATGCGTATGCCAGCCAGCGGCCGTCGGGAGACAACTGCGGATACAGTTCGTCGAACGGCGTGCTCAGAATTTCGATGGGCTTGCCGACGGCGGGAGTCACCGGGATCGCCCAAATGTCGTTGCGGGTTTTGGGATGATCTTCGCTGTAGAACAGATAACGCGCGTCACTGCTCCAATCCGAGGGTGTCTTCGGATAGGGGGAATCCGTGAGTTGTTCATCGTTGCCGGCGCCGGTGGCATCCCTAGCAACCAACTGGAACACGCCGGTGCGGTCCGAGGCGAAAACCAGCCGCCGCGCATCGGGCGACCATACAGGAAGCCTTGCTCGCCCCGTATCGAGCGTGAAGCGGCTTTTCAGGTTGCGGGTGAGGTCGTAGATCCAGATTCCGCCCCTCTCGAGCGAATCGGTCCGGCCAATGGCGAGACGCTGGTTGTCCGGAGATAGGCTCATGGAGGAGAGAAGTTCGTCCTCGGATTTCGCGGCGGGCTGGCGGTTCCCTTGCCGATCGATCCAAAGGAGCCTGGCCCGGTCGAATTCGGCTCCCGAACGGTAGAGGAGCAACCCATTGTCGGAAAGCCAGAAGGATGCCCACGAGGTGAGGTTTCTGTAAGAGACACCGGTGACCAAAGGCGCGGCTTCCCCTTCCAGCTTTAGACTGCCTACATCGAGCTGCTGTGCAAACAGAGTTCCGTCGCGCAAGGTGACCAGGTATCCTCGACCGCTCCCAGGATCCGGAGCGTAGAGTCCTTTGTACTCCGTGTTCAGCAAGAGCACGCTGTTACCTGGCTGATCGAGCGAACCCGCGTAGATGCCGCGCTTGACTGGATCACCGCCGCGCGCCTGGTAGAGGAATTTGCCGCCCGGCAGGAACTGCGGGTACAAGTGCCCGGATTCCTTTTCGGATTCGCGGATATGGGTGACCGGTGTGGCAACACCACCGGTAGCGGGGACGCGCATAAGCCCTTGTGAGCTTCCGTAAAGGATGAAGCCTTCGCGGCTCCATGCGCCGGTCGCCTCGCCACGCTGGGAGTCCGTGGCGAGGTCGCACAGAACAAACGGTGCGCCACCGGCCACATCGACTCGCTTCAATCTGTTCTCAGCGAAAAAGGCGATGGACTTGCTGTCGGGCGACCAGAAGGGTGTGTCGGCATTCTCGGTGCCAGGGATCATGCGGGCGTCGAGTGAATCGACTGGGCGGAGCCATAACGCCCGTGTGTTTTCCCCGCTGTGCCCCGCGTCGTAGACGATGTAGCGCCCGTCCGGAGAGATAGAACTGCCAGTGTAAAGAAAGCGGAATTCAACGCCTTCGGGCGCATCGACGTTGAATCGTATGCTGGCGGAGGTGGGCGGCGCGGGACGCATGAGCCAAAGCAGAGCGAAGACGGCGGCCAAAACGAGTGCGGCCCCGGAGAGCCCGGGCCAAAGCCATCTGCGCGGAGACGGCGATGCGGGTGTGCGTTCATTCGCGCTCCATTGCAGCGCGTGCCGCAGCTCGCGAGCCGAGCTCCAACGATCTTCCGGATCTTTTGCGAGGCAGATTTTGATGACGTCTTCGATAGCGGGTGGCTGGGCGGGCATGCGCTCCGGTGACACGCGCTTACCCGTGAGCATTTCGTACAGCACGCAGCCGAACGCGTAGATATCAGAGCGTGCGTCAGCAACCTTGCCTTCCCATTGTTCCGGTGACATGTACGCGGGCGTCCCCATAACCTCGCCTACATGCGTAAGAGTTGGGGTCTCTTCCGCGCCTGCCGAATCCGCCCCAATGCGTGCGAGACCGAAGTCCAGAAGCTTGATACCGGCCTTTGTGAGAAGAATATTGTCCGGCTTCAAATCGCGATGCGTAACGCCTTTCTTGTGCGCGGCATCGAGAGCATCACAAATTTGTGCGGCGTACTTCAATGCTTGATCGAGAGGCAACGGGCCTTTCAGAGGAGCACCCTCGACGTATTCCATCACTAAGTAATTGGGACCAACGTCATAGAGGGTGCAAATGTTGGGATGGTTCAAGGCTCCGATGGCTTTGGCTTCGCGCTCGAATCGTTCAGAAAAGTGCTCCCGAGAAATCTTGATCGCAACATCGCGGCCGACGCGCGGATCACGGGCTTTCCACACCTCTCCCATACCGCCTTTTCCAATAGGCGCAACAATTTCATAAGGACCGAGCCTGTCGCCTGAAGATAGCGGCATATGGTGATTCAGTTTAGTCTAGCGGATCTGGGAGTTGAGCACGTCCTTGATTGCGTCAATTGAAGTTGGGGGGGATTGCGGCCCACAAAATAGTTGAGTTTCGGGAGATGCCAATGGGCGCGAAAGCTTCATTGTGGTGGGGCAGGGGCACCGACGAGCGCCATGTTTCAAATTATTACGTGGCAAAAACATCATCCAGTGCGGCCCGGCGAGTGACGAAGCTGATAAGCTGGAAAGAGTCCCACCCGCGGGCGGTTAGCTCAGCCGGTTAGAGCGCCTGCCTTACAAGCAGGAGGTCCACAGTTCGATCCTGTGACCGCCCACCAATCAAAACAATCGACATCAGACCTACGAGAAGTCGGGAATTCTGACGGAGGACGGACGCCGGCAGGGTTGGACGCTCTCATTTATCCGCTTCGCTTCTGCTGACACATCAGGAGCCGGGTGCGCGCGGCGTGAGCGATTTCTATGTTGGTGGCTTCTTCGAGCTGCCGGAATAGCGGTTCCGCCGATTCGTACTTGCGGGCGGCAAACAACTCCATTGCTTTTGCGTATTCGTCTAGTTCGCGGCCTCTCGACATTTGGGCGTTCGGACGTTCCGTGTGCGGATGCGTCTTTCCGGCAGGTTTTGCCGCCATTTGCTTCCCGCCACGAACCGCGGGCTTCGGCAGCGCTCGTTTGGCTTTCGCTTTTGCCATCTTGGCAATCCTACTGTTTGTCGCCATGCTGCCAAGGCCCTCCACGGCCCGGTGCTCGCAAAAACATCTTGCGATGAAATTGCCGAAGCTTATCACATTCGCGGACGCAACTCACAGGGGATCGCGCCTCGGCTGTCCATAGCGGGAATCTGCGCGGATTCGGGTACGCTGAGAGAACATGTCCTCGGCATCAGCAGCGATGGAACCACGACCGATTTCGGAGATCGCAGCGTCCTTGGGCATCCGCGTGGAAGAGTTGGAGATTCGTGGCGCACATGTTGGGAAACTCCGGCTGGAGTTACTCGACCGGTGGGCGTTTCAAGTGCAGGGCAAGCTTGTTCTGGTGACGGCCGTCACGCCCACAAATCACGGCGAGGGCAAGACCGTGGTTTCCATCGGGCTCGCACAAGGGCTGCGGAAGTTGGGGCGAAAGGCGGTTGTCACTCTGCGACAGCCGTCGCTTGGGCCGATCTTTGGACTCAAGGGCGGCGCAACGGGGGGAGGCAAATCCCAGGTTCTTCCCGCCGAATTGATCAACCTGCACTTCACCGGGGATTTTCACGCGATCGCGGCGGCGCACAATTTGCTGGCGGCGATGATCGATTCGCATATCTATCACGGCAATGCGCTGGATATCGACGCTGCTTCCATCACGTGGCCAAGAACGGTGGACATGAACGACCGCGCGCTCCGACACATTACAGTGGCGGAGGGCGGGAAGTCGAACGGCCTTCCGCGCGAATCGGGATTCGTTATCACGGCGGCCTCGGAAATCATGGCGATTTTGGCGCTGGCATCCTCACGCGAAGACTTGCGGCAGCGGCTGGAACGGATCGTGATCGGATTTCGAAAAGACGGCAGCCCGGTGCGGGCCAAGGATTTACAGTGTACGGGCGCGATGATGGTGCTGTTGCGCGACGCCATCCTGCCAAACCTGGTGCAGACGAGCGAACACACTCCGGCGCTAATTCATGCGGGGCCATTCGGCAACATCGCGCACGGGACGTGTAGTGTGCTCGCACAGAAGATGGCGCTCGGCTTGGCTGATTTTGTGGTGAATGAAACCGGCTTTGCCGCGGACTTGGGTGCGGAAAAATACTTCGACATCGTGATGCCTGCAACGGGGCTTCGCCCTGCGGCGGCCGTGGTGGTGGCTTCTGTGCGTGCTCTGCGCGCACAGGCTTCCGAAAGTGACCCGCGCGGATTTGCGAATCTGGACCGGCACCTGGAAAATCTTGCCAAGTTCGGCGTATCCGCGGTGGTTGCGCTGAACCGGTTTGCGGGCGATACCGATGAGGATGTGGATGCGGTTCGCGCGCATTGCGAAGAGCGCGGGGTTCGGTTCGCAGTCACCGACGGATTCGTTCGAGGAGGCGATGGCGCGGTGGATCTTGCACAACAAGTCATCGAAGTATCTTCGGGCGCACCGGCGGAGGTGCGCTCGCTTTTTCCGGCGGATGCACCTGCGACGGAAAAGATTGAGAGGATAGCACGCGAAATCTACGGCGCGGACGGGGTGCGATTTGAAGCGGCGGCTCAGGAAAAATTGCTCCACTTCGAAACGCTAGGCTTTGGAAGGCTGCCGGTGTGTATCGCGAAAACACAGGCTTCGCTTTCAGACGACCCAAAACGAACGGGCGTTCCCACCGAATGGACACTGACGATCACCGATATTCACCTCGCTGCGGGTGCGGGCTTCCTCATTGCGGTCGCGGGCAAGATGGTGTTGATGCCGGGATTAGGCAAAGATCCCCAGGCGGTGCACCTGGACGTTGACGAGCGCGGGGTCATCACCGGAATGTATTAAGGCCTGACGCGCCGCTACTGTTCCGATGGGTGCGCATAGTACGCTTCGCACTCGGCTTCCCTGCCCCGCACGATTCGTTTGCCGGTGAGATGACCGCGATGCGCGGTGATGACGGTGGATTGGTGCTCGTCCATGCGGCCGTCGTAATAGAGGACCACCCAATCGTGGGTCGCGTGAAATTCATGCGCTCGCGCGGTGTTGGAGAACAGCGCAGTGTAGTGGCGGTCGCCGCGATGCGTGTGCAGTACCGGCAACCACGCTTCGCCCGAGGGATTGAATCTGCGTGGGGCGATCTTGGGCAATGCACCCAAAGCGATTTTCTCCCGGTATTCGCGATCCACGTCCAACAGTTCGGCAACGGAAGGATGATCGCCGTGATGCGCGGCCGAATCCTGACGGATGCGGCCCAGGCGCGTCGCGAGTGTATCGATGATGCCTTCGAGCTTTTTCTTGCCGATGCCCGCGAGATCGGAGAGGCGGCCATCATGCGCGGCGGCTTCCAGATCTTCGAGCGAATCGATATCGAACTCCTGATGCAACCGTTCGGCTAGGGCGGGCCCGATGCCGGGCACGGATTCGAGAACGGCTTCGGGGTCCGCCTCGCCGCGTAAGCGGTCGAGCATGGGCAACCGGCCCGTGGTGACCATGGTGCGCAGGGCTACCGTGAGGCGCTCGCCCGCTCCAGTGACATCGTGCAAGCCTTGGTCGCCGCGCTCGCGATAGATTTCTGCGAGCGGCTTATGCAGGTGATGTACTTTTTCGGCCACACGCCGATACGCGCCCACGCGGAATGGATTCGCGCCCTGGGCCTCAAGTAGGTCGGCCACTTCGTGCAAACGCCGGGCGATTTCTAGATTCTGCATTTCCAGGACGCTGCGTTTACTTCTGACGAGGCTTGGCGGATTCCACACCCTTTAATCCGGCGCGCTCGATGGACGCTCTCACGAAATCGGCGGCAAGAATCTCGTCGAGCATTTTATTGAGAACATCCAGACGCGCGGCGTTGCCTTTTGCAATCGCGACAGCTTGGCCCGCCAGGAAGAAGTTGTCGGAGACGACGCGCAGCTTCGGATGCGTGGCCGCGATTTCGACGGCGCGCTGGCGGTTCAATCCGAAGGCGTCGATCTTGCCGCCCGTCAGTTGCGCTTCGAGTTCATCCGGAGCCGGCATGTCGGCAATAGCATCCACTTTTGTGTTCTTCAGATTGGCGCTTAGATATACATCCTGCGTGTCGCCTTTGACAGCCTGAATGTGAGCGCCCGCGCGATCGGCATCCGCCACTTTTTGAATGGGTGAATTCGCAGTAACCAGATACGTGTTCGGCATCATCAGCCACGGCGTCGAGAAATCCACCTCCATCGCGCGGCCTGCGTTATAGGCGAGGAAACCAAGATCGGCGGTACCGGCCTTGACCCGGTTCATCACGTCTCGGCCACCTGAGGCGGCGATCAACTCATACGGCACACCGGCGCGGCGGGCGATTTCCTTGACGATATCGGCAACGGGTCCAGTGACGGCGCCGGTCTTTGCGTCGACACGCCCGAGCGCGGGGTTATCGCCCAGAAACGCCGCACGCAAGGTGCCCGTAGGCGCGAGGGTCGCGGGCAGATTTTGCGCGAAGGAGGTGACGCAAGCGATCAGCAGCAGAAGCAGTGCGCGTGGCATGTGGACATTATTCCACAAGGCGAAAACCGCGCCGGGCGCGGCTTTGGGTGGTGGGACCGCGCTAAACTGAGGTTTGCAGTTTCCCTCCGGGAATCGTTAGACCTTAGGTTCGATTAACCTCATGTTCGATAATCTCAGCGATAAATTACAGCGCGTCTTCAAGAACCTCCGCGGCGAGGGCAAGCTCACGGCGGAAAACATGGAGACGGCGTTGCGCGAAATTCGCGTGGCGCTGCTTGAAGCCGACGTCCATTTCCGCGTGGCCAAGCAATTCATTGAGGCCGTGAAGGAAAAGGCGATGGGCGAAGAGGTGCTCACCGCGCTTTCCCCGTCGCAGCAGGTGGTGAAGATTGTCCGCGACGAGATGGTCAAGATGCTCGGCGTGCATCAGGCGAAGCTGCGCTTTGCCAATGAACCGCCGACGGTAATCATGGTCGTGGGTCTGCAGGGTTCCGGTAAGACGACCTCCACCGCGAAGCTATCGCGTTATCTGACGAAGAACGGCAACTCGCCGATTCTGGTATCGGTGGACGTTTACCGGCCGGCCGCGCGCAAGCAGTTGGCTGTGCTGGCGAAGGATCTGAAGGTGCCGATTTACGAAGGCACTCCGGAAGAGACCAAGCCGATTGAACTGGCGCGCTCCGCACGCAAGGAAGCGATTCAAACCGGACGCGACGTGATTCTTGTGGATACCGCGGGCCGCCTGCACATCGACGAAGAGTTGATGACGGAGCTGACCGAGCTGAAGGATCTGCTGAACCCGACGGAAATCCTGTTCGTCGCCGACGCGATGACCGGCCAGGACGCGGTGAAATCGGCGGACGAGTTCCACAAGCGCTTGGGTATTACAGGCGTGATCCTCACCAAGATGGACGGCGATGCTCGCGGCGGCGCGGCGCTGTCGATTCGCTCGGTGACCGGACAGCCGCTGAAGTTTGTTGGTGTGGGCGAAAAGTCCGACGCTCTGGAACCGTTCCACCCCGATCGCGTGGCGCAACGCATTCTCGGTATGGGCGATGTGCTGAGCCTGATTGAGAGGGTCGAGGAGACCATCGATCAAAAGCAAGCCGAAGAGATGCAGCGCAAGCTGATCGAGGACGATTTCACGCTTGGCGATTTCCGCGATCAGATGAAGCAGGTACGCAAGCTGGGGCCGCTCGAAAACATCCTCGGCATGATGCCGCAATTGGGGCCGATGAAGGATCTGAAGAATGTGAAGATCGACGACAAGGAGATCACGCGTTTGATCGCCATTGTCGATTCAATGACGCCCAAAGAGCGCGCCAATCACATGATGATCAACGGCCAGCGCCGCAAGCGCATCGCCAAAGGCAGCGGGACCTCGGTGCAGGAAGTGAACAACCTGCTGAAGCAGTACGCCCAGATGCGCAAGATGATGAAGAGCATCACCGGCGCGGGCGCGGGAAGCTTCCTGGGCAAAAGGCTGGCGAAGATGAAGCTGCCGATGGGGATGCCGTTCGGAAGGTAGAAGTCAGGAGTCAGGAGTCAGGATGTCGATGCTGACTCTTTGCTCTCTTGCTACCGATACCAACGACGACTCATTCTTAAGCACAGTGGGTGTAGGAACCAGCTAACCGCAAAGTACAAGACCCCATTGATCACCGCAGCATAACCGAGTGAAAATGCGTGGACATTCCCGCTGACTCCCGCGGATAGTATCAAGCCAGGGATCAAGAGTACCATGACACACTTCTGTAGCAATCCAGCAACTGGGTTGTCTGAAATTGAAGATATCGTTCCAACCAACGTGGTCAGCCCGCAAAGTAGTGTCGCAACAATCAACGCAACAACAATTCGCCGGTTCATCATGGTTAGGGCTGAGCTAACTGGCTACCGGCACCAGAGGCTTCTGCGTTCCGGCGGAATCCGTGCTCTTCGGCATCATCAAAATCCCAACTCCCAGCAGTGCCAATCCCAGTGCAATCCATTGTGTGATCGAGAAGGGCAGCCCGAAGGGCAGAGCTTGTTCGTGGTGGCGCGTGAATTCGATCAGGAATCGTGCGATGGAGCCGAAAACCAAATACTGACCGATGATGGTTCCCGTGCGGTGGGGCTTGCCGAAGCGCCACCAGAGATAGGCGAAGAGCAGGATGTTCGTCGCCACTTCATAAAGCTGAGACGGGTGTATGGGAATGTTCAGCGGCACTCCGGTGAGCGCATTCGCGGCTTGGTTGCGAAAGGTGACGGCCCACGGCAGATCGCATCGCTCCCCCCAGCAGCATCCAGCGGCAAAGCAACCGATGCGGCCGATGGCGTGGCCGATCGCGATGCCTGGGGCGAAGGTGTCGAAGGTGGGCAGCCACGAAAGTTTTTGCGTCCTTAGATAAAAGAACGCGACGATGATCGCGAGAATCAGCCCGCCTTGGTAGACGCCCGCGGCCTGCAGCGTCGCCAAAGAAAAAATCTCACCGGGGTTCTGGCTGAAGTGATCCCAATCGAAGAGGATCATCAGGATCTTCGCTCCCAACATCCCAGACAGCGCGGAGTAGACGACCAGATTGGTGACGAGTTCACCATTGAGTCCTGTGCGGCGCGCGAGTTGCAGGGTGATCCAAAGGCCGACGAGGAAAGCGGTGGCCACCAACACGCCGTAGGTGGGGAGGAAGTATTCGCCGAAATCGATGAGTTTGGGAAACACGGTTCGTTGACCGGCGAGGCCGGCGCTCACCCTCAGTATAAGACCCAGAGTGGGTGGCCGGCCGTTGTTTCCCGACGGCGTTACCGGCTGAGACGAAGTACTTCCGACGAGAGCGAGAGGAAGGCTTGCATCAGCTCCTGTGTGTTTGCAGCGAAGACGTAGCGGCCCTGCGGCTGATCACTAAAGGTAATGCATTCACCGGAGTTCACACAGTCCGGGCTGGTGAGCCAGCCGGGATCGTTCGCCATGCGCTGCAGCAGGACGTTATCGACCGCGCTGCTGAAGCCGATGGTGAAGACGTAGACGGGCAGGGTTGAGTTCGTGCGGGCGCGGTACGCGGCGTTTTCCGTCAGGTTCAAGGCCGCGTTGCGGATATTGGACCAATCCGTGTTCGTATCGCCAGTGACGGCGATCTTGCCGTTGGTAGTGGTCACCGATTTGTAGGCGCCGGAGGGGTTGATCGCATTTCCGTAGACGTCGGTGGAGGGCATCCAGGAGAAGTCAGAGATTCTGGAAGAAGTGCTATTGGCGAAGGTGCATCCCGGGGCGGTGCCCGTGATGTTCACTGTATTGTTTGTCGTTGCATGCGACACCTGAAGCGGATTGCGAAGCACGGTCATGGTGCGGTTCGGCGGATCGGATGCGCTGATCGCACCGATGGTTCCCGCTGAAATATTGGGGATGAAGGAACTGCCGCCGGAGCTGAGGTTCTGTCCTGCGAACCACTGGCGGCCGCTGCTGGCCGTGGACCAACCACCGGCGGCACGGGTTTTGTTATTCGCGTCCTTGCAGCCGCTGGAGGCCGAGATCCCGGAGCTGGAGCCATCCCACCAGTTGTAGACCGCGGTGTTGGGCAGACCGTCAGTTTCCACAACAACCAAATTCAGCGCGCCGGGCAGAGCTTTCTTGTAGAGTTCGTTATATCCGAGCGAAACGGCCTCGGCCGTGCCAGTGCTGCCGTTGCATTTGATGGTATCGAGGGCTCCATTTGCGCTACCCATGGAATTTGAGTATCCGAGCGTCGTTTGGAAAGATGTGGACGGAGCGATCACCGGGGCAACACCGTCGCTGAAAGTAACGAGACCGATCTGATCGCGGCCGGCGGCGAATTGTCCGGTGAACTGCTTCGCGGCCGAGATGAGCGCGCTGCAAGAACCACCCATGGAACCGGAACGGTCCAGCACAAGCATCGCCACCACATCGCGGCGGGATGCATTGCTGGTGGCGCGAATGACGGTGGCCTCCTTCCCGAACCAGCGCATGAACCAGGTGGGAGCTGACGTTTCCGCCGTGACGGTGACGTTGCGCACCTGAGGATTGGTGGGATCGTCAAACACCAGCACGTGCTGGTCGGACGTATCCATCTGCGTGTTTTTTGTGGCCCAATCGTTTGGTGGAAGATTGGAATAGAACCAGTTGACCGCATTCTGTTTGGCGCTGGCGGCCTGCGCATCCGTGGTTTGGCCCAGGGACAATCCGCGGGCGGCCGCGAGCGCGGCGCCATCAACGGCCGCTTGAAGCTTTGACTTCACGGCATAGTCATAACCCACGTCGACGGCAAGGCCGACCGCGGGGATGATCATCACGAGCGCCGCGGTTCCCACAATCAGGGCAACACCGCGATCTTTCCGATTACAATTCGTTTTCATACGGGTCTCCGATGAATGACTAGAAGAAGTAGCGCGCGTAGACGCCTTTGGCGGGAGTGCTGCCGACTGCGAGCGATGGCGATTGGAAGTAGCCTTCCACGGCGTAGATGACTTGCCCGTCGGCAAGGGGTTGGCGGCCGTTCGCCGTGTTCATCCACAGATTGCGCATGTCGGACTGCGCCGCGGATGGGAGACGGGCTCCCGAGTCCGTCAGGTAGTTTTGAACGATGCCGGAGTTGCTGATGTTCGCCGTCGCGGCGTCGCCGAGGGTACTTTGTTTTTGCTGCAGCAAAGCGGAGTTTCCGAAAATGATGCGCTGCGTGTAGACGAAGCTATCGTGATTGGAGCAGTTGTTGGAACCGACTGAGGTACACGTGGGTTCATTCGTGCCGCCGACGTACATCAACTGTGTGATCCAAATGAGGCCATCGCCTGCGTTGCCGGTATTCGCGCGGAGATTGCCGGAACCCGTGGGGAAAACCGGCGCTTTGAGATTGACACCCGAAGCCAGGCGCAACGCGAGTTGCTGATAACTGGAGACCGAAAAATCCGCTCCGTGAATGTACATGTTGTTCAAATCGCGTACCACGTGGTTGACGGCAATCGACTTCACCAGGTTCATGCCCACCATGAAGGAGCCGAGAATCAGGGGAATAAACATGATGGCGACAAAGGCAAACTCCACCACCTCATTGCCGCGTTCGGAGCGTTGATTGGATTTGGGAAAACTCTTCACGTTCTTACCTCGTGGAAATTAGCGCGCGATCGTCACGGTGCCGGCAGGACGCCCTCCGAGAATGTCAGAGGAGCGCACAGTGAGCTGTAATGGCACCGAGGCGTAAAAGGGACTGGCGAATGTTCCACTTAAGGGGAACATCCAGGAGAGATTTAACCCCTGCACCGACACCTCGACTACATTGCCAGGGACGTTCCCGCCGGAATTAATGGGAGTATTGGGATTCGCGGGACTGAAATAATCCACATGAATGCGCTGCGGATTATCGGTGGTCTTCACTAAGCCGAAGGCGTAGCGCTGAACGACCTCCGCGACGGAGGCATCCTGACCTTTGCCTGGGCTGGTCTGGAACGTCACAGCGTAGCGACATCCTTCGCGGACCGCGTTCTGCAAGGTAGTCCAGCGGAACAGCATCATGCCGATGTCGGCAAAAAAGAGAATCAACGCAAACATGGGTAAGAAAGTGAACACCGACTCCACCATCACGTTGCCCCGGCGATGACGGTTGCGGCCGGGGATGACTTTGAGTAGCTGCATCGTGGGTCTAGATTAGAGCGCAAAGTGCAGCGTGACTATTGTGCAGTAGTCACAAAATCGAGTGAGTCTACTTGTCCATGTAGACTCGCACCTCCGTACTATCAGGAATTCTTGACGGTCCTGGTACGAATGTTTCCGGCGGATTTGGAGCCACCTTGGCGGGTCCGGCACGCGCCATCTTGCGGCAAATGGAGTATGATATTCCAGTCACATGGCTCCGACGGCGGGAGTCCGCTCGTCGTTCGTAAAACGAAGGCCCAAGTCTGGCAGGAGGTGCGAGTGGTGCGTAGTGCTAAAAGAGCCCGTGGTATTGCCGCGTGTTTCGGAGTAGTAGTATTTCTCGCCTCAGCGAGTGCCTCTCTTGCGCAGACCTCGACCGGGCTTCCCCGCATCGCGAGCGGCAAACCGAACCTGAACGGCATCTGGCAGGTGGCGAACGCGGCAAACTGGGACCTGCAGACGCACGGCCCGAGCCAGGGTCCGGCGGCGTTTGGCGCGCTGCTTTCCGTGCCTCCGGGGATTGGCGTTGTTGAAGGCGGCGAGATTCCCTATTTGCCAAAGGCGCTGGAACAAAGGAACAAGAATCGCGCGGCGCGTTGGACGGATGATCCGGAGATTAAGTGCTACATGCCCGGTGTTCCGCGAGCGACGTATTTGCCGCATCCGTTTCAGATTGTACAGAGCCCAACAGCGATTCTGATTTCCTACCAATTCGGGGACGCGGCTCGGCCGATCAATATGGGCAAGCCGAGCGAGGCTCCCGTCGATAGCTGGATGGGGTGGTCGAACGGGCGCTGGGAAGGCGACACGTTAGTGATCGACGTGAAGGGCTTTAATGACCAGACGTGGCTGGACCGCAGCGGAAATTACCATAGCGATGCGCTACATGTCGTCGAACGCTACACGCTCGCAAACGCCAACCAGATCAACTATGAGGCGACGCTGGAGGACACAAATGTTTTCTCTCGGCCATGGAAGATCGCCATGCCGGTTTACAAGCACGTGGAAAAGAATGCTCGTCTGATGGAGTTTAAATGCGCCGAGTTCACCGAAGAGATGCTGTACGGGCATCTCCGCCGCGTGCCGAGCGCCAAACCGATTTCGAAGTAGCAGCGAAACGTCCCGAGCAGAAAACCAAGGAGGTATCGATGCGGAGTTTGCGATTTTTAATGAGCCTGGCAGTGCTATTAGCACTGGCGGTTCCGATGGTGGCCCAATCTGGCGCGGTGGCGGCCAAACCCGCAACGGCACCGGCGGCGAAAACCACAACGGCGAAGGGTTACGTTGCTCCGCGCACTCCCGATGGACAGCCGGATCTGCAAGGCATCTGGGATACGGCGAGCATCACGCCTTTGGAGCGTCCCAAGGAACTCGGCACCAAAGCGTTTTATACCGACGAGGAAATCAAGCAGTACGAGAAAAGGCGGATGAACGACCTGGACCGCGACCGACGCGATGGTGGCGCCACCCAGGATTTGGCGCGCGCTTATAACGACGGCTGGTTCGATCGCGGTACGCACCTAGCTCGCAACAAACGCACGTCACGTGTCATTGATCCGGCGGATGGCCGCTTCCCTCCCTTCACTCCCGAGGCGCAGAAGAAGTATGACGAGTTCCACAAATGGTTTGCCGCGAATCCAGGCAACTCAGCCGAGGATCGTGAATTATTCGACCGCTGCCTATTCTTCTCGCAGTCGGGTCCGCCATTGGTGCCGGGGAATTACAACAACCTCTATCAGATCATCCAGACGCCGGGCTATGTGACGATCTATTCGGAGATGGCGCATCAGACGCGAACGGTGCCGATCACCAGGCGCGAGAAACTACCGAAAGACGTCGCGCAGTGGATGGGCGAATCGGTGGGTCACTGGGAAGGCGAGACTCTGATAATTGAATCGTCGAATATTCGATTCAACGATCATAGTCACTTCGGCACACAGTACGACGGCATGACGGACGAAAACCTGCGCGTGACGGAACGCTTCACACGCACGGCCGCGGACATGATCACGTATCAAGCAACAGTGACGGATCCGACCGTGTACACCAAGCCCTGGACAATCGAATTACCAATGGAAAAGGCGGTCGGCCCGATTTTTGAGTACGCATGCCACGAGGGCAATTACGGTCTTTCGGGTATTCTCTCCGGCGAGCGCGTGAAAGAAAAAGAAGCGGCGATGAAGGCGAAGTAGATCAAGGGCGAACTTTCAGATCCGAAAGGAACGGAATGATGAAGAAGATCCTATCGACATGCATACTGGGTGCCGGTCTAGTGATGGCCGCCGCTCCGGTTTGGGCGCACCACGCTTTCGCCGCGGAGTTCGACGCGAACAAGGCCGTGAAGCTGCGCGGCACCGTGACCAAAATGGAGTGGATTAATCCACATGCCTGGATTCACATTGCGGTGAAAGACGATTCCGGCAAAAGCACGGAGTGGATGGTGGAGTGCGGCAGTCCAAATACGCTACTGCGTAAGGGATTCACGAAGAACTCGGTCACGGCCGGGATGGAACTTTTGGTGGACGGCTATCAGGCCAAAGACGGATCGAATCGTGCGAACGGCCGTGACGTGACGTTCGCGGATGGCAAGAAGCTGTTCCTGGGGACGTCGTTTACGGGCGCTCCGGGCGGCGAGAAGTAATTCTATCGAAACGGGGCAGTGGCGGCGCGCTGCCCCGATACAACCTCCGGCACTCACCTTTCTGCCAGTCTCCGGACGAAGTCCACGTCACCTTCCAGAAAATCGTAATCAGGTAACGCTTCGCGCTTTACCCACGCAATTTGTGCAAAGTCGAGGTTCTGTATTTGGCCGGTGAATTTGGTGACTTGAAAGAAGAACAAGCGGGTGATGGACTCCCCACCGCTGTAGATAAAGTCGTAGTGCTCGATCTCCGGGCCGACTAGCGCGTCGATTCCCAATTCCTCGCGAAGTTCGCGTGCGATGGCGTCGCGGGGATCTTCGCCGGGTTCGACCTTGCCTCCGGGGAATTCCCACTTCAGTGCGTGGCGCCCGCCGGGTTTGCGCTGGGCAATCAATATCAGGCCATCGCGTTCGATGACGGCGGCCACCACTTCGACAATTTTCCTTGGGACGTTTGTGCCCTCCTGCATCGTCTGCGAGTCTGTAGCCATTCAGCGATAATTGAAGCACGAATGCATAGCGAGAGTCTTCTGCGGCATTTCCGCAACGCGAGCGGAGGGGGAGAACAGAGCCGGGCGGGAGAGCTCCTGGCGCCCGCCGTACGTGTGGATGTGACGAATCCGGCGTGTGGCGATATGCTTCGGCTTTCCGCCAGGATAGACGACGGGCGCGTGAGTCAGGTGCGGTTTCTGACGCGCGGTTGTACAGCGTCGATCGCAGCCAGCCAGGCGCTCGCGGAATGGATGAGTGGAAAATCTATCGCGGAGCTGAAGGCGATCCAGCCGGAAACGGTGGAAGACGCCGTCGGCGGCTTGGAACCGGCATCGAAGCATGTTGCGGCGCTGTGCGTGGATGCCGTGCGGGCACTTCTCAAAGCGACCAGGTAGTGAGGTTCCACTGGCGCACCCGCAACCAAAAGCGTCACAAATGTGACAACCTAGTCTGAGCCGATGAATCCCTTCGATTATCGTCCCCGAACCCGAATCCTATTTGGCGCCGGCGAGTTCTCGCGCCTTGGTGAAGTAGCCCGCGAGTTGGGCGGAACACGCTGTCTGGTGGTGGCCGACCCCGGCATGGTGGATGCAGGATACGTGCGCGACGCCACGCGGTCGCTCAAAGCACGCCGCATGGATGTGTACGCGTTCCATGATTTTTCCGCGGCACCAACCATGGATATGGTGACGGCCGGCGTTGCATACGCGGCACCGAATAGCATTGATCTCGTAGTGGGTCTCGGCGGCGGCAGTTCGCTTGATTGCGCGAAGGCGATCAACCTGGTTTTGAGCAACGGCGGAAGCATTGCCGACTATCGCGGTTACGGCAAAGCGCAAAAACCTCTGCTGCCGATGATCGCCGTACCGACCACGGCAGGCACGGGCAGCGAATCGCAAAGCGACGTGTGGCTGACAGATTCGTCGTCGAAATCTCGCATCAATATCGGCGATGGAAAGATGACGTATCGAGTGGCGCTGCTCGATCCGAAACTCACACTCACGCAGAAGCCGGAGCTTGCGGTAGCGGCGGGATTCGACGCGATATCCCATTCGCTGGAAACTCTGTGGTCGCCAAAGAAGACGCCGATATCGGAATGCTTTTCTCGCGAGGCATGGAGATTGCTGGATGGCAACTTCACGCGCTGCATGCGTGCGCCGCATGATTTAGAGGCGCGCGGAGCGGTGCAACTGGGATCGCATCTGGCGGGGATTGCAGTGGAGTATTCGTCGCTGGGTGCGGCACATGCGTTAGCCCACGCCTTGACGGCAACTTGTGGAATCGCCCACGGGACCGCCATCGCCTTGATGCTGCCGCACGTGGTCAGTTGGTATCAGGATGCGTGGGAACAGGAAGGCGGTCACTCGGGCTTGTTCCTTGAAGACGGCTTGGAACTCGACGCGCGCCTGCGCGATCTGGCCGCGGCGGCGGAACTGCCTCGAACTTTGCGCGATGCCTCGGTGCTCGAGGAAGTGCTACCACGCCTTGCCGACGAAGCAGCAGCCGAGTGGGCGGCACGCTACAGCGCGCGGCCACTCGATTCGGCAGCGGCGTTTGAGTTGTACAAGGCGGCTTGGTAGACACAAGCGGCTAACTAAGCGACTCCGCGCTGTATCGCGCGATTAATCCGGTACGAACGGCTTGTCTGTAGGTAGCTTGAAAGAACCAGCCTGCAAGGCCGACGTAACCGACCGCGAGTAGTGCCCCCAGGTAGAGAGTCCACATCTCAAACGGTTTCCCCAGCACCAACGCGCGCAGACCTTCGAAAACGTACGACGGGGGAAGAATACGCGAGAAAATGCGCATTACGGGCGGAAGTGTGGAAAGAGGATAGAAGACTCCGACGAAGGGCGAGATCATTGCGGGAATCGGCCAGACGAGCCATTCCGCAGCTGGGCCTAGGCGAAGGACCATTGCCGTGGCCATGATGCCCAGAGCGATGCCAAACAATAAAAGAATCGACAAAAACAGCGCCAGCAGCCATCCCACGGATAAATACGTGAGACCAAATACCATGACCGCGAGCACGAGCATCGCGACCAATCCCACCGAACTGGTGGCCATGCTGGCCAGCACCAATCCACACAGGTATTCCGAAACCCGCAGTGGCGTGGCAAACACGTTCAGAAAATTGCGCGACCAAACGTCCTCAAAAAACGCCATCGTGACACCCTGCATCACTCGCGAGAAAAAATCCCACATCAATACGGCGCCCAGCATCACGGGCACGAAATTAAAGCCAGAGCCGGACACCGAATTCAAGTAGCGGGTGATGAATCCCCACACGACGATATCGATGGCCACCCAGCCGAACAACGGCATGATGCGCGTGGGACTACCGCTGTAGAGGTAGTACATGCGGAGCGCGATGGCTCCGAGACGGTGGAGTTTCATCCGACCTCCCGGACTTCAAGCGGTTCGCGCGCCACGGCGATAAACAATTCTTCGAGGGACGGTTTTCCGTATTGGGCGGGCAACACTTTCGGATCGCCTTCGAGCAGAATTTTCCCGTGGGAGAGAAACAGAACACGGTCACATACGCCTTGCACTTCGTACATGTTGTGGGATGTCCATAAGACTCCGCCGCCATACTCGCCGACGAATTCACGAATTTTGAGGCGAATATCCTGCGCTGTAGATGGATCGAGCGAGGCCGTGGGCTCATCAAGCAAAAGTAGCGCGGGCTTATTCAGCAGGGCTTTCGCTAGGCTGGCCCGCGTTTGCTCGCCGGACGAGAGCGCGCCGCACTTCGTGTTGCGGAAACGCTGCAAATCGAACTGCTGCATGAGCTCGGAGATGCGCTGCTGCAGACTCGGAACGCCGTAGAGCATTCCGAAGACGTTGAGATTCTGATAGACCGTTAGATTGCCCGGCAGCGGCGCATAGACAGCGGCAAAGTTGGTGGATTTCAGCGCCTGCGAGCGGTACGTGCGGAGATCAATACCCTCCACATGAATCGATCCGCCAGTCGGCTCAAGTACGCCGAGGATCATGTTGATCGTGGTGGTCTTCCCTGCTCCGTTTGGTCCCAGGAGTCCGACGATTTCGTTATGGCGCACGTCGAACGATACGTC
The DNA here is from genome assembly GCA_040081455.1 of Bryobacteraceae bacterium. Lineage (GTDB taxonomy): Bacteria > Acidobacteriota > Terriglobia > Bryobacterales > Bryobacteraceae > Palsa-187. The sequence goes on from JBEBGM010000015.1 coordinate 59,635, forward strand.
TTCGACGGCATGAACATCGCCGTAACTTCTGCGCAAATTTTGGACGGAAAGAGCGGATACGGGCTGTGCCAAGGGAACGAGCAACTCCTTCACTATCATCCCAGTTTTGATGAATACCGAAAGATCGATTTCCAGGCACGCTCGCTCAGATAGGAGTGCGCTCGCCGGCTGGCTCTGGCGCCGCCCGTCGTTCAAGCTCCGACGCACCACTAACAGCGCGGGAAACCATTCGCCCAAGGCCGAGGGTCATCAGGCCACAGCAGATGAATGGCAACGCGGCGAAGGTGAATAAACTTGGCAAAGTGAGATTCAACGCAATGAGTTGACCACCGAGCACCGGACCGATCACCGCTCCGATCCGTCCGATGCCCAACGCCCAACCCGTTCCCGTGGATCGAATGAAGGTGGGATAGAACGATCCGCAAACCGCGTTCAATCCGATCTGGCCGCCCAAGACGCAGAGGCCGCAGAAGAAGACTAGCACCATGAGCAGCAAACCAGGAGGGCTATTGCCGATCCAAAAGACGAGTGGCGCAGCGGTAAGTAGCATGATGGCCAATGCCCCCACTCCGCGGCGATCCAGCAATTGGCCAATGAGCAAACTCCCGGCACTTCCGCCGATCTGAAAGAGAGTAGTGGCAACCGCTGCATTTTGGATGGAGACGTGCGCGCTCACAAGAACCGTTGGCAGCCAACTGGTGAGGAAGTGATGACCGAGGAGGCTAGTGACGAAAGTGATCCACAGCAGCGACGTAATCGACGCTCGGCCATCTGTGAAGAGATTCCACACCGGCAGACCGGCGCGATGGCCTTCATGGAGAATGAGTTCGGCATCGCCGGGGACATCCACTTCGGGCCGCAGCTTACGGAGTATCGCGACGGCTTGCGTCTGCCGATCGCCACGGAGCACGAGGAAGCGGATCGACTCGGGCAGAACGAACGAGAGCGCCGTGGCTGCGACCATCGGCACCAGGCCGCCAATGTAGAAGAGAATCGGCCATCCGAACTTGGGGAGCCACGTTGCGGAAATCACGCCTGCGATGGCGCTACCGACGGTGTAGCCGACGAACATCACGGTGATGCGTGTGGCTCGGCGGGTGGAGGGAACGTACTCAGCGTTCAACGCAACAATGGTCGGCACCGATGCGCCCAGTCCGATTCCAGCGATCAAGCGAAGCGCGAGTAACTGGCCCACGGTTTGCGCGAAGGCGGTGGCCAGTGTGAAGACGCCAAACAGCAGCGCGCCTGCAATCACGGTAAGCTTCCGGCCGAAACGATCAGCGAGGGATGTGAGCAGAGTCGCGCCCAGCATGTAGCCAAACAATCCTGCACCGAAGATGGGTCCGAAAGCGGCTTTATCGATTCCCCAAGCCTTGATGATGGCGGGCGCGGCGAAGGAGATCACCTGCATGTCATACCCGTCGATGCACATCAACAAGCAAGACCAAACCAGAATGGTGCGCTGATACCAATCGGCGCCCTGCCGATCCAGAAACTCGGTGAGATCGATCCTTGGACGTGCGGACATTGGAGACACGCGCAAAAAGCGCAGCAGTCATCCTATCACTTCGGACGTCCGAGGATTCCGGCGGGAGTTACACCGCGATTTCTTCCAGCCTGCGGTCGCGTGTCTCGATCATCTTCACCGCAACCACCGCGCCCACGATGCTGACGGCAGAGAACATGAGAAAGACGGAACTGACGCCTTCGGCTCCCACCATCAGGCCGACAAGCGGTGGTCCGACGGCGGAGGTGAGGCGAAGCCACGATGTTGCGAGTCCCGTCCCAATGGCACGCATGCGCGTAGGATAAATCTCCGGCGTGTACAGATAGAGAACGGCATTGGCCGAGCCTACGATTCCATAGGCAACCGTAGCCAGGATCATCACGGACATCACGCTGCCGGCGCCCGTGAAGCCAAGCACCGCGAGCAAAATGCCGCTGGCAATGAAAGCGGCAACCGTCCAGTGCTTACGGCCGATGCGATCGATCACCATGGCGCAGACCAACAGCAATGCTACTTGCGCGACATTCGTAAGCGACGCCGCGCGGAGAGCTTGCTGCAGGGGTAGATGGTAGACGGTGTTGTAAAGGCTGGGCATCCAGTTATTTAAGCTGTTTGAAACGAAATAGGCGCACGCCCATAGCGCCCACACGACAACGGTTCGCCCTCGATAGAACGGCGAGAGCACTTCGCCCCAACGGGCCTTTTCGATGCGCTGCACCGCCGGACTTGCCGTCACTGGTTCCAGTTCGGCGTCGGGTCGCGGAGAAGCTCCTTCCATCTTTTCGATGATGCCTTTGGCTTCCTCCAATCGTCCGTGGGCGATCAGCCAGCGCGGCGATTCCGGCAGGCGCCAGACCAACCATGTGATGAACAAGCCAGGAATGCCGCCGATAAGGAACATGATTTTCCATCCGAAAACGGGAACCAGCAGCGAGCCAATTTGGCCGGTGGCCATCAGGCCAAGCGGAAAGATCATTTCATATAGCAGGAAGAATTTGCCCCGGCCATGCGCGCGGGAGAGTTCGTTGATGTAGGTTGCCGCCACGGGCATTTCACCGCCGACGCCGATACCCTGGATGATGCGGCAGATCAGCAACATGCTGAAGTTGCCAGCCATCGCGCACGCCAGATTCATCACGGACATGATAGCGACGGCTCCCGCGGCACTGCGAACGCGTCCGTATTTTTCAGCGAGCCAACCAAAACCCAAAGCTCCTGCGAGCTGGCCGATGTAGCTCACTCCCAGCAGCAGCCCGCTCTGCGCCGGAGTGATGTGCCAAAGCTTGATCAGCACGGGAAGTGCGAAAGCAAGCGAAAGCGCGTTGTAGGCATCGAAGAAGGTCGCACTGCCCATCACGAGGCGCGCTTTCATATGCCATCGCGAAAATGGCGTGCGCTCGATGCGCGCGATCAATTCGGCGGCGCTAGCCGCGGTCTGGGTGGTTGCTCGGCGCACAATTTCCTAGTTGGCGGCTTGTCGCTTTGCGCCGCTTTCGAACAGCGTCATGAGTTCAGTAGCGATTTTTTCCGGACATTCGATGGGTGTCAGATGGCGGCCCTGCAGAATGGTGAGCGTTGATCCGGCGATCGCCTCATGCATCTGCTTTGCGGCGGCAACCGGGGTTGCGTAATCCTCTTCACCGACGATCACCGCGACCGGCATACGGAAGCCGGAGAGATACGGGCGCAAATCAGCATCGCCGAGCATCTCACATGTGGACGCGTAGCAGTTGAGATCATTGGCAAGGAAAACGTTGGTTGCGCGCTCCACCAGATCCTTGCGGGCGGCGCGAAACGCATCGCCGAACCAGCGGGTCGTCTGAAACTCCACCATGCCGGCGAGTCCATTCGCTTTCGCGATCGCCGCGCGTTGGCGCCACTGTGTCGGCGCTTCGGCTCCGTACCATGCCGTGGTGTCAATCAAGCCCAATCCTGTTGTGCGATCAGGAAACAATCCGCCGAATGCCTGCGCTACCCCGCCACCCATGGAGCATCCCGCGACAACTGCGGAGGGCCAGCCGACATGATCCAGCAACTGCGCCAGATCACGAGCGAACTGCTCCATCGTGAACGGACCCGGCTTTTGACTGGAACGCCCGTGGCCACGGCAATCATAGGCAAGCACGCTGGCTTCCCCGTCGAGTTCGGCCACGACGCCGTCCCAGATGGTGCGGTCGAGCGCGAGTGAATGAATCAGAGCAACGCGATTCGGCGAGTCCGCGGCGTTGAGTGTGTACGCGATGGAACAACCACCGGAAACTTGAATAGTGGATTCCATTAGAAGTTGACCGCTTCTGCTGGAGCCTTTTCCACCGGAGTCAACGGCACGTTCCAGGCGTCGTAACCGTAGAGCCAACTGGTATCGTCACTTCCCCCCCTCATCCAAGTATTCGCGCTGGAAATGGCTTGGATCTTTGCGGTGCGCGGCTTGCGATTCGCTTCGTAGAGATGGAAGGCTCCCTCGACATCTTCACCCTTCGTTGTCTCGAAACAACGGGCCAGCACGGCGGCGTCTTCAATAGCCGCGGCCGCGCCTTGCGCCATGTAGGGCGTCATGGGATGGCAGGCGTCGCCCAACAACGCTACGCGCCCGAGGCTCCAACGTACGAGCGGCTCGCGTTCGAGGATGGCCCACTTGTGGCAATCGGGACAGGCTTCAAGAACGGCGCGGACATCTTCGTGGAATCCTTCATAGGCAGCGCGCAACTCCTTGACGTCGCCCTTGGCCGACCACGATTCGCGCGTCAACCATTCGGCGGATTCGGGAACGCTGGTGACGAAGTAAACTTCGCTCTTTGCACGCGTCGTGTAATAAATGACGATGTGTCGATCGATGCCCCACCACTTGGTTCGCGAGTTGCCGATGTCGCGTCCGTTCAGGAGGCTCGCTGGGAAGACCGCGCGGTAGGCGATTCTTCCTTTGTGAATGGGAGTGACAGGTCCGACGACGAAATCGCGAATCAGCGAGTGGACGCCGTCGGCGCCGATCACGGCATCGGCTTGCGCCTTTGAACCGTCGGCAAACGAGAGCGTAACACTGCTGGCGTTCTCATCGATGCCCTGCAGTTTCTTGCCCGTATGGATGATCTCACGAGGCAGCACCGAAAGGAGAGCGTCGTGTAGATCGCCGCGATGCATGCAGAGATATGGCGCTCCGAACAGATCTTCCGGCATCGGCAATTCGCGCATGATCTCACCGGTATCCCAGACGCGGTTCAAGTGTGAATAGGGCTGAAACGACGACGCGCGAACTTTATCTTCGACGCCAATCTGGCGCAGCACCTTCATCGAATTCGGCATCATCTGGATGCCTGCGCCGATGCGCTCGAAGTGACTGGCTTGTTCGTAAATCTGCGGATCAAATCCGGCGCGGCGCAAGGTGGAGGCCAAAGCCAATCCACCCATGCCGGCACCGATGATCGCAATGGATAACTTGTTCGTACTCATGACAACCCCTGCCCCTGGAGATTACTTCGACCGGAGTCCGGCCATCTGTCGAAGAATATCAACAACGGAGGCGACATCGTAGGAGCCCATGCCCATCGAATTCGCCGCCATGAAGAATGGAACGCTGGCGGCAAAAAGCGGTGTGGGGCAACCGACCTTGCGGGCGAAGTCGCCGATGATTTCCAGATCTTTTTGGAAGACGTCGGTTTTCATCATGGGTGTCTGGAAATCACCAGTTGCCATGATGGGGCCGCGCACATCCAGCATGCGGGAGGTGGCCGCGCTACCGCGCAACCATTCAACGGCCTGGATGGGATCGAGCCCGGCTTTTTCCGCAAGCGTGACGGCCTCGGCGGCAGCGAAGTTGTGGACCGCGATGAGCAGGTTCGCGATGTACTTCAACTTGGAACCCGCACCAAAGGCCCCGATGTTCAAAACCGAGCGCGTGAAGTGGGTAACGACGGGCGCAGCGGCAGCACAATCCTCGGCATCGCCGCTGAGGAAGATGGTGATGTCTTTGTTCTTGGCCTGCGATCCGGTTCCGCTGATTGGGCTGTCAATCATCCGGATGCCGACTGCACCCAAACGTACGCGGGCGCTTTCCTTGGCTTCCAGAGGAAAAGTGCTGGTTTCCGCAACGATGAGACCGTCGTGCTTCGAATCGGCGATACCCTGGGGTCCAAAGAAGGCCGCCTCGAGCGCCTTCACGCTGGGCAACGAGGTGAGAACGAAATCCGCTTCGGCGGCAACGGCTGCCGCGGATTTTCCAGGGATGACGCCAACCGCGCGAGCCGCTTCCAACTGTTCCGCCCGCACGTCAAAACCGAGGGTGCGCACGCCCGCCGCAGCAAGGTGGCGGGCGAACTCGCCCCCCATCAATCCAAGTCCGACGACACCAACCGTTCCAATCCCGTTTTCACTCATTCGTTTCCATCTCCAGTTGACCAGTTTAGAGGTTGAAACGACGTTGTGCCTGAAGCGATCCGTTAGCGGAAATGGAGGATCGCTTACTTGCGTTCCTGCTTGGACTTAAAGTATGTCCAGGCGCGCTCGAAACCATCCTGATTGGCGGCCTTCTCGGCTTCCTGCGGATCGAGGAACGTGACTTTGCCGCCGCCAAGAGCCAGAGCTTGAGTCTCCGCTTTGGCGTTCACGGACATATAGTACGCACGGCCGACAAGAACGTGGAGCGAATCGGCCACCACAACAGCTCCATGGCCGCGCAATAAGGCTGCAGGCTTTGAACCAAGTGTATCGGCCAGCGCTTTGCCTAATTCGTTGGAACGGATCAACATGTCTGTCATGCCGCCCGCTTTGCGGATCTCAAACATCGGCATTTCCTGCGGGAGAAAACCGGCCATATGGATCATCGGCTTGAGCGGCACCTTGGTCACGGTGTACGGCAGAATGTCGGCAGAATGCAGATGTACCACCGCTTTCACGTCCGGGCGGGCTTTGTAGATTTCACCGTGGATGAAGCGCTCGGAATAACCGGTGGCTCCGGGATCGCGGACGGGCTTGGTGTCCATGTCGTACTCCAGAATATCGGCCGCGGTGACGACGCCCGACGGGAGATGCCGTGCGAGCAGGAAGTGATTGGGATCCTTGTTGCTGCGAACGCTGACATGTCCGTAAGCGTCAACGACGCCTTCGCTCGCCAGGATGTGATTCGCCAGAACGAGTTCCTCGATCTGCGCGGGATCCGGCAAATCTGCGGCCGGCGGGACCGGAGGCGTGCGCATATTCCCCGAGGCGGAGGTCTTCCCAGGATCCGGGGGCGTTCTGACTGCTTGGCCAAATGACGGGACCAGCAGGATGGAGGCGGCAATGGCGAATGCGGTGAGGCGTGTTTTCATTTAAGGTCAACTCCCGCAAGGGACGGCAACTACACTCCGCCCAGCTTGCAGTTTATTCTCGAACGGTACTCGAAGTCCGGTCAACCGGGTTCCGCCTGATTTTGTACTAGTGGAATCCCGTACTAGATGGCTGCGAATGTTGTTTCTCCAACGCTTCCCACCGCTTGCGGCATATGGTACAGTTTTTCGCGCGGCCACTCCCCCGGCTGCCATTCGCCAGATGATCCGGAGCCGCACGCGAACACGCGGGAATGAGGGAGCATATGAGTACCAGGGTCACTAGCCCGTTTGACTCGATTGAGAGCGCCCACGACTTTGTCATGCTTCTCGAAGAAAGCATTGAAGAGGCGCTGGCCGAGGTTCATGACGACTTCAAGGCCGCAAAACGCGCCGAGGACGACCGCCGCGCGCATGCTCTACACCTGGCCATTTACAAAATGAGCCTACTGGACACGCACATCAAGAAGAGCCGCCGTCTGCTCAACGATTTGCGGACGATCCGGCGGCTCCTGTTTGCGGAACGTGACTCGGACTCAGCGCGCGTGGCTGGCGCTTGACGGTGCGGTTGTGAATTTCGCCCGACTTTGGAGTGGAGAACTGGGCAAGGCAACCCGCTTCGGTCAAAAGCCGAAGATATGAGACCCGAGAACGGCGTACAAGTTCCGCAAATAGAACAACATAACAAAGTATCTAATTGGCTTCCGAATTGCACCTATTCGGGTGGATGACCAGGAAAGCCTCCGAGCATTCTGAGCCGCGAGTATCGTGGGAAGCGTTCCGGGACGTTCACGCCAGGAGGCGTCGATTATGAAAATCTTGGTTGCAGTGGATTTTTCGCTCGCAAGCGCGGCCGTTATCGGCTCGTTGGTTGCACGGCCTTGGCCCGCGGGAACGCGAATGGAAGTGGTGAGCGCGGCTGACATTGAACGTCTGCCATTTGCCCCTTCCGTTGTCATGGAGATTCAGGAACGTACCGAAGATCTGGTGAATGACGCAGCCAAGCGTCTGCGCGAGGCAGGCATCGCGGCCGATTCCGTTGTGATTACGGGCGATCCGCGCGTGGAGGTGACTCGCCGGGCCGTGGAGACGGGTGCGAATTGGATCGCTATGGGGCCACATAGCACGACGGGCGTCATCGGCTTCTTGCTCGGGAGCGTAGCGAAGGAAATTCTTCGGAATGCGCCTTGCTCCGTGGAGATTGTCCGCGCGCCAATGCCGCTGCCGGGCCGCGAGGGCATGCGGGTGCTGCTTGCGACCGATGGATCGACGTGCTCGGTTGAAGCAGCGCACTCCATCGCCAAGCGTCAATGGCCGAAGGGTACCGAGGTGAAAGTCCTGAGCGTGGTGGAGTTGAATCCGACCTTTATGCAAGCGGCGTTTGAGCCACCTTTCGCCGATCAGGAAGGAATGGAGGAGATCCGCGAGGCGGCGATCGGCCGGGCGCAGAACGCCATCGCGGAGGCGCGGAAGATTATCGAAGATTCAGGTGTCACAACCAGCGAGTCGCTCTCCGTGCTGCTGGAAGACGCGAAGAAAATCATTCTGGACGAAGCACAAGACTGGAAGGCCGATTTGATTGTGCTGGGATCGCATGGCCGGCATGGATTCCAGCGTTTCCTCATTGGCAGTGTTTCCGAAGCGGTCGCGATGCACGCCGGCTGCTCGGTGGATGTGATTCGCGTCAAAGCAACATAGCAGCTTTCTTCAAAATGGAATCAGCGGTTCCATGATCGGCCCCTAGCCACCCGATTCCGCACGAAACAAAGCGGAATCGGGTGCAGTGGTTTTGGGCTTCACTGGCATAGGTTCGGCTCGCACTGCGGCGGTGTTGGCTGAATCGGCACCAAACGAGTTCGGAACGTCTCGGCGCCGTACGAGATGTGTGCGAAGGAAAACAAGCTGCTTCGTGAGGGCTGGAGAAAAGTTCGAAGCCGGGCGCTAATGCCGAACGTGATCGAAGCCAACATCAAATAGGATGATGCCAAACTCCTCGCCACTGGCATCTTTGTAGGGGTGGTCCACGTCAAAGCTTACAAGAGTGAACCCAGTCGCGCTAATCTGTGAAGCTTTCACCGGTAGGTGGAGTATCATGTCCCCGGCCTCCGATAGCGGCGCGGAACCGACCACGTTTCCATTCACGCGAATCGTCAGCGTTTTCGCCACTCCTTCGGCGACGAGAGGAGCCACCCAATAGCGAACGGTCAACAGAGAAGCGACTGGATACACGTCAAATTTGAGAATGGCCTTGGGTTCGGTCCAACGGCCCTCTTCTGGACCGTCGTAATCTTTCACTCCGGACACCACGTAGGCCGGATGATCTGGACGACGAAAGAAAACAGCGCGCCCGACCGTGAAGTTTCGCAAAATATGCAAGCGGGTAGATTCTGCAATGTCGCGGTTATCGAGTTCTTCGTAATGGGATCCCGCAGTGGCGAATACATGATCGAAGCGGAGCGAAGCCCCTTTGGGCGGCCGCATTTCGGGAGTTCCACTCAAGCGGCGAACATCCAGCGTCTTATCGCGGTAAAGCAGGCGAAGTAACATCGTCATGTCCCATACGTCGGGCGCGAAGTAGTCAGAGGTAAAGAGAAGCTTTGCACCGCCAGGCAGTACAGGGTACTCGCGTCGGAACTGATGCGCCAATTGGAAATGCGCCGTCTTCTTGCCGGAAATCACAGTGGGCCAGTTTGCGGCATTCCACACGACGACCGCAACAGCAATGGCGGCGACAATGGAGATGGAAGCTTTAGGCTTCGCCACCAGCGGCCATGAGCGCAATGCGGACGCGACAACTTCTCCCAAGTAGAGCCCGAGACCAACAGCAGGCACGTACAACACATAGCCTGGGCGTTGTGTGATCAGGGCCACGGGAGTAATGGTTACGGCGAACCAAAGCAGACCAAATCCCATTCTCCGGTTCCGTGAAATCAGCGCGACTGCGGACAGAACGATAAGTAAGACGGCAGCGCCCACACCACCCAAAAGATCTTTCCGATACCCGAGCATATCGAGATAGGCGCCGACATTTGACAGCCAAAGCGAGGCACTCGCCTGGGGATGGTAAGCACCAGTTTCCAGGATCACGTCGGTACGCATGATGCGCCCGAACACGAACGCGGCGCCAGTCAACGTCAAGAGTGTATATAACGGACCGATGTCTCTCACCCAAGCCCGAAGTCTCATCTGTTGGAGATACCGCGGCAGCACGAAAAGGCACTCGTAAGCAGCGAACAAGGCAAGAAGCGTGACGCCGCCTTCTTTCGAATCCATTGCCAGCACAAACAATAGCCAGATCCATCCAATGCGGGCGACTGAGATGCGATTCCGTTCCCGCGTGCGGATATAGGCGTTCACGCCGAGCACCGTGAAGGCAAACCAGAGCTTGTCGAAGATTGTTCCGGCGTTGTAATAGATATCGATGTAAGCACCATGCACAAGAATCAAAACGAGCGCTAGGAAAGCGGCCAGTTTTTCATGGAACAGGGCGCGAAACATCGCATAAGCGGCGATCACGTTAGCCAGCAGCAGAAGCCATCCGAAGGTATAGAAGGGCGCGGGGGCAAAGCCGAATAATGCGTAAAAGATGAGGTAGATCGTTTCGCCCAAAGGGCGGTAAACGGGAAGCCAGATCAGGAAATTTGCGGCGACAAGGGACTTGTGGTTCCATGTCCACGCCCAGTAAGAGTTCATGATGTCGTCGCCCGTATAGAACGACAACAAAGATCGCCAGGTAAACGCGGCGAAAATGGCGAGTATCGTGATGAGCGCCAAGCGCTCCCAACGCGAACTGCGATTCCCATCAGCCACCTGGCCTGGCGGCTCCGCTTGGCGTTCGTGGGGTTCTGGCGTCATGCGGCTGGAGTTACGCATCCGGGAAGAAATGTCGTAACAAGCCCCAATGCTAACTGCCGCAACGCAAAAGTGTCAAGCAAATCAAACTATTCAAAACCAAGTGCCTGACGAAGAATGCGCTGCTCTTCAGAAGAGTACTGGCGCTGAAACGCCTGGCTCATCACCCTACGGCGGCGCATGACTGGACGCATGGAACGCAAGGCCTGAATCTCCAGTCGCAAGGCATCCTGCCTGTCGCTCGTCAGCCGCTCGAAGTCCTGAAAACGTTGGCGCAATTGCTGGCGCTCACTCTCCGGCAGCGCTTCCAACCGGCGAAGCCGGGCTTCAATTTGAATCCGGCGGGCTGGAGGCAATTTTGCAAGCGCCTTCTCCCGCTCTTCCGGACTCATGGTTTCCAACAACTCGAGCGCGCGCCCTGCGGCCAAAGGAGCGATTGGCCGCCTCTTCGCTGCCGGGCCCGCAGGGTAGGCTTGCCCGAACGCGGGCGAGATGGCGACACCGGCGGCCAACGCCGCGGCGAGAGCCCAGTGAATTGTTGCACGCATGGCTACAACCGGCTCGCGCCGTCCCCCGGAGTCAGCAAATCCAAGTCGTCCAAAGCATTCTCGACCTGATCCATATCGACGCTCTCGATCGACGCCTTCTTGGATGGCTCTGGCACAGGCACCGTGCGAATCATCACGCCGACGACCAGCGCCGCAGCGACAGCGGCCGCAGCCAGTGTGGGTTTCCACGCGGATAACCACAGATGCTTCCACGAACCGCCGCTCGGCTCTGCTTCCAACTGCTGATAGACGCGCGCTTGGAATTCGGGAGAAACCGCCGGGGCGGCAAAGTCATCCAGCGCACTCCACACAGCACTTTGATTCGCGATCCACTGGGAGCACTCGGTACAGATCTTAGCGTGAGCTTCCACCTCTGCCGTACGATCAGGATGCAGACGCCCGGAACAATAATCGAGCAGGATCTCTTCGCCCTGCTTCTTTTGGATTGGGCAATTCATTTGTTCTTCCCTCAATGACCACAAACACAACCAACCACCTTCACGCCAAATGCGCCAACCTGCGGCGCAAGGTTTCATAGGCGCGGAACAACAGGCTCTTCAACGCTGATTCGGACATCCCCAGCGCTTCGCCAATTTGAGCGTAGTCCATGCCTTCGTACTTATGGAGGAGAACCGCGGCTCGCTGCCGTTCCGGCAACGTTTGAATCGCTTTGCGGATCTCCGCCACGCGGGCCTCGCGAACCAAGGATTGCTCCGCGGTTGGCGAGTGGTCGGGTACTTCCATGGCAATGCCGTCCGCGATCTCGACATCCAGGCTCTGTTGGCCCTTTTCATTTTTCCGGTCGCGGATCGAATTTAAGGCCACGTGCGTTGCAATCCGGTACAGCCAAGTCCGGAACTTCGCAGTGGGCTCATAGGTGGAGCGGCTCCGGTACACACGCAAGAACACTTCCTGCGCAAGTTCTTCCGATACCGAAGGATTCTGCACCATGCGGTACAGAAAGTGGATCACCGGACCACGATGCTGGCTCAGCAGAATGCCGAAGCTTTCGTCGTCGCCGTCACGGACCCGAAGCATCAATTCCGTATCGGGCTCCAGTGCCGCTACTCCCTCCATGTTTTGTTGAACCCCAACAACGGCAAAAGGTTGCGTCGAAGTATCGGAAGACAAAGAGTATTTTTTTGAATAACTTGCGGCGACTGCCCAGGCTGCGGTGGCGTTTTCATTCACTCTTCAGCGCGCGCTCCATCAGATCGCGGATCGCATCGCGCGGAGATTTCGTGCCATGCAGTACGGCGTGCATCTGCTGAATGATGGGCAGATCGACGTTAAACTTGGCCCCGAGAGCGACCGCCGAGGAGTTTGTTTCGACGCCCTCTGCAACGGTAGGCGTGGAGCCCAAAATGTCGATCAAGGTGCGGCCCCGGGCAAGTTCGATGCCAACTCTTCGATTGCGGCTGAGATCGCCCGTGCAGGTGAGCACCAGATCGCCCATACCCGCCAATCCCGCCATAGTGCGGGGCTGCGCACCCATCGCGACGCCGAGGCGAGTGATTTCGGCGAGTCCGCGGGTGATCAACGCGGCCATAGTGTTGTTGCCGAGTCCAAGTCCTTGCACGACGCCAGCAGCAATGGCGATCACGTTTTTCAGCGCTCCGCCCAGTTCAACGCCAATCGGATCTGTGCTCGTGTAGAGACGGAACGTCGGACCGGAGAAAGCCTCCTGCACCGCAGCGGCAACGTCGGAATCCGTTGAGGCAACCACCAAGGCGGTGGGTTCACCTTTCGCCACTTCGCCGGCGAACGAGGGTCCCGAGATGACGGCAACTTTGGGATCGAAGATCGTGCCCAAGACGTCATCCATAACTTGAGACATACGAAGAAGTGTACCGGCCTCAATACCCTTGGTGGCGCTGACAAAGATTGTGGACGAATGGACGTGAGGCAGGGCTTCGCGATACAGCCGGCGGGCGTGGTGCGAAGGCATTACTCCGACGACGACATCGGCGCTTTCGAGCGCAATCGCCAAATCGGAAACGGGCTGAAGGTTATCCGGGATGGCGCAACCAGGAAGGAAGATGTCGTTATGCCGGGTGGCCGCCATGCGGAGCGCAAGATCCTGTTCGTAGATCCACTGACGGACCCGGTCAAAACGGGGAGCAAGAGCGATACCGAGCGAGGTGCCCCAAGCTCCACCGCCCAAAATAGATAGATTCACGACTTTTTCCATCGAAAAACATTTTCGTTGCCGCCGCGGATGCGTTGAATGTTTTCCTTATGCCGGTAAACGATAAAGGCACCGGCGAGCAATGCCGCAAGTGTGACGGGGGCAGGTGGATGCAAAATCATCCAAACCCCAAACGGGAATGTGGCCGCGGCCAGGATGGATCCCGCTGAGATATATTTGGTGCCCGCCACAACGATCACGAATAACAATAGGACAGCCAGCAAAGGCAGAGGCGTCAGATAGAGGAACGCGCCGATGAAGCTGGCCACGGCTTTGCCACCCTTGAATCCAAGGAACACCGGAAACGCATGGCCGGCCATCACGGCCACAGCGGCCAGGCTCATCCAGAGCGGTTGGCCACCCGTGAGCCAATCCGTCAGCCACACCGCGGCGACACCTTTGGCGATATCCAGCAGCAAAGTCGCAACACCCATCGCGCGCCCTGTGGTGCGCAGTACATTTGTGGCGCCGATGTTGCCGCTGCCGGTTTGACGGACGTCCGCGCCCTTCGTCCACTTCACCAACAGGTAGCCGAACGGGATGCCGCCCAGGAAATACGCGATGACGATACCGAGGAGACCGAGCATATTTATATCAACGAGAACTCCGCGAGCCTAGTGTACCTGCCGGCAGCAGATAGATAAAGGTTAAATGAGGCCGCGCGAAAAGTGCCAAAGTCGAATTTCCTGGCAACAACTGCGCTCGAGGCTCTGGGCGTCACTTCCAACGCTTTGCGCAGCGCGTCGAAAGGCTGGGGTTCGCGAATGCGGGCGAGTGTGAGATGCGGAGAATACTCACGATCTTCGCGAGGAACACCAGCGCGCTCGGTTGCGGCCTGCGTATTTGCGGCAAGCACACACAACGACTCAGGAGCTTCCACTCCAGCCCAAAGTACACGCGGGTGGGAGACGTTCGGAAACCAACCAATGCCGCGAATGGAAATATCGATTGCACCGGTTGGCGGAACACTGGCCAGCACCGCCATCATTTCGCCGATACGTGATTCTTGCCATTCGCCGATGAATTTCGTCGTGATGTGCAGATTATCCGTGGGACTCCAGTTTAGCCGTGCAAGTGGTTTCAGCCTGCTCACGAATACGCGCAGGTTTTCACGGACTTCAGCGGAAACATCAATGGCGGTGAACAAGCGCATACAGAACTATTTAGTGTACTGGATTGCCCCTTCTTTCCGCGCCGCAAATTTGGCCATGGACAAGGGCCACCCGCAGCCAAGTCCTGTCCTGCGTGCTATGCTGCGGGCATGAAACGGTTGGCCCTCCTAGCAGTGCTTTTGGCATGGCTTGTCCCCGCGCTTCCGGCAGCGGAATTTTGGGAATCGAAGGCGCTGAAGGATTGGACAGACAAGGATATCCAAAAGCTGGTGACTGGCTCTCCCTGGGCAAAGATCGCGCGCGGGGTCACCGATGGCGCGGGTTCCACAGCAGAAAGCCAGTCGTCGCGTCCACAACCAGGTCTCGATCGAGGTACTTCCGAAGGACTGGGAGCGGGACCGTCAATGGGAGGGGATCAACAATCTCCGTTCGAATCGGCGGCAAAAGCGGCCGCAGTAATGCCGGATATCACGGTAGCAGTCCGATGGCTGACGAGTCTCCCCATGCGCCAGGCGCAGATACGAGCAAAGTATGGGAAAGACGCGGACACCGCGCAAGCGGCGAAGCAATACGTGGAAACAGTACCCTCCTTTTACACCCTGGGAGTCGCAGGTGTGCCGGGGCTCTTCCTCAGCGCGTACGGGGGTGATCGCGCCAAAGAGATGGTGCAGCAGACCGCAATATTGTCCATCAAAGGGAAAGAAGCCCTGCATGCCGCCGCCGTTCAACTGGTCCCGAACGGCGCGAACATGGACGTACTGATCGCGTTCCCACGAATGATGCCGATCACCTTGGCCGATCAGGAAGTCACTTTCACCACCCGGCTTGGTTCCATGAGCGTGCGGACCACGTTTCGGTTGAAGGACATGCAGGTGCGCGGCAAACTGGAACTATAGCTTGGAAAAAGGCGTTGTACTTCCCCGGGAATTCTACGCCCGCCCGACGGTAGATGTCGCGCAGGGCCTGCTGGGCAAAGTATTGGTGCACGGCACATGGGCCGGCCGCATCGTTGAAACGGAAGCGTACTTGGCCGAAGGCGACGCAGCGGCACATTCGGCCGCGGGCCTGACGCCGAGGACGCGTGTCATCTTTGGCCCTCCAGGACACGCCTACATATACCTCAACTACGGAATTCACCACTGCCTCAACATCGTCGCTGAACCGGAAGGGATTGCAGGATGCGTCTTGATCCGGGCACTGGAGCCAGTCGGCGCTTTGCCGCATACCAGCAACGGACCCGGAAAACTGACCCGAGCAATGGGGATCGACCTTCGCCACTACGGAGCGGATTTGACAAATGGTCCGCTGACCGTACGCGCGGCGCCGGAACTACGCCGCAGCGATATCCTCGTCACCCCTAGGATCGGCATCACAAAAGCGGCTGGCCTTCCATTGAGGTATCTTATCGCGGGAAACGCCTTCGTCAGTCGCCGGCGCTAAGCGGATTCACGGAACCGGACGGCTGTTTTGGTACCTGAATCCAGGGGTACTAAGTCACTATTCCAAGCGATAAAATGAATTTGCCTTAATAAAAGAAGATGCCGATCCAAGGTGGCAAGATCCCTCCGGCCAGAGGAGCCGGGTCCCGCTGTCCTAAGTGCAATTTGGGCCAGTTACTTCACACCCATGCCAGAACTGCCACGGAGAATTTACTGTCGTTGGCGGGCGCCTCGATTCTTCGCTGTTCCAGTTGCAGCGTGAAACAGGCCGAATGGTCCCGTGTTCGGTGGCAGATAGGGGCAGATGAGACCGATCAGACTTACCTGGTCGTCTTCGCGGCAGTTGTGAGTGGCCTTATCGTTTGCCTGGGGATCGCGCTGTTGATGCTGCGCCGGGCACATCGGTGGCCGTTCTAGCCGACAAAAGTTCAGGTAATGCGGCAAACCGCCGGCCCGAATGCTATACTAACGATCGTTGGTTCCTGTTGCGGAGTTCGCTCCCGACTGGAGCCGATTTCCTACCTCGGGGCGTGGCTCAGCCTGGTAGAGCGCCTGGTTCGGGACCAGGAGGCCGGTGGTTCGAATCCACTCGCCCCGACCATTCCTTTCACCATCTCTGTTTTTCCGGTTCCTTCGATTTGGTATAAAATCGTTCGTCGTGGATGCCTTGAAGCTAGGCATTGACACACACGGAGAGAAGAGGGGCCATGACTGCAATCCGTTTCTTAAAAGCGCGGCTAATGGGCACGGTCATTTTGGTTCTCTTGGAAGGGTTTGCAACGGCGCAACAGAGGACACCCTCGTCGCAAAGACTAGTTCGGGCCCACTCGCGGCGCGTTGATGTGAACGGTAAAGAACGGAGTGAACGTCAGCGGATCGGGTTCAAACCAACCCGCGCCGCTCGTGTGCAAAATTTCGAAATAGTAGAAGACATCCCAGTTTCCGGCCAGATCCTCCGCTGGAATCGAGAATGTGACTTCGTTCGATGCCGGCATTTCCAAGGCCTTCGGCTGACTGGCGGGATCGAGCGTACGGTAGTGCAAGCGAACCGCGCGAATTTCTTTGTGAGCTTGCAGCTTCAAAGAGACATTCAACGGCGAGGTGCCGGTGGGTGAGGATGGAACCTTGTGTGTCCATTGCGGACGCGCGATGCTGGGGCGCGGAGCCTCGGCAGAAGTCTCGCCCACCGAATTGATGGCGCTCTGATACGCCTCACGCAATGCCATTGCCCGTTCTTTTGCTTGTGCGGCGAGGATCTTGAACTCTGCAATTCCTGATTGATCCAACTCGGCTGCGTTTGTGTCAAGGCGAGTAGCGATATCGAGCGGAGTGAGTTTCGCCGACGCATGCTGCGATTTTCGATTCTCCGCCGCTTCGGTCAAGCTCGCGACAACATCGGAACCGGATTCCATTGTTTGATCCGCGGCGCCTAGCATCAACGTGAGATCGTAGCCCGCGGCGAAGGCCTTCGCGTCCGAGCCAGAGGGGAGTTTCACCTTCGGGTCGTAGCCCATACGGCCCCACAACCAATACAGCGACGCGTGAGCTTCGGCATCTTGCGGATTCATGGGGGCATCAATCTCAAAACTCGGCGGCCACTGCGATATGGGCCGTACGACCGGAACACCTTTCTCGGAAGCCGCGTCGAAAATGGTGGTGACTCCGTCGAAATCAAGCGCAATTCTTCGCCCCGCGCCACGCACGGCGGCAAACACCGCTTCACGCGATGCGGATTTCGAGCCGATCGCCACGCTGCGGATCATTGGACACGAGGCGAGCAAACGGGACAGCGCCTCTCCGGTGATCTCGGTCTCAATTCCAAGCGTGTAATCCACTCCGTAATCCGCCGCGAGTTGAGACATCAGTTTTTCCAGGCGATAGGGACTACCGAGCGATGGCGGAATCACATGAATGCGGTTAAAGCGGTTGCGAGCGAGCATCTGAAAATACGTGCGCCAATAGCTCGAACTCTCTTGTTCCAGATCCGGGGTGATCGCTAGTCGGAGACCGCGGAGCGGGGTTCTGGGCGTTAAACGGGTACGCGTTAACTTTCCAGAAGTGCGAATCTGCTCGGCGGCATCGAGGAGTCCGTACATCAATCCGCGAATGTCTCCACCGCTAATACTGCCGCCGCCCCAACCGGGTTCGATGCGATAGCTTTCGGGGGCATCCAGACTGATTTCTGTTTTGATCTTCCACTTCAGATTGCGCGAAGCGATCGCCGAGTTCACCTCGGCGATACCGAATTCGAGCGGCGTTGCCACGGCAAGCGCAGCCGCCGCCATCATCGCCAAAACAGCCGGGAAATTAATCGGTAACCGCACTCCACCCTCTTCGCCTTAGATCGAAATAAATCACGGCTCCCCCGGCGATGCCCAAGCCGAGCAGCACGAAGCCCGCGGTGACCTCATGTAGCAACAGCTTGCCCGTGCCGAACAGGAATCCATAAATGAGTGCACAGCCCGAAATCCAATCCAGAAAGTTCCACCAACCCGCACTGGTTGCTTTTACCTCCGGCGCCAGCGCCGCGATCGGCCGCCATCCCGACACCGAAGGATGCGTACGGCGATAAAAGGCGATCAACACTTCGCGCGGTTCGGGCGCCGTCAGAAACGTGACGGCCAGCCAAACTACGCTAGTGATGGCGACGGTGATGATCATGATCCAGGCAAAACTCCGCGGGTCGTCCGAATTCATATGGTAACCGGCCTGCAGTGTCAGCGAGACCAAGAACGCGGTGATCATCGCGGAAACTTCGCTCCATGCGTTGATGCGCCACCAATACCAGCGGAGCAGCAAAACACTCCCCGTGCCCGCGCCAGTAACTAGCAGCATCTTCCAGGCTCCAGCAATGGAATCGAGATAGAAGGTGATGACGGCGGAAACGACGGTGAGCAACACAGTCGCAAGCTTGGAAACGGTCACATAGTGCACCGCTGATTCCGTTGGCTTCCAGAAACGGCGGTAGAAATCATTCACCAGGTAGCTCGCTCCCCAATTGAGTTGGGTCGCAATAGTAGACATGTAGGCCGCCGCGAACGCGGCGACCATGAGTCCTCGAAGCGACGGCGGTAGGTGCGCGATCATCACCCGCACATAGCCGGTTTCGGGATCCTTCAGTCCTGGAAACAAGATGAGCGATGTCAATGCAACCAGAATCCACGGCCACGGCCGCACCGCATAGTGCGCGACGTTGAACCAAAGAGTGGCGAGCAGCGAATGCTTTTCGTCCTTTGCGCAGAACATGCGCTGCGCAATGTAGCCTCCGCCGCCAGGTTCGGCTCCGGGATACCAGGTGGCCCACCAATTCAGCGAAATGTAAACGAAGAAGGTGATCATCGGCATCCAGGCGGAGTTGAGATCTGGCACGAAGCTCAATACCGATCCTTGCGCGCCGCGTGTAGCGTCAATTGCCGCCAGCTTCATCTTCATCGCGTCGACACCACCGACGGCTCGCACCGCATAAACAGCAAGCGCAATCACCATGCCCATCTTGATGACAAACTGAAACACGTCCGTTACGAGCACACCCCACAGGCCAGAAAGCGTGGAGATCGACGACGTCAGCGCGATCATGCCGATGACGATGAAAATCGCTTGAATCTTGGTCACTCCGAGAATGAGCATGAGGATATCCACCATCGCCTTGTTGACCCAGCCGAGGATGATGCAGTTGATCGGGATGCCCAGGTAGAGAGCGCGGAATCCGCGCAAGAACGCCGCGGGTTTGCCGGAGTAGCGGATCTCGGAAAATTCAATGTCGGTCATGACGCCGCTGCGCCGCCACAGGCGCGCGTAAAAAAATACGGTCATCATGCCGGACGCCGCGAAGCACCACCAAAACCAGTTGCCCGCGATGCCGCCCTTGGCAACCAACCCAGTGACCGCAAGCGGTGTATCGGCTGCGAATGTCGTCGCCACCATGGACGTTCCAGCGAGCCACCAAGGGATGTTGCGGCCAGAGAGGAAGAACTCGTCCACGCTCTTCCCTGCCCTGGACTTGTAGTAAAGGCCAATGCCGAGGTTAAACAAAAAGTAGAGCGCGACGACGGCCCAATCGATGGCGGAAAGTTGCACGAAGAGCCAGTATAGCGAGGTGCGCGCTTCGGAGTTATCTCTGCTTACAAAGGGCGCCTTCCAGGCCGCTTACAATAGACTCTTGCGCCTCTTTTTCAGCCGACGAATCCCGGACATCCACAAAGTGCTGCTTGTCGAGAGCGGTTCGCGCCATCTTGTGGAGAGTCTGACTCCAGCGTTTCGCAGTCATTATGGCGCAACGCTCAAGACGGATCTGGTTACGTGTTACGCGGGCCAGCCGACTGGTTTCGACGGCCGGATATGGCGCGTCTCCGATTACCCGACTCCCGAACATCGCGAGCGTCTGTTCGCCGAGCTCGCGGAACAAGGTTACGACGCCATGGGTATTGTTTGTTCGGCTGAGCCGATCATGACGAAATGGAAATGGGCGTTGGGCGCGAAGGTACCCGCGAAACTTTTCATCATCAACGAGAACGCCGACTTCTTTTGGTTCGACCGCGGCAACTGGAACGCGATCCTCCATTTCGCAATGTTCCGCGCGGGAATGACCGGAGCCGCCGCCATTCCCACGCTCGCGCGTTTGGTTTTTTTCCCTCTGACGCTCACATATCTATTGCTCTACACAGGCACGGCGCACTTGCGCCGCCGCCTGCGGGCCTAATGTAAATTTAAAGACTTTTCGCCATTTTGCTACTCTGTTAATCGCAACGTATCGAAAGAGAGAACCACACATGAGAGCCGTATTCATTGAACAGCATGGCGGAGCCGAAGTGCTCAAGTTTGGAGATTTCGCGAAGCCGCAGGCCGCGGCGGGACAAGCGTTGGTGAAGGTGCAGACCTCGGGAGTCAACTTCATTGACACGTATCAGCGAGGCGGTCTGTATAAGATTCCGCTACCCACGGTTTTGGGCGTGGAGGGCGCGGGCATCATTGAATCAGTTGGCGAAGGCGTCACCGATTTCAAGGCGGGCGATTCCGTGGCGTGGTCGATGGCGCGCGGCAGCTACGCGGAGTATCAAACCGTTCCCGCGCAGATGCTGGTTCGCATCCCGGATGGCGTCACGCCGAAAGTGGCCGCCGCCGCGATGTTGCAAGGGATGACGGCACATTACCTGACGCATTCAACATTTCCCCTCTCCGCCGGGCACATCTGCCTGATTCACGCGGGCGCGGGTGGTACGGGGCGCTTGCTGATTCAGATGGCGAAGCTCCGCGGTGCGCAGGTGATTGCGACGGCAGGCTCGCCCGACAAAGCGAAGATCGCGAAGGAATGCGGCGCTGACGACGTCATTCTCTACAAGGACGTCGACTTCCACGCCGAAGTGAAGCGCATCACCAATAACGCCGGAGTCCACGTGGTGTATGACGGCGTCGGCAAAGCGACGTATGAGAAGAGCCTCGATAGCCTTCGCCCGCGCGGCATGATGGTGTGCTTCGGCAACGCCAGCGGCGCAGTTCCTCCCATCGACGTGCTCTCACTCAGCACGAAGGGTTCGCTTTTCCTGACGCGTCCGACGCTCGGCAATTATTCTTCGCCCGACGAATTGACGTGGCGATCGGGTGACATTTTCAGCTGGATCAAGGAAGGCAAGCTATCGATCCTGATCGGCGGCGAGTATCCACTGGAACAAACCGCCCAAGCGCAACGTGACCTGGAAGGCCGCGGCACCACAGGCAAATTGCTGATCAATATTTAGTTCAAGGTGGGGCGGATTGGAAATCCGCGGCGGAGTGGCACTCCGCCTTCTGGACGCGTGGAAGCAATTTCCAATCTGCCCCGCGTCGCTATCAAGCGCTATTTTGCCATGGTCACAACCGCTTGGGCTTCGGCGGAAAAGCCTCTGCCTACCGGGCCAACCGCTTCCGCGGTCTTAAACTTCACCGACACACGATCCAGAGGCAACCCAACAATCTCCGCCACGGACTGACGGATCGTCTCGCGATGCGTCTTTAGCTTCGGTGTTTCCAGAATTACCGTCGAATCGACGTGCATCAGCATGAAGCCCGCGTCTTTCATCATCGAGAGCGCATGCTCCAGGAACTTGCGGCTCGCGACGTCTTTCCACTGAGGGTCGGTGGGCGGGAAATGCTCGCCGATGTCGCCCGCGCAAATTCCGCCGAGCACGGCATCGGTGATCGCATGCAAAAGAATATCGGCGTCCGAGTGCCCGTCGAGCCCGTAGCCCCACGGAATGGTGACGCCGCCCAAAATCAGACTACGGCCGCCGGCGATGCGATGCACATCCCAGCCCTGGCCCGTTCGAAATTCCTGAAAGCTCACAGTTTCGATGGCCTCGATGATTCGGATAGGAACAGGCGCGCCAGATCCATGTCGGTGGGGCGCGTGATTTTGATGTTGCGGTCACTGCCCTGCACCACCGTCACTTCCACTTCTTCCAAACGCTCGACAAGGCTCGCTTCGTCAGTGCCAGTGAATCCATCCGTACGGGCGCGGGAGAAAGCTCGCTTCAGCAGATCGAACCGGAAGACCTGCGGCGTCTGCGCCAGCACCAGGTTTTCGCGCGGCAGTGTGTCTCGAATGATGTTCTTGTGAACGCGCTTCACTGTATCCACGGGAACAATACCGATGATGGCAGCTCCGGATTTCGAAGCTTCCGCGATCACTTTCTCCACAGTGTCGGAGTCAATGAAGGGGCGAACGGCGTCGTGGACGGCAACAAGATCCGTATTGGCAGGCAGCGTCGCCAGAGCATTTTCCACCGAATGCTGGCGGCTGTCTCCGCCTTCAACAAAGCGCACCGGTTTACCGGCAGGCTCCTGGGCCACCAATCCGCGAGCCCATTCGAGATCTTCTTTGCGCAAGGCGACGACGATCTCGGTCACTGACGGGCACTGCTGAAACTTCCGGATCGTGTGCACCAGAATAGGCGCGCCGTCCAGCAGCATAAACTGCTTTCGGCTGGTGCCTGATTTTTCGCGGCCCATACGCGTACCAAGGCCCGCCGCGGGGAGGATGACGGAAACGTTCATGGCAGAACTACGATTGTAGACCAGTTTCGATGGTGCCGTAGGCCGTGGCTCAACGTTTTTTGTCGAACTAGACGCCCGTGCCCGCTGCGGGAGCGTGTTCGCGTACTGGACGTTCGGTCCGCTCCTTGTCGTGCACTGCGTGAACGCGATCGTCGAAGCGGCCGAAGATCATCTTGCCCGCAGTCGTTTGCAGTACGCTGGTCACCGCGATGTCGATCGTACGAGCGATCATCTTGCGGGCATTGTCCACAACCACCATTGTGCCGTCGTCTAAATACGCCACGCCTTGGTTGTATTCCTTGCCTTCTTTTAAGATGAACACTCGCATTAACTCGCCCGGCAGAACCACAGGCTTCAATGCGTTGGCCAGTTCGTTGATATTCAGTACTTCGACGCCGTGCAATTGCGCCACCTTGTTCAGATTGAAATCGTTGGTAACGATTTTACAGTTGTAGACTTTTGCCAACTCAATCAGCTTCATGTCCACTTCGCGGACGGCTGGAAAATCGTCTTCGACAATCTGAATCGTCAATTGCGGCATCTTTTGAATGCGCTGCAGAACATCCAAGCCTCGGCGGCCGCGATTGCGCTTCATCGAATCCGAGGAATCGGCCACCAATTGCAGTTCCCGCAGCACGAACTGGGGAATCACCAGTGCGCCATCGATGAAACCCGTCTCCACGATATCCGCGATGCGGCCATCGATAATGACGCTCGTGTCCAGGATCTTGAAGGAAGTCTTGGCACTGACCTCGCCGCCGAATAAACCACCCAGGGCGGCCAGGTTCAAGAGGTCACCCTTCGCGGCGCCCACCATCAGGCCGCAGTAGGTCATCCAGGCAAGGAGTGCGATCTCAAGGAACGGTACGGTCCGGTCGCTTCCCGGAATGGCTCGCCCCAAGACCAGAGATATCAGATAGGCGCCGAGAATTCCGAGAAGACTGCCGAACGCGGCGCCGATCAGCCGTTTCAGGCTCACTTCGCGGATACGGATTTCGAAGAAGACGACAAGCCCACCGGCCACCACTCCAGCAAGGGCCGCTATCGGGGCAGGAAGGCTAAACGGCTGCAGGAAGAATCCAGCGCAGCCCAAAACGAGGATAAAAAGAGTACGAATAACAAGCAAATCCATCACGGCGTGGCCTCAACTTCCGGAGTGAGTCGCTTGCGGCAAGTATGAAGACGGACGAATATGAAAACTACCCGCAAGAATGCCTACTCGCGCTGTAGTATATCACCGAACACAGGACCACGGCATCGCAGATTGCGAGTAAACACACCTCGATTGGGTGCCGCTTGGTTGTGTCGCTGTTGGCCGGAGACTAAAGTGCCTTGGCCAGTTCTTCGGCGAAAGCACTATTCGGATTACTGCCAGTACGGCGCGGTCCACCAGTCTTCTTGGCGCGACGCGGACGGTCGCCCATGGGGCCCTGTCCAGCGGGTCCACCGGGTCCGCTTTGCTGTTGGCTTGCGGGGCCACCCATCGGACGGCCTGTGGGCGCGCCGCCCTTCGGCTTCGGCGGCTGAGCCGGGTTTGCCCGGAGCAACCGGTCTTCGAGAGGTGCG
>JBEBGM010000167.1:0-1668 GCA_040081455.1 Bryobacteraceae bacterium
CTTTGACGAGTGCCGACACGGAAAAGCCAAGCCGGGCGAAGGACACCGCCGAATTAATCGCTCCGCCACCCACGTGCGTTGAAATGATCGAGGCCTCGGTTTTGCGGCCCTCTTCCAACAAAAGATAGGCGCGATCGGCATTATTCATGCTCATGCGTTCAATCAAGTCATCGTCGATGACTGCGATCGTGTCGATCATCGCCCCGCCCACGGTCAGGACACTTGTGCGCATAGTCAGATTAAGCAGGAGTGCACCCGTTGTTTCAACATGTGTGTCCACACCTCGAGAGCATCTCGGAGCCGAGAGTTTAGGTGTCGCTGCACTAAATTTACGTGCGCCGCACCGCACCGGCCGCTAACGACAAACCAACTATTGCGAGTGAAAACCAGAAAAGTACCCGCGCAGCCGGAGCCGCCGTGCCTGCCACTTCGCCGAAACCCAGCAGTGCTGCGAAAAGTCCAATCACGACAAAGGTCGCGGCCCAATGTGTGAGTTTTCCCATGATCTCTACTCAATAACATAGATTACAATATCTCGCTGAACTAAACGCGCTGTGGGGCAACAAGTTCCAGAATTGAATCCGCTGAGAACCAAAATCTGCAGAAAACCAAAATATGCAAAACATTTGCTTTTGCCGGAACTAATCTAGTCGCCTGGCGTTAATACCCCGGCACGGGCTGTACCCTGCACTGATATCCGACATCATTTGAAAGGGAACTGCGCGGCAATGGGAGTATGGGCGCGCTTGTTTGGGACTCGGGCTGGACCTCCTTGGGATAGTGAAATTCCCATTCGCGCAGAAGTATTTGGCCGCGAGCGCCTTGAGCAGCATGGTGAGAGTCTGGCGCGGGCGCAGAACATCACTGATAAGCCACCGCGGGTACTCCGATTGCACTTCAGGCTGGCTGACAACGAGCAGGAATTGCTGGCCGCTCATCAAAGCATCGCCAAAGCCATTTCCGAGGGCCACTCGGTTACGCCCGGGGCGGAATGGTTATTCAACAATTCACACGTCATCGAAGAGCAGATACGCGACGTTCGCAAGAATTTGCCCCCGGCATACTATGAGCAACTGCCAAAATTAGCCGATGGACCTCTCGCGGGATACCCGAGAATTCTCGGTGTCGCCTGGGCTTTTGTTGCGCACACCGACAGCCGGATTGACATTGAGTTGCTCCATAATTTTGTGAATGCCTACCAACGTATTGATGTCCTGAAAATCGGCGAACTCTGGGCGCTACCACTTACGCTTCGTGTCGTACTCGTGGAAAACCTGAGACGCGCAGCGCGCCGCATTGTAACCAGCCGCGAGCAGCGCAAGGAAGCGGACGACCTCGCGGATCGTATTGCCTTGAGTTCGGAACTGATGAGATCCGAACTGATGTGCACGCATATCGTAGATGAACGCGGCGAACTCAAAGCCGCTTTCGTAGTGCAACTCGTTCACAGGTTAGGAGACGGAACCGGCGACGTTGGCACGGCGCGGGACTGGCTCAGTGATCAGCTTGCGCGGCACAATTTAACAGCCGACGACGTCGTGCGCCAGGAGCACCATAGCATTGGCGCAACCAACAATAGTGTACGGCACATTATTCGGAGCATGCGCGTGCTGCCCGACGTTAACTGGTCCGACTTTTTCGAGAGCGTAAGCCTCGTTGATGCTGCAC
>JBEBGM010000168.1:0-1649 GCA_040081455.1 Bryobacteraceae bacterium
TTTCCGGTGCACACTTCAATCCCGCAGTGACACTCGTGATGCGGATGAAACGGGCGATCTCAAGCAGGGACGCAATGTTTTATGCTCTGACGCAGATTGCGGGCGGAATTACGGGTGTTCTTGTTACACACGTGATGTTCGATCTGACTTTGATGCAAACATCAGTCACGGCACGTACCGGCGTTGGCCAATGGACCGCAGAAGTGATTGCCGCGTTCGGCTTGATCATCACAATTCTGGGGTCATCGCGCTTCGCGGCCGACAAAGTTGCGATGTCCGTCGCGCTCTACATCGTCTCGGCCTATTGGTTCACGGCCTCAACGTCATTTGCCAACCCTGCGGTCACGATTGCGCGTTCGCTCACAAACACGTTCGCAGGTATCGCGCCGGAAAATGCAGCTGCCTTCAGCGCTGCACAGTTAGCTGGTGCGCTCTTAGGGCTAGTAATTGGGCAGTGGCTGTTCGAGCCCCAAGGCACAAAAAGCCCGACTTAAGTCGACGCCCAATCGGCCAGCCGCCCCATGAACGCCATGCACATATTGATTTCGCTGTCTGCGATCCACTCATCGGGTGTGTGTGCTTGGGCGATGTCGCCAGGCCCGCAGACGATCGACGCAGAGCCTGCATCTTGGAATAATCCCGCCTCGGTCGCGTATGAGACAGTGTGTGTGCCGTTCTGTCCCGTCAGTTTCAGTGCAAGGCTCGTTGCCTCGGAATTTTCTTCGGCGGCAAAGGGTGGAACAGTATTGGCGCGTGTAATTGTGATTGCGGCTTCGTCTGCGACGCGTTGCATTTCAGGCAGGCAGCTTGAATTGGCGAAATTCCGAATGTTCCGCTCGATACCATCGACATCGACGCCGGGCAGTGCGCGCACTTCGAAGCCGAAGCGGCAGAATATGGGAATGATGTTGTTTGCCGTTCCGCCCTCAAGCTTGGTCACTTGCAGGGTCGCGTACGGCGGCATGAAGCGGTCGTTGCGCGATGTCACCTTGAGTTCCGCTTCCATGCGCTCAAGTTCGCCAATCATACGGGCCGCGTAAGTGATGGCGTTGACGCCGAGATGCGCCATGCTGGAGTGGGCTGCCCGTCCGGTAACTTCCACTTGCCAGCGCACCGGTCCCTTATGTGCGTCAACGACCTGCATGTTCGTTGGCTCGCCGACGATGACGAGGCGTGGCTTGGCTTGGGTTTTGCCGAATTCTGCGATCAAGGGCCGGACACCGAGGCAGCCGACCTCTTCGTCGTATGAAAATGCAAGATGAATTGGAGTTTTAAGGTTTCGCTTCGTGAAGTCTGGCACAGCGGCCAGCATGCAGGCGAGATAGCCCTTCATGTCGCAGGCGCCCCGTGCGTAATGGCGGCCGGCTTCTGAACGCAAGACAAAGGGATCGCTGGTCCACGTCTGCCCGTCGACCGGAACGACGTCGGTGTGGCCTGACAATGCAACTCCGCCGCTGTCGCCAGGGCCGATGGTGGCATAGAGGCTGGCTTTAAGACCGTCGGGAGCGGTAACGCGCACGCTGCCAACGCCGTGTTGCAGCAAATAATCCTCGATGAACGCCACGATTTCAAGATTGCTCTTGTGGCTCGTGGTGTCGAAAGCAACGAGGCGCGCGAGAAGTTCGACCGGAGAGTATATGGGACCCGCC
>JBEBGM010000079.1:0-6579 GCA_040081455.1 Bryobacteraceae bacterium
ATGTACAAGGGTGTGTTTACCTCGCTCAACTGGACCGGCGTGCCGTTGCTGGCGAAATTTTTCTTCCAGTTGGTATTCGCGGGCACGGCGGCCACCATTGTTTCCGGTTGTGTCGCCGAGCGAATCCACTACAAATCATTCATTGTGTTCACGCTGGTTCTGGTTGCCGTCTCCTACCCGATCACCGGTCACTGGATCTGGGGCGGCGGTTGGCTGAGTGCAATGGGTTTCCGCGATTTTGCCGGCTCTACTGTCGTGCATGCCGTTGGCGGCTGGGCCGGATTAGCCGGCATTCTGCTGCTTGGACCGAGAAAAGGAAAGTACAAAAAGGATGGCACGATGCAGCCGATTCCCGGCCATAGCATGGCGTTGGTGTTTATCGGCGGCCTGGTTCTGTGGCTTGGTTGGTTCGGGTTCAACCCTGGTAGTACGATGGCTGCCGATCCGAAGGCAATCGCCCACGTTGCGATGACGACCAATCTTGCCTGTTGCGCGGCTATTCTCAGCTCGACAGTGCTCGCATGGATTCTTCTGGGCAAGCCTGACTTTTCGATGACGGTCAACGGATCGCTGGCCGGCTTGGTAGCCATCACGGCGCCTTGCAACTTCGTGACTGTGACGGGCTCCTTCTTCATCGGTTTGATTGCCGGGTTGATCGTGGTGCCGGCAGTTCTGTTCTTCGACAAGATCAAGATTGACGATCCGGTGGGTGCCCTCTCCGTTCACTTGGCCAATGGCATTTGGGGAACAATCTCTGTTGGCTTATTTGCCTCGGCGGATTCTCCTGGCGGCGGCGCAAATGGCCTGTTTTACGGTGGCGGCTTCGGTTCGCTGACCACTCAGTTGATCGGCACGGTTTCCGTGGCGGCCTTCACCTTTGCGCTGACGTTTGCCGCGTGGTTCCTGATCAAGTCGACCATCGGTATCCGTGTTGATCCGGCCGATGAGGCCCGTGGTTTGGACATCTCCGAAATGGGCATGGAAGCCTACGCCGGCGATGTGATTGAAGGCTAGGCAAAAGCAATGAGGGGCGGCGATATTCCCGCCTCTCTGCTTCCCACCGATCGAGCACACAAAGGCCAGGAGACTATGAAAAAAATCGAAGCGATTATTCAGCCGCATAAGCTGGAGGAAGTAAAAGACGCGTTGGTCGGCATCGGCATTGACGGTATCACGATCAGCGAAGTTCGCGGACACGGCAGGCAGAAGGGCCACACCGAGATTTACCGCGGTGCTGAGTACAAGGTGGACCTGCTGCCAAAGGTTAAATTAGAAATTTTGATCCCTGACAATAGAGCGGAACAGGCGGTTCACGCCATCGCTGAATCGGCACGGACGGGAAAGATCGGCGATGGCAAGATCTTTATTTCGTCGATCGACGAAGCCATAAGAATCCGAAATGGTGACAGAGGCGAGTCTGCACTGTAGAGAGTAGGCTCGCGGGAGGCCGGATCACTTCTCCGGCCTCCGCCGCCGATTTGCGTCGGATCGCGTTCGTGGAAGGCAAGGGAATGGTGGACCTCCATTACTTGAAAACATTTGTGGAAGTGGTTGCTACAAACAGTTTCACTGCGGCCGCGATCAACCTAGGCTGTTCACAATCGACGGTGACGTTTCACATCAAGGCGCTTGAACGCGAGATCGGGGTGGATCTGTTGGACCGTTTCCGGTTTGCCCGGACGATTTCACTGACCGAAGCGGGCCGGCGTGTACACGGCACCGCTCTGCGGTTACTGGCGCTGGCCGAGGAAATCAAACCGGCAATCCCCAAAATGCCACGTGCTCAACGTTGACGGTTCGTGAGGCGAGCGGAACACGGAAACGCAGGCGAAACGCGGGACTCAAACCCAATAACTTTGGGAGAACGCGGAACACCGCACTCAAACGCATTCTTAACCGCCCGTACTCGGCCACGGTAACCAACCGCTTCTCCGCCTGCAACCGCAGCGAACGTCGCCAAACTCCGCACGTCCGTCGCCCATTTCATTCCCTTAAATCTCCCCCCCACTCAACCACTTCCCAAAAAACTCCCCGCCGTTTCTCCCCGTCATCCTGTAAAAAGAAATGGGGAAGGAGCGTGGGAATCAAGAACAGAGGGGGGGAAATCGGGGACAGGAAATCGCGGCGCAAAAAACCGGACGTGGACAGGGAACTCTGTCCCTTTCTCAGCCTACGGGTAAACCGGCTCCACAACCATCCCGGCCTTCAACGTCTTCTCATTGGGAAGCGCCACCGGTTCGCCGTCGTTCAGGCCTTCCACTTGCGTCTTTGTCGTATTCGCGATGCCCAGTTTGATCTGCTTCCACGCAAGCGCGTTGCCGGAAAGCGTCAGCACTCCGGTCTGTCCGTTCTCGCGGCGAATGGCTTCTTTCGGAATCACCAGCGCGCTGTCCACTTTTTCCGAAAGAATCTCCGCGTTCACATTTGTGCCCGGCAAAAGTTCCTTGCCCGGATTCTCAATGATGCACAGCACCTCGCCCACCTGCCGCGTTCCCAGCGGAACAATCTGTGTCGGCGTACGATCCACCACTCCCTGCCACTGTTTGCCCGGCTGCGCGTCCCAGGTGATCACCACCGGCATGCCGTGCGTCACGCGGCCTAAATCCGGTTCATCGACGAATACCTTCACGCGCACGCGGTTCACTTGCCCGATGCCCGCGACCAAATCGCCCGCGTTCAGGTATCCGCCCGGCTTCAGTTCGAACTGGTAAACCGTTCCCGCCACCGGCGCACGGAACGTGCTTTTGCGAATTCGCTCCTCGGCGAACGACACCGCCATCTCGGCATCCTTCAACCGAGCCTGTGCCGAAGTCTTATCCGGCGGACTCACAAACGTGCCGCGCCTTTGCTCCAGCGTGCGAATCTGCACCTGAATGCGATCCAGCCGCTCTTTCGCTTGCGCCACTTCATACGACGTCACCGCTTGCTTCGTTTGCAGCCGCGTCAACGCGTCGTAATCCTTCTGCGCCGCCGATACCTCAAACTTCGCGCGCTCAATTTCGCCGTCCAGAGCCGCGATGTCCGAAACGCGTCCGCCCTTATCCAAAATCTCCAAATCCGCTTTCGCCTGGCTCACCCGCGCCTGCGCCGCGGCAAGATCCGCGCGTGCTTCCTGCGATCCAATCTCCACCAGCGGATCGCCAACGTTCACGTTCTGCCCGCGCTGCACGAAGATCTTTTCAATGGGCCCCGAGCGATCCGCCTTCGCTTCGCCCCATTCGATGGGTTCCACGCGGCCGTTCGTCGGAACCGAGCTCGCAATGGTTTCTTTGGCCACTCGTGCAAACGAAATCTGCGGCGGAGCGTTGCGCGCGCTCACCAGCGCCCAAACACCGCCGGCAATGATCAACACGATGACGATCCAGATGAGTGCCTTTGTCATGAAGATGGGCCTGAAAGCGGACGTGGATATTCTGTCCGTTCTTTCATTGTAGTGTCGCCGCACTTCGTTTCGCACGGAAAGTCGCGAAAACGCTTCGCCCGCGTGATGCGTAAAAATGAAGAGGGATGAGCAAGCGCGCACTGGTCCTGTCCGGTGGAGGAATGTTCGGAGCCTGGCAAGCCGGCGCGTGGAGCGTCTTTTCCTCGCACTTCCAGCCCTTTCTCATCGTCGGCGCGTCCGTCGGTTCGCTCAACGGCTACGCCATCGCCGCCGGTTGCTCGCATGAAGAGATCCTCGAACTGTGGCGTCGCCCGCAAGCCGCTGGATTCCGCCAGTTGCCCGCAACCATCCACGAACTGGTGGCCACCCACCCATTGCAAAACGATTTCTCCGTCGTGCTCGTGAATCTCCTCCGCATGCGGGAAGAAATCGTCTCCGGCCCGGACGTGACTTGGCAGCATCTGGTCGCCTCCTGCGCCGTCCCCGGTTTGATGCTCCCCAAGAACATCAACGGCGGTTGGTATCTGGATGGCGGATTAATCAACGTGCTCCCTCTGCCCGCAGCGTTGAAACTCGGAGCCACCGATATATTCGCGCTCAACGCTCTGCCCGAATTCCCCATCGTCTCGCTGCGCCCCTTCGTCCGCGCCTTTCAACGCGTGGCCCGCAAAGGAAAAGGAACGCCCCCTGGCTTCACTTGGCAAAACATCTGCCCCCGAACGCCCCTCGGCAGTTTGAAAGACGCCAGTTTCTGGAACGCCGCCAACGTGGAACGCTGGTACGCCCAGGGCATCGCCGACGCCCACGCCACGCTGAAGGAAAGGCCCGCTCTCCTCCAAAACATTTCCATGGAAGATTGTCTTGGGCCATAATAAGAAAGACGCCATGCCGAACTATCGCATTCACCGTTTGAAGGACCACGTTCGCCAGCAGTTCCGCTTCGCTCCGCACGTCAGCGGCGCCGCTGTGATCAAGGAGCGCGATTACGAACCCGGCGCGTCCATCGAAGCCGCATCGCCGTACGCAGCGTTCTTTGCATCTCGTGATTTAGGCACCGCACTGGAAGTCGGCGATGTGCTCGAAGCTGAATCGGGCGAGCTCCGCATCTTTAAATACGTTGGCTTCGAAGAAGCGCGTTGGTTCGTCCCGGAACCCAAGCCCGAAGAAGTACTAGTGCAAAACGCAACTGTCTAGTGTTCCGAATTCCATAACATCGGTTAAGATAGACGCAGGATGGATGAAAAAGGGGGGCGGGGAGTTGGTATCAACTCGTACGCCTTGGTTTCGTATCTTTCTGGTCCGTTAGCCCGTTATCTGGACGGTCTTCGCGAACACCTTTCGCCGGGTTGTATTGCGCGCGCGCACATCACCGTGCTGCCTCCGCGCCCAATCCGGGGAACCGCCGAAGACGCGTGGAACGTTCTTTCCGAACAACTCCAGGATTTCTCGCCCATTCCCATCGAACTTGGCGATGTCGAAGTCTTCCGCCAATCACAAGTCATCTACGTTGCGGTAAAAGCGGGCCACAAAGCTCTGGAAGAAATGCACCACACTTTGAACAGCGGCCCCGTCGCCTTCACCGAACCTTTCCCCTATCATCCGCACATCACTCTTGCGCAGGAACTCCTGGTGGAAACCGTTCCCGCCGCAACCGAAACCGCAAAGCGCATGCTCGCCGATTGCACCGCACAACGCAGCTTTGTCTTGGACAAACTCACCTTCGTGCAAAACACCCTCGATAACCGCTGGATGGATCTCGCCGCCCTTGAACTTACCGCCCAAGGCATCCGCCGCTAGTAGCGAAACAAAGTGGTTCGTAATTATTCGTGAATCGTGGACAGTCGTCCCAATCCGCTCTTCCGCTCCCTAAAATCCCCATCAATCAGCGCCATGCTATCTTGAGAAACCGATGCCAACCCAATCCGAGCGTTCCTCCGTAGCCGCCGGACTCATCAGCGCCCGCATCGATCGCCTTCCCATGACGCGCACCATGTGGAACCGCGTCATCCTTCTCTCGCTCGGTGGATTCTTTGAGTTCTACGACATGCTCTTCACCGGCTATGTCGGCCCCGGCCTCGTGAAGAGCGGCATCCTCACGCCCACCACTCCCGGCTTGTTCGGCACCACCGGCCTCGCCAGCTTCGTCGCCGCCACGTTCCTCGGTATGTTTCTCGGCACGCTGCTCTTCGGTTTTCTTGCCGATCGCCTTGGACGCAAAATCATCTTCACCTACGCGCTCGTCTGGTACTCCATCGCCACCGTCATCATGGCCTTCCAGGATCACGCCTTTGGATTGAATCTCTGGCGCTTCATCGCCGGCATCGGCGTCGGCGTCGAGATGGTGACCATCGATGCTTATCTCTCCGAACTCGTCCCGCGCTCACATCGTGGACGCGCCTTCGCTTATAACCAGGTGATCCAATTCGCCGCCGTGCCCACGATCGCCTTCCTTGCCTGGCTACTCGTCCCGCTCTCTCCGTTCGGCATCGATGGCTGGCGCTGGGTCGTTCTCGGCGCCTCTGTCGGAGCCATCTTCGTCTGGTGGATTCGCCGCCGCGTTCCCGAAAGCCCGCGTTGGCTCGCCATGCACGGACGCATCGAAGAAGCCGACGCCATCGTCTCCGATCTCGAAACCCGCACTGCCGCTGAATCCGGCGCGCCTCTCAGCACGCCCAACAGAGCGCAACCCAACGAACCGCGCGGCAAGTTCGCCGAGATCTGGAGCCGCCAGTACCGTAGCCGCACCATCATGCTGATCGTCTTCAATATTTTTCAGACCGTCGGCTACTACGGCTTCTCCAATTGGGTGCCCACCCTGCTCATCAAACAAGGCATCTCGCTCACTACCAGCCTCGGCTATACATTCCTCATCGCCATCTCCGCGCCCTTCGGCCCTCTCCTCGGAGCCGCGCTCGCTGACCGCATGGAACGCAAATGGCAAATCGTTTCCGCCGCCGCCGCCGTCGCCATCGGAGGCACCATCTTCGGCAACACAACCGTCGTCCCCCTCCTCATCACCTTCGGCGTCGTGCTCACGCTTTCCAACAACATCATGTCCTACGCCTTCCACGCCTATCAGGCCGAACTCTACCCTACGCGCATCCGCGCCATGGCCATCGGCTTCGTCTATGCGTGGAGCCGCCTTTCCGTCGTCTTCAGCGCCTTCATCATCGCCTTCTTCCTCGATCGCTTCGGCG
>JBEBGM010000016.1:0-82778 GCA_040081455.1 Bryobacteraceae bacterium
GTGCTGGTCAGCATCGATCCCCAACCCCGTTCCCCGCGCCCGCAATGGCTGCGCGCCCGCGCGCCCGTGGGCGAGGAGTACGACCGTCTCAAGAAATTGGTGCAGAAATTGGACCTGCACACGGTTTGTGAAAGCGCGGCCTGCCCCAATATCGGCGAGTGTTGGAATCACAAGACCGCGACGTTCATGATTTTGGGCAACGTTTGCACCCGCCGCTGCGGGTTCTGCGCTGTGCAAAAAGGCGGACCGCTACCGGTGGATTATGACGAACCGCGCCGTGTGGCCGAAGCAGTCGCTACGCTGGGGCTAAAGTTTGCCGTGGTGACGAGCGTGAATCGCGATGACCGAAAGGACGGCGGCGCGGAGTTGTTCGCAATGACGATCCGCGCGATCCGCGAGCGCGTGCCGGATTGCGGCGTGGAAGTGTTGACGCCGGATTTCCAGGGTTCCCATGAAGCAATGGATCTGGTGCTCGATGCGCATCCTGATGTCGTGAATCACAACACCGAAACAGTGCCACGGTTATACCGCCAAGTTCGGCTGGGTGCGCGTTACGAGCGTTCGCTGGACATGCTGGCGCATGTGAAGGAACGCGCTCCCGGGATTCCGACAAAATCGGGGCTAATGCTGGGATTGGGCGAAACGATCGATGAAGTGCATCAAGTGATGCGGGACCTGCGGCAGAGCAAGGTGGACATCCTCACGCTGGGCCAGTACCTGCGGCCCACGTTGAAGCATCTGCCCGTGATCCGCCACGTAACGCCGGATGAGTTCGCGGATCTGAAACGCTATGGCTATGAGCTTGGCTTCGGACACGTGGAAAGCGGACCGCTGGTGCGCAGTTCTTATCACGCGGCCGATGCTGTGAAGTAGACACACCGAAGCAATGATCCAACTGCAAGGCGCGGGAAAACGTTTCGGCCACAAGCTCCTGTTTGAAGAATGCGACTGGCTGATCACGCCGCGCGAGCGCACCGGTCTGGTGGGCGGCAACGGCACGGGTAAGTCGACGCTACTGAAGATCCTGTGCGGCACGGAATCGCTCGACTACGGCACCATTTCCTTCACCAAAGGAATGAGTATCGGCTATCTGCCACAGGATGGCTTGAACCTCACGGGCCGCACCGTTTTCCAGGAAGCGATGACGGTGTTCGAGAAGCTCCGCTTGATGGAGAAGGAGCTTGAAGAGCTGCATCACAAGATGGCGGACATGGACCCGGCAAGTCCGGGTTGGGGCGTGGCCGCCGAGCGAGCGCACGACATCGACACCGAGTTCCGCAACCGCGACGGCTACGCGATTGAGGCTCAGGCGGGCATTGTGCTGGATGGCCTCGGATTCCGCAAAGAGGATTGGGGGCGGCTGACGGACGAGTTTTCCGGCGGCTGGCAAATGCGATTGGCGCTGGCGAAACTGTTGCTCGAAAAGCCCAGCCTCTTATTGCTCGACGAACCGACAAACCACCTGGATCTGGAAGCCCGCAACTGGCTGGAAGAGTATCTGACAAATTATCCGGGCGCGTATGTGCTGATTTCCCACGACCGCTATTTCCTGGACGTTACGGTCAACAAAACGGTGGAAGTGTGGAACAAGCGTGTTCACTTCTACAGCGGCAACTACGACAAATACCTGGCGCAGAAGACTGAGCGGCGCGATCAGTTAATGGCCGCCTACCGGAATCAGCGCGATCGGATTGAGCAGTTGGAAGCGTTCATCAACCGCTTCCGCTATCAGGCAACAAAAGCCAAGCAAGTGCAATCTCGCATCAAAGAATTGGAAAAGATCGAGCGCATTGAAGTGCCCGCCGACGAACAGACGATCCACTTCTCTTTCCCGCAACCGAAGGCAAGCGGGCGGATCGTCGCCGAGTTCAAGAATGTTTCCAAGAGCTACGGCCAAAAGTTCGTCTTTGGCGATGCGGACTTCGTGATTGAACGCGGCGACCGCATTGCGCTGGTGGGCATCAACGGCGCGGGCAAATCGACCTTAATCAAGCTACTGGCTGGCACCGAGCCGCTTTCAACCGGCACCTATACCTTGGGGCACAACGTAACGGCGGATTATTTCGCGCAGGATCAATACAAGGAACTGAGTCCGGACCGCCGCATGATCGACGATATCGGCGACGCTGCGCCGCGTTCCACGCAGACCGAATTGCGCTCACTTCTCGGTTGTTTCTTGTTTAGCGAAGACGACGTCTTCAAGCGCATCGGCGTTCTCTCCGGCGGGGAGCGGAACCGCTATGCACTGGCAAAGCTGCTGCTTGCGCCATCGAACTTCCTCTTGCTAGACGAGCCGACGAACCACTTGGATATGCGCGCCAAGGACGTTTTGCTCGACGCATTGAAAGAGTATAACGGCACGGTTGTGTTTGTGTCGCACGACCGTTACTTCATCGATAACTTGGCAAAGACTGTTTTCGAAATCCAAGACGGTCACGTGCACGTCTATCCGGGCAACTACGAGGACTATCTTTGGCGCAAAGCGGGTGGGCCGGAGGCGCTCGAAGAGCAAACCAAGCAGGCGCAAACCGCCGAGCCCGCTCCCATCCAAACGCCTGTTGTCGAAAAGCCGAAGCCTCGCGTGAATCCGATGAAGTTGGAGAAAATCAAGACGCGATTGGCGGAAGTGGAAACGCGGGTCGGGGAGCTGGAATCCGAGATCGCGCAGCACGAAACGGCGCTTTCAGATTTTAAGAGCGCCGCGGAGACACTGCGATTAACGGAGTTGCTTACCGAACGGCGCAAGGAACTGGAAGAACGCGTCGCGGAGTGGGAAGATCTTAGCGCAGAGATTGAGGCGATATTCTAACGGCTGGATTCTCAAATCCAAAGTGATCGGTTTTCGCAACCGGCACCGTCGTATGCAATTGCTGGAAGTAGCTTGCGGCGTCCAGGTTCTTATAGACATTTCCCGCCACACCGGCCGCAGCCGGACCACTGACACCCTTGGCTCCCGTAAGCAGCACGGTGACGACCAACTTCTCGTTGCCGCGTTCGATGAAGGAGCCGAACCAGCCGAGATGGGTCGGGGTGCGGGAATCGGTGCATGTTCCGGTTTTGCCAAAGATCGGCTCGTCCGGATCGAAGCCAATGCGGCGCGCGGTGCCATACTCCACAGCGCCTGCCATGCCGGGCCTGATCTCCGGTATGAGCATTTCGATATCGAGCTGGCGCTTGACACGCGGAGTAATGGATTCGCCCGACGACTCCGGATACTGCAAATAATAAAGTGTCCCACCGTTGGCGACCGCGCCGATCAGCGCCGTCAATTCCAGTGGGGTCAGTGCAATACCGTCGCCGAAACTGGTCATCATGCCAATGCCGTTACGGGGAGTGCTGGGCGGCAGAATACCAGCGCGTTCTTGTTCAATATTAAATCCGGCTTTCTCTCCGAGTCCGAACAGGTGTGCATAATAGGAAACGCGGTCAAAACCGAGCTTTTGGCCGAGACCCGCGAAGTATTGATTATTCGATTTCGCCAGGGCTTCGGTGAGCGTCATCGTGGTCTTGCCGTAAAGGCGGATCGGCGTCGTGCGTTCGACGATGGTTTCACTGAGTGCGGCGAGAGCCACTGGCACCTTCACCGTCGAGCAAGGCTGGTAGCCGTCCTTAAAGGCAAGCTTCTGGTTCACGATGGAGAGAATTCGCCCGGAGTGCGGGTCGGCAACGACAACTGTGCCATTCATACCGTTGAGTGCATCCACGGCTGCGCGGCGTACCACCAAATCTTCGCCTTCGAGACGATCACCCTCGGTGGAATCGGCATAGGTGGGCACGCGCCAAGGTCCGCGTGTCGGAGCCTTCTGCGGCTTGGGTTTCGGATTGGATTTGAATCGAAGGATCGCGGCTGGTTTCAGGCGAACACGTTTCGGCTTTCGGGAGGCAAGGATCAGAGACGGATCACCCAACGTCAGAATCGTCAGAAAAAAGGCAGTTCGGGCGGTAAAAGTTCGCGAAGAGAGCAAAGACAACACTTCCTCTAATAAGGCCGCGGCGCGGCCGGTCGGTGACAAACTCATTGTCAGCGATTTCTCCCTCTAGGTCAAGGACTTTCAACAACTTAAGCCGCTGCAGGGTGCTCCTGTAATCTGTGCCGTCGCGGACTGTAAAACTCCCCTAAACGAAACAGTGGTACGCTAAATCCGTGGCGTCAACCCCTCAAACAGCATCCAGCACGCCCCGTGACCTCGTAGTCCGTGATGGCGACGGCAAAGTCGTAAACGTACCTCTGATTGATCGCGACCGAATTACTTTCGGCCGCTCCAGTGCTTGCAATCTTTCTTATCCGGATGATGCCGGCCTTTCCCG
The DNA here is from genome assembly GCA_040081455.1 of Bryobacteraceae bacterium. Lineage (GTDB taxonomy): Bacteria > Acidobacteriota > Terriglobia > Bryobacterales > Bryobacteraceae > Palsa-187. The sequence continues at coordinate 4,309 of JBEBGM010000016.1, forward strand.
CCAGCATTTCGCGATTTCCCGTGTGGACGGCCGATGGCAGGTAGAAGACCTCGGCAGCAAGAATGGGACCTCGCTGAACGGCAAAAAGATCGAGCAAGCGACCCCATTTAAACCGGGTGATCGGGTCACCGCGGGTCAGCTATCTATTGAATTCTCCGGCGCGGACGCAACCGCGGCAGTAATGCGCGAGAAAGTTCAGTTCGTCGAACAGCCAGAGAGCTTCTCGAACACCGCGACCACGCTCGTCGCGAACCTTGATGCCGTGCTTGGACCTTCCGGCGCGGACATGAACCAAACGTCAATCATTCAGGGCAATCCACAGATCCAGGCCCTGATTCGAGCGGGACGCGAACTGGCGGGACACCGTCCACTCAAGGAATTGTTCGAAGTGATCATGGACCTCGCGATGGAAGCCGTGATGGCCGGACGCGGCGTTCTGATGACGCTCGAAGGCGAAAATCTAGTAACGCGCACAGCGCGCGGCGCGGGTTTCAAGATTTCGACCACAGTGCGCGATCGCGTGATCCGCGAAAAGACGTCGCTACTGGTGCGCGATACGCAACTCGACAAGGCCTTGCGCGAGCAGATGAGCATCGTGCAGGGTAAGGTGCGCAGCATGATCGCCGTGCCGCTGCAGACGAATGACCGAGTGATTGGACTGATTTATGTCGATTCCCCGGATCTGATCCGTGAATTTACCCGGGAAGATCTGGGCCTTTTGACCGTACTCGCCAACGTCGCAGCGATTCGTATTGAACACGCGCGCTTGAGTGAAGTGGAAGAGATGGAACGCGCCATGTCCAAGGAATTGGAACAGGCAGCGCACATCCAGGCCGGACTGCTGCCCTCGAAGGCTCCAGAGGTCAACGGTATGGAGATTTTCGGGCGGACATCGTCCTGCCGCACCGTAGGTGGCGATTACTTCGACTACCTGACGTTCCCCGATGGCCGCGTCGGGGTACTGGTGGGCGATGTGGCGGGAAAGGGCATGCCGGCCTCCCTATTGATGAGCAGCCTGCAGGCGCGCGTCAAAGTACTTTTTGAGGAAGGCGATCATCTGGCTGAAAAGATCACTCGCCTGAACAAAGCAACCGCAGCGAATACGCCGGATAACCGGTTCATCACGTTCTTCATGACGGTAGCGAATCCGGAGACGGGGGAACTAGTGTTCACCAACGCGGGCCACAATCCGCCAGTGCTGGTTCGGGCGGCGGACGATGCTCCGAAGCGCCTGGAACAACTCGAAGGCGGAGGCATGATCCTTGGAATTCTACCGATGGCGAAGTACCAGGAGTTCAAGGTCAACATGCAGTGCGGCGACGTGCTGGTCCTCTATAGCGATGGCGTCACGGAGGCCGTGAATCCAAAGGACGAAGACTTCGGCGAAGAACGTCTGGGAAACCTGGTGTACGCGATGAAGGACCGTCCCGCAGCCGACATCGTGGACATGGTCCACGCGGAAGTGGCTAAGTTCACCGAAGGCGCACCTCCGGCCGACGACATCACCGTGGTGGTTGCGAAGAAACTATAAGTCGTTAAGGTTGCAAGCAAATAGCGGATCAATTGTGGCGCGCCCGTAAAGCGTGCCACAATTCACTACTACTTGTCCTTGAGCATTTTCTTGATGGCTGCCGTTGCCTGACGGGTGCGGTGCGGGTTCTCGATCAGCGAGAACCGAACGTGTCCTTCGCCCAGCGGACCGAAGCCAATGCCCGGCGACACGGCTACCAGCGACTTTTCGAGCAGTGTCTTTGCAAACTCAAGCGACCCGGCCGCACGATAAGGTTCCGGAATTGGCGCCCAAAGGAACATGGAACCATTGGGCGGCTCCACAGGCCATCCGGCTTTGTTCAAGCCATCCACCAGCACGTCGCGGCGCTTGCGATACATCTCGCAGATCTTCTTCGTTTCGTCTTCGCACTCGCGCAGGGCAATGATCGCCGCGATCTGCAAGGGCTGGAATACGCCGTAATCAAGGTAGCTCTTGATACGCGCCAACGCCGCTATCATCTTTGGATTGCCCAGACAGAAACCAATGCGCCAGCCGGCCATGTTATAGCTCTTCGACATGGAAAAGATCTCGACCGCAACTTCCTTTGCGCCTTCCACCTGCAGAATGCTGGGGGGTTGGTAGCCGTCGAACGCAATATCGGCGTAGGCGAAATCGTGCACCACCATGGTCCCGTTATGACGCGCCAGACGGACAATCTCTTTCATGAAATCAAGATCCACGCACATCGTTGTGGGATTGTGCGGGAACGAAATCAGGATCATGCGCGGAGGCTTGGCCGACTTACGGTAAACGTCTTCGAGTGATTCGAGGAACACCGCAGGCGTCGGCATTGGCAGAACGCATGCTTCTCCTTCGGCCATGATCACGCCGTACTGATGGATCGGATAGCAGGGATTCGGCGACGCAACCACGTCGCCGGGGCCAATGACGGCGAACAACAAGTGCGCCAGAGCATCTTTCGCGCCGATAGTGACGATGGCTTCCTTCTCCGCATCGAGCGTCACGCCGTAGTTGCGCTGATAGCGCTTCACGATTTCCTGGCGCAGGTGAGGAATGCCCTTGGACATCGAATAACGGTGGTTGCGCGGATTGCGCGCGGCTTCCACCATTTTGCTGATAACGACACGGGGCGTTGCTCCGTCCGGATTTCCCATGCCCATGTCAACGACATCGAGTTGGGCTGCGCGTGCCTTTGCCTTCATCTCGTTGATGACGGCGAACACGTAAGGCGGCAGCTTCTTGATCCGGTAAAAGTCGTCTGAAAAATCCATACTTTTTCATTGTACGAAAGCCATGCAAGCAGCAGTGCTGATATACTGCCGAAACGCTGTACGGAAGGAGTTTACGGCATGCAGACTCCCGTGATTCGCCATAGTGCTCTGCTCCTATGGGGCGCCGCGCTCGCATTTTCGCAGCAGTCACCAACCAAGCCGGGTGACTGGCCAATGTACAACCGGGACCTCGCCGGCACCCGTTACTCTCCGCTCACCCAGATCAACGCCTCTAATGTCTCCAAGCTGCGGCGCGTTTGGTCTTACCGCTTCCGGACCGACGAGGAGCGGAAGATCTTGCGCGCGAATCTTGGGGCGTTTTCGGAAGTAACTCCCATCGTCATCGGTGGGATCATGTACATCACATCCGGTCATCGCATTCTGGCCTTGGAGCCAGAAACAGGGAAGGAGCTCTGGACCTACCAGACGAAAGACCCTGTCTCGAAGCGCGGCGTTGCGTACTGGCCGGGAGACAAAGACTCTCCGCCTCGCATTCTCGCCACCACGGGGTCGAAGATGATCGCGTTGAATGCGAGTTCCGGCGCGTTGGTCCCGGGTTTCGGCAACGAAGGTGTCTTGGAGATGACGGTGCCATATGATTCACCGCCGACTCTCTACAATGGGCTCGCCATAGTAGGTGCGAACACGGGCGAGTTCCCACACGGGCCCGCGGGAAACACGCGAGCATACGACATCCGCAGCGGCAAAAAGGTTTGGGAGTTCCACACCGTCCCGCAGCCCGGTGAAGTGGGTCACGAGTCTTGGAAAGACGACGGCTGGAAAGGCCGCGCCGGTGTGAACACCTGGGGTTTTGCCCTGACGCTCGATGAGCAGCGTGGCATTGTTTACATGCCGCTGGGCGGGCCGTCCGCGAACTATTGGGGTGGCGATCGTAAAGGGAATAACCTGTTCGGCAATTCCGTGGTTGCCCTCGACGCAATGACAGGCAAGTTGAAGTGGTATTTCCAAGTGATCCACCACGACGTCTGGGATTACGACCTGCCGCCCGCCCCTGGGCTGATCGACATCAAACAAAAAGGCAAGACGATTCCGGCCCTCGCGCAGGTGGGCAAGATGGGCTACATGTTCATCCTGGATCGAGTCACCGGCAAACCGGTTTTCGGAGTGGATGAAGTCCCTGTTCCAAAGAGCGAAGTACCGGGCGAAGAAGCATCTCCCACACAACCAATTCCGCGAAAACCGCCCGAGATGTCGAGTCATCATTTTTCAATCAATGACGTCGTCACCGCTGCCGATACGACGCCCGAGCATGCCAAAGCCTGCCAGGACGTCATCGAGCGTAGCGGCGGCATTTACAACAATGGTCCGTACACGCAATATCCATACCGTGCTCCGGGCCAGCCGCCCAGGAGCGCTGTGCTCTATCCGGGCAACATCGGTTCGTCGAATTGGGGCGGCACTGCGACCGATCCAAAGCTGGGCTACGTGTTCGTGAATACGATGGAACCCGGCTCCATCGGCTGGATTGAGAAAACACGAGAAGGAGCCGAGAGTCCTTACGACAAGAACAGCATCTTCGGTGGAGGCCCACCGCCGCGCTTCGAAGCTGTGATTTTGGATAAGCGCGGATTGGTGGACCGCGACAGGACATGGTCCTGCCGCAAACCGCCATGGGGCAACCTGACCGCCGTGAACGCAAGCACGGGCGAATTTGCGTGGCGTGTCCCGCTGGGCGTGACGGATGAGCTTCCAGACGGCAAGAGGAACACCGGCCGCTACAACATGGGTGGGCCTATCGTCACCGCCGGGGGCCTGGTTTTTATTGGCGCAACCAATGACCATCGCTTCCGCGCTTTCGATTCGAAGACAGGCAAGGAGCTTTGGGTGACGCGGCTCGACTATAGCGCGGCTTCTGTTCCAATGACATACCTGGGCAAAGACGGCAAGCAATACTTGGCAATCACGGAGGGCGGTGGTATGGCCGTAGGCGGGGGAGATGATAACAACAATGAATCGCTGGTGGTGTTCCGGCTACCGTGATTTCGTCCGGCAAACCTTCTTCCAGTGTCCACTCCAGACCATCGGAAGGCAGCGCCGACGTGTCATCATGGAATTTGTCCGGCAAAAACCCCCTTCTCCCCATCTTCCTCATCGTGGCCGTGGATGTCCTCGGCTTGACGCTGATGATTCCGCTGCTGCCGTTCTATGCTGAGCGCCTGGGCGCGACGGCCACACAGGCCGGCTGGCTCATCGGCGTTTACGCGGCATGCCAATTGATATCCGGGCCGCTACTCGGCAGACTCTCGGATCACATGGGGCGAAAGCCGCTGCTGATCGTCAGTCAGATCGGCACCTTCATTGGCTTCCTCATTACGGCGAACGCCAACTACTTATGGCTGGTATTCGTCGGCCGCATCATTGATGGATGCACGGCGGGCAATCTTTCGCTTGCGCAAGCTTACATATCCGACGTCACCAAGCCTGAGGATCGGGCAAAATCGTTCGGCATCATCGGCATCGCGTTTGGACTGGGCTTCCTGGTGGGTCCGGCGATCTCCGGATTCCTGGCCAAATACGATTACCGCTATCCGATTTACGCAGCGGCAGCGATGTCGTTGACCAGTATTCTTGCGACCACATTTTTACTTCCTGCTGTTGCGTCGAAAAAGCCTTCGGGACCAGTGGGTCCTGGAGGGCGCCGCGTGTCGATCGTGCAGTGGGGAGAATACGCAAAATACTTCCGCAAGCCGGCGCTGGCTTCGCTGCTCTATCAATTCTTCCTGTTTGGTTTTTCGTTTTCCTTCTTCATCGCGGGACTGCCGCTTTTTGTGGAACGGCGTCTCACCTGGAACGGAATGCCGTTTGGGCCCGAACAAACAGGATACGCGTGGGCTTGGGCTGGGTTCCTCGGCATTTTTTTGCAAGGGCCTGGACTGGGGCGGATGGTGAAACGTTTTGGCGAGCAAGCGCTAAACCGTGTGGGCTTTGCGGCATATGTCGTTGGTTATGCGCTTATGGCGGTTTGCCACAGCGTTCCTGTGCTGGCAGCAGCGGTGACGGTGCTTGCTCTGGGCGGACTGGTTCGACCAACGCTGACAAGCCTCATCACACATTCCTCCCCTCGTGAGGAACAAGGCGCGGTGCTCGGATTGAATCAATCCATCATGTCGATCTGCCAGATTGCGGCGCCACCGTTCGGCGGCTTCTTGATTCAACACGGGTTATTGGCGATTTGGGGCATTATTGCTGCAGTGGTGGCAGCTGGCGGGTTCCTTCTTGCATCGCGTCCTGCAGAGCCAACCGAGAGCGCGGCAGGATAAATCGACACTTAGTACCTACAGCTATAGGCTCCCCCCCGACGATCTTACATACCTAAGGGTAATCACGTGAATCCAGTCAGGGTATTTGCCAGTGAAGCACAACCGATCGTACTCGAAGGACTTTCCAAGATATTGACGGAAAGTCTCGAGTTCGAGTTCCTGGGCTCGGCCGCAAGCCTAGCCGAATCGCTCGACTTCATTCGCCAGCATCGCCCGGACATCGTGCTCGTGGACCAGAGCGCAGGGCTAAAGCTGGTTTTCCAGTTCATCTCCGATGCGAAAAGCGTCTGGCCGCGTTGCCAGCCGGTGCTGTGGGTGAACGATCTTGCCGAAATCGATTGCTTCCGTGCGCTGCAATTAGGCGCCCGTGGCATCTTGAAAAAGACGGTGCCGGTGCAGGCGATGCTCGAATGCCTGCGTTCCGTCAGCCAAGGCGACGTATGGATTGAGAGCGCGCTGGCGGATCACGCCATTGGCTCCATGGATCGCCGTAGCGCGCCCCGGTTGACTCCCCGCGAAAAAGAAATTGTGCATCACGTCTGCGTGGGTCTGAAGAATAAGGAGATCGCCGAGGCGCTCTCCATCACTTCTGGAACGGTAAAGGTGCACCTGATGCATATCTTTGAGAAGACCGGCGTGAAGGATCGCTTCGAACTGGCTGTGCACGGTCGCCGGTTCCTTGGCATGGATCACGCCGCGGAAATGTCGCGGGTGCAAAGCGCCGCTGCAGCTGAGGTTACTGTAGCCTAGTCCGTCGTTCAATCTCCCTGTTGTTCCCTGTCGTTGTTTGCGGCTCCACCTTCCTCCGAGGTGGAGCCGCATTTTCATTCGGCCCCGATATAATCGGTTTCATGAAACGAATCGCCCTGTTTGTGCTGTGCTCCGTTTTTATGCCCCTTGCAGCAACGGCGCAAACCAATCCGGCTTCGCTCGCCGCGCGGCAGTGGAGGCAACAGCATGAGCACGGCATTACCCAGGAGTTCACTGCGCTTCTCGCTATCCCAAACATCGCACGCGACAAAGAAGGGATACAAAAGAATGCGGACGCACTATTGGCAATGATGCAAAAGCGTGGGATGACGCCGCGATTGGTCTCGGTGCCGGGCGCGAATCCCGTGGTGTTCGGCGAGATCCGCACACCGGGTGCTACCCGGACGCTTGTCTTCTATGCGCATTACGACGGGCAACCGCTCGATGCGAAGGAATGGACCACTCCCCCGTTCACGCCAACTCTGCGGGATAAGCGAATTGAAGAAGACGGGCAAGTGATTGCGTTGCCGGCCGCGGGAACACCCCTGAATCCGGAAACACGCGTGTACGCGCGCTCGGCTTCGGATGATAAAGCAACGATCATCGCGATGATGACGGCACTCGATGCCATCAGATCCGCGGGTATCCGGACAAAGTCGAACATCAAGTTCGTGTTCGAGGGCGAGGAAGAGGCTGGATCGGTCAATTTGGAAAAGATACTTTCGGCCAACAAGGAACTGTTCGCAGGCGATCTATGGCTGATGTGCGATGGCTCTGTGCATCAGACGCGCGTGCAGCAGATTCAGTTCGGCGCGCGCGGAGTGGCAGGACTAGACATGACCGTTTACGGCCCGCGAATTGAATTGCACAGCGGGGTATACGGCAATTGGGCGCCCAATCCAGCTATGATGCTGGTGCGGTTGTTGGCGACGATGAAGGACGACAATGGCCGGGTGTTGATCGACCATTTTTACGACGACGTGGATCCGCTCAGCGCGACGGAAAAGCAGGCGATCGCCGAGGCTCCAGCGACGCGCGGCCAATTAATGAAGGAGTTCTGGTTGGGCGCCACCGAGGCCGAGCCGCAACTGCTCGATGATCGGCTGGCGTTGCCGACCTTGAACATTCGCGGCATTTCGAGCTCGCGGGTTGGCGCGGCGGCCTCAAACGTGATCCCGTCGAGCGCGACTGTCTCGATCGACATGCGTTTGGTGAAGGGAATGGACCACGCCAAAACGACACTGCGTTTCATCGAGCATGTCCGCAAACAGGGCTACTTCGTTGTGGACGCCGAGCCGAGTCCCCAGATCCGTATGGAGCACCCGAAGGTCGCCAGGGTTGCTCTCCGCGAGGGCTACAATGCGGCGCGGACATCGATGGACCTGCCCATCGCGCAGGAAGTTATCCGTACGGTGGAGAGCGCGCGGGGTAAGGTCGTGAAAATTCCAACACTTGGCGGCAGCATGCCACTCGATGCGGTGGAACGCGCCGTGGGAACGCATACGATTGTGGTCCCCATCGGCAATCACGACAACAATCAACACAGCTTCAACGAGAATCTGCGGGTGCAGAACCTGTGGGATGGAATTGAGCTGATGGCCGCGCTGCTTGTGATGTAGCGCCGCCGTCCCGTGATGGTCTTCACGCGGCCCTTATACACTGCTTGTGGCTGACCAGACAATAACTTGCGGGCTTCGTCCGCCTCATGGAGCGCTCGCGAGATACGGCCTTGCGGGCGAGGATTTCCGGCGTTCTTCCTAAAGGCTTTGCCCCCACCGGGCGAAGTATTTAGGAGAGCCATGATTCCCCAGGAAACCATTGCAGCGCTAGGCGCGCCATCGCCCGCCAAGACAAAAACGCAGTCGATGGATGTTTTGCTTGCCAGCAAATGGGCACGGCTGTTCGTTCCTTCTCTGTCCGACCTGTTTTTCCTGGCGATGATCGGCTGGCTGTTCATGGGCGCCTACGGCTGGAGCGGATTGCTCGCCGATGGTGACGTCGGGTGGCATATCCGGACCGGCGAATATATCCTGGACAACCACTCGGTACCCCACACCGATCTTTATTCGTTCTCGAAGCCGGGCGCGCCCTGGTACGCATGGGAATGGCTGAGTGATGTGATCGACGCGGCGTTATTCCGCGTTGCGGGACTAAAAGGCGTGGTCCTGCCCGCCGGAATCCTGATCGCCCTCTTCGGTACATCATTGATTCGCCGGATACTTCGCTACGACGTGAATATGTTTGTGGCCATAGCCATTGCCATGTTCGGCGTCGTCTCGGCTTCGGTGCATTTTCTGGCGCGGCCGCATATCTTCACACTGATTCTGCTTTCCCTCTCGATGTGGATGATTGAGACAGATCGCGATGGAACAGCAAATCCAAAGCGAATCTGGCTGCTGATTCCGCTATCCATGATTTGGACAAACCTGCACGGGGGCTTCCTGGTGCTGGTTGCCGTTCTTGGACTGACTGCGGCCGGGAACGCCATCGAAGCACTTCTCAGCGAAGCTCCGCTTAAGGACAAGGACTGGCAGCCGGCGATCCGGTACGCCTCGCTGACCGTGGGTTGCGCCGCCGTATCGTTGGTGAATCCCTACGGGTGGGGGTTGCACCAACATGTACTCGAGTATCTGCAATCGAGCTGGATCCAGAACGTAATTCAGGAGTTCCAGTCGCCAAGCTTCCGCGGCGAAAACATGAAGCAGTTTGAGATTCTGCTCTTCACCGGACTAATGGCGGCTGGAGAGTTGATTCGACGGAGGCGGATTGCCGAAGGGCTCTGGATTCTTTTCTTTGCCTATGAAGCTTTGTCGAGCGCCCGTCATGTGCCCATCTTCGCGGCGGTCGCGGTTCCGTTAATCGCCGTCGCGGTTTCAGGGTGGTGGAAGGCGCTCACTGGTGGCGTGTCGAAGAATTCGCTGATCGGGATCATTAATAAGATGGCCGCCGAGACGGTGCAAGGCTTCCGCCGCTCCAGTATCTGGCCGGTCGCCGCAGTGATCGCCCTGATCTTTATTGACGCGCCCGTGAAGTGGCCCAAGGATTTTCCACAGGAACTTTTCCCCACCGACATTATTCACAAGCACGAGAGAGAAATTTTTCAATCGCGTTTGCTCACTACCGATCAGTGGGGCGATTATCTGATATTCCTGCACCCCGAGTACAAGGTATTCGTCGACGGACGAAGTGATTTCTACGGACCAGAGGTCGGCAACGAGTACATAGCACTAACGAACGGTTCCTGGAACTGGCAGAAACTATTCGAAAAATACAAATTCAACATGGTTCTGCTGCCGGTGGAGTTGCCCGCGGTCCAATTACTGAAGCAACGCAGTGATTGGCACGTTCTCGCGGACGACGGTAAGCGAATTCTCTTAGCACCACGCCAAAACACCGTAGCCCCCAATCGCGCTTCCCTAGTGGGACTTCGGTTCTAGGGCCTACATAACCAAGGCTCCTGAAGGCTAATGAAAACAACCGACGCGGCCGAAGTAGTAGTTGGAGCAATTTCAGCAATGAAGCCGGATAGTTCCAGTTCCCGCAAGCCGGGGGCGGAACGAAAAAGTTCGACGCCGCGAATGTCCTCACTCCCTATGGAGTGGATGGACCCGATGAGTTGGCGTCTTCCATCCGGGAAAGCTTTGGCGGAATTTGCACTGCAGGCAGGTTTTTTGGCGCCGCTGATCTTGAGCGGCCCACGGGTGAGCAAGAAGGCGAAGGAACAAAGGGATCGAGGGGCGATTCCCGGTGGTGCGCGTCCGGCGGCCAAGGAGGTGCCGGGTCAACCCGGGACCTTTCGGAGTACGCAATGACGGCACAGATGTGGATAGCGATCTTGGTGGCACTGGCGGCGGTGATTGACGATCTGAAGCGCCGTCATATAGCGAACTGGATCCCGGTGGCCGCACTGGCTGGAGGATTCGGTTGGCAGATCGGCCGTTACGGCTGGCAAGGATTTTTTTGGGCCGCGGGTGGAGCTGTGGTGGGATTTTCAGTGTTCCTTGTGTTCTACCTACTGGGCGGCATGGGCGGCGGAGACGTGAAGCTGATGGCAGGATTCGGGGCATTGCTGGGTACCAATCGTTTATTGGAAGCCGCGCTCTGGACGGCCGGAGTCGGTGGAGTATTTGCCGTTGGCGCATTGGCATGGAAGTCCGTGAGGAAGGCGCTTCAGAAAGGCACCTCACCCAGGGCTACGGTGGAGGCGACCGAGGAGCAGAAGCTGGCGGCGGATTCAATTCCTTACGCTCCAGCAATCGCCGCAGGGGTTTTGTTGTCGCTGGTTCATTAGGCAGAGCTTGGTGAGCCGGCAAGTACGAATTTGGATATTCGTTTCCTGATGCCCAAAAGGCCGGAAACGGAGGAGGACAAGAATGGATCGCAGGTTTGTCACGGTATTGGGCGTCAGCCTGGTTTTCGCATTGGTTGTATCCGCGGTTTTCTATCAGATGACCGCTCGCTCGGGTCCCGCCAAGAAGCAGGAGGCGACCGATCAGAAGGATTTGGTGGTCACCACCCGCCCGTTGGGCGTGGGTGTGATGATTAAGCCCGCCGACGTGAAAGTGATCAAGACGTCTGGTGAGGCGTTCCCCAAGGGCGGCTTCTCTAAGGTCGAAGACGTTTTGGACCGCCCGGTGGTCTCGAATATGTTGCTCGAAGAGCCCGTGCTCGACGGACGCCTGGCGCTGAAGGGTAGTGGTCTCGGCTTGGCGCCGACGATTCCCGTCGGGATGCGAGCCGTCACGGTCCGCATGAATGACGTCGCGAACGTCGCGGGCTTCGTGTTGCCGGGCATGCGCGTCGACGTGCTTGTTACGGGCCATCCTCCGGCCGGGGATAGCGAGATGACGACGACCGTCCTGCAGAACATGCTGGTTCTGTCAGCCGGAACGACGCTGCAGCCCGATGCGCGCGGACAAGCCATTCAGGCTCCCTCGGTCACGCTGCTCGCCAAGCCGGAAGATGCCGAGTTGTTAACGCTTGCCGGAAGCAACGGCAAGATCCAGCTGGTGCTTCGCAACTCGAGCGACCAAGCCGTCGAGAAGACTCCGGGCCGATTCGTGAGCGAGTTGTACGGCACGGGCCGCCCGAAACCGGTTGTGGCGAGAGCCAATCCAGCTCCGAGGCCGGTGACGACAACGGTCGCGGTGGCACCTCCGCCTCCGCCGCCCCCGCCGGTGGCTCCGCCGCCCGACCAGATCGTGATGATCCGTGGCACGCAGAAGACTGTTGAAATCATCCCGAACCGGGTGAACTAACGAAACAGAGGACTCCCTCCATGCGCACAACTATTGCAATGATTGAAAAACTGAATATCCAGCGCATCGCCTGCGCGAGCCTCCTGGCGCTAGTCACCATGCTGCCGCTCGCCGCACAGAGCGCCGAAGAATTACGGCTGACCGTGGGCAAGAGTGTCGTTATCGACTATCCAGCCGACATCCGCCAGATTTCGACTAGCAATCCCGAGATCATCGACGCGAGCCCCATCAGCACGCGCGAAGTGCTGATGCACGGCAAAGGCCTGGGCAACGCCACGATGGTGGTCTGGACCAAATCCGGCGACCGCATGTTTTACAACGTGACCGTGGAAATGAACACGGATCCCCTGCGAAAGATCCTGAAGGACTCCTTCCCGAGCGAAACTATCGGCATCGAAAGCTCGCGTGACTCGCTCACGTTGAATGGCAAGGTTTCCACGAAGGATGTAGCGGACCGGGCTTCGGCACTTGCTGCGACCTTCGCCAAGACGGTGGTCAATAACCTGCAGATCGCCGCTGGCACAGCGGAAAAGCAAATATTGCTGCGCGTGCGTTTCGCGGAACTGGATCGCCAGAAGGCACAACAGTTCGGCGTAAATCTGCTCGGGCAACTGGGGCAAACGACCTTAACGGCCGGCACCGGCCAGTTCGGCAGCACGAACGTACAGAGCGGCGCTGGGGGAGGAGCCGGCCAGGGTCCCTTGACGGTAACCATCCCGACGGCCCTAAATATTCTGGCGTTCGATCCAAAACTGAATCTTGGCGCTTTCCTCAAGGCGCTGGAAGGCAGCAGCATCCTTCAGATCTTGGCCGAGCCGAATCTGGTGACCACCAATGGAAAGGAAGCATACTTCCTGGTCGGCGGCGAATTCCCGGTGCCGATGATTCAGGGCGGCGCGACGACAGGTGCCATTACGGTTCAATTCCGCGAATTCGGTGTCCGTCTCCGTTTCACACCTGTGATCTCGGATCACGGCACGATCAAACTTCACCTCGCGCAGGAAGTTTCGACGATCGATCTTGCGAACGCCGTCACGTTGAACGGTTTCTCAATCCCCGCGTTGTCCACCCGCCGGGCCGAGACCGAAGTGGAGCTTGGCGAAGGACAAAGCTTTGTCGTCGCCGGCTTGCTGGACAATCGTGAGACCGAAGCCCTCTCGAGCCTTCCGGTTCTTTCGAGCATGCCGATTCTCGGCCATCTCTTCAAAAGCCGCAGCATCAACAAGCAGAGTACGGATCTCATCCTAGTTGTGACCCCGGAGGTGACGATGCCGCTCAATGCCAACGATCCGAAACCGGAGATCTACTTCCCGAAGGACTTCCTGGTGCGTTTGGAGCCGGGCGACGTGGCGCAAGGCACAAAGAACGCCAAATCGGCAAACAAGAAGAATTAGCGGCTACCCCATCGTGGAGACTACCGCCCGAATCAGGTGAACGTGTGCAGAACGACACCCCCATTACGGCGCTACTGATCGCACCCAACCGGGAGCTGGCACAGGAATTTATCGCCACGCTGCCGCAGACCCGTGCGTTTCAGATTGTCGCGGATCTCAAGAGTTATCCTTCGAATCAAACACTTGAAATTCGCACGCGCCAACTCAAGCCCGACGTCGTCCTTCTGGATTTGGCGACGGACCTCGCGGTAGCGACTGAATTGATCAAATTCGTGATCAGCCTTTCGCCGCCGGTTCACGTCCTGGGACTGCATACCGCAAGTGACTCGCACGCCATCCTTCAATCCCTTCGGGCTGGTGCCACCGAGTTTATTTATTCACCTTTCGATCTCGCAACGCAGCGCGAGGCAATATCCCGGTTGCGGCGCCTGGTAACGCCAGAGCCGCAAGTGGAAAGCGAGGCGGGAAAAGTCTTGGTCTTCTCCAGCGCCAAGCCGGGTTCCGGAGCCTCGACTCTTGCCACACAGACTGCATTCTCGCTGCAGCGCCTTTCGAATAAGAAGATCCTGCTCGCGGACTTCGACCTAACCGGCGGGACGATCGGCTTTTACCTGAAACTGACCCATTCCTACTCGCTGGTGGACGCTCTCCAACATGCTGAGCATCTGGACCCGGCGCTTTGGGGATCGATCGCTGTCAGCCACGGCGGGCTGGACATTCTTCCCTCCCCGGCGGCTCCGTATGCGGAACCGATCGACGGCGGCAGACTCCGTGTATTACTCGATCAGGCCCGTCAGTTGTACGACTGGATTATTCTCGACGTTCCAACGGTGTTCAGCCAAACCAGTTTGATGGCGATCTCCGAGGCCGAGAAAGCATTCCTGGTTTCCACGGCCGAACTGCCCAGCCTGCATATGACACGGCGGGCAATGAACATGCTGGAACGCATTGGATTCCCGAAAGAACGCTTCCAGGTTCTGATGAACCGTTTGGACAAACGCGAAGACCTGGGCATCTCGAACATGGAGAAGCTGTTCAACTGCCCGGTCTATGCCAGCCTCCCCAACGACTATTTTTCGCTACACCGTGTGGTTACGCTCGGCCAGCCGCTCGGCACCGAGGGAGAACTCGGCAAGGCAATTGAAAATATGGCGATGAGATTATGTGGCATCGGAGGCGGCAAAAAGTCCGCAACGCCGGTGCGAGAAATGAAGCCGGCGCTATCGCAGGCCTGAGGCGTTTGACGACCACATATGTTTTCGACAACTGACAACACGGTAAAGAACACCCAGCAAGTTTCCTGGGAACAACGATTGCTGAAGAACGCGGGACGGCAAAAAGTTAGCCTGAAGCCCGAATATCAGGAACTAAAGTTCACACTTCACCGCAAGCTGGTGGACAAAATCAACCTGGAGGCGCTGGCAACCATTGACAACCAGCGCGTTCGCAGCGAAGTCCGCCAAGCAGTTATTCAGCTGATCGATTCCGAGCCGACGCTGCTCAGCTCGCTCGAAAAGCAACAAATCAGCGACGAAGTCCTCGATGAAGTCTTTGGCCTGGGACCGTTGGAACCGCTTTTAACCGATCCGACGATCTCCGATATTCTGGTGAACACCTACCGGCAGGTCTACGTCGAACGGCGCGGTTTGCTCGAACTGACCAACGTCACCTTCCGCGACGATCAGCACCTGCTGCGCATCATCGACAAAATCGTGAGCCAGGTTGGCCGTCGTATCGATGAATCGACCCCGATGGTTGATGCCCGCTTGAGCGACGGCTCCCGTGTCAACGCCATCATTCCGCCGCTGGCCGTCGACGGACCGCTGCTCTCCATTCGCCGGTTTTCCACCGACAAACTGATGCCCCCCGATCTGGTGGAGCGCAAGGCTCTGACGCAGGGCATGATGGAACTGCTCGAAGCGGCCGTCAAAGCACGATTGAACATCATCATCGCCGGCGGTACCGGCGCTGGTAAGACGACGCTCTTGAATGCGCTTTCGGCCTTCATCAACGGTAAAGAACGCATTGTCACCATCGAAGACGCCGCCGAATTGCAGCTGAAGCAGCCGCACGTGGCGCGTCTCGAAACACGCCCGGCGAACCTGGAAGGTAATGGCGCGGTTCGCCAGCGCGAACTTCTGGTCAACAGCTTGCGTATGCGTCCCGACCGCATCGTGGTGGGCGAAGTCCGTGGTGAGGAAGCCCTCGATATGTTGCAGGCGATGAACACGGGTCATGATGGCTCGTTGACCACGGTCCACGCAAACGCCCCTCGCGATGCCGTCTCTCGTCTTGAGGTCATGGTGTCATTGGCGAACTCAAACATGCAGCTTGTGTCCATCCGGCAGCAGATTGCCAGCGCGGTTCACCTGCTGGTGCAGGCCTCTCGTTTGAGTGATGGCTCGCGTCGCATGGTTTCCATCACCGAAGTCACCGGCATGGAAGGCGACGTAGTCACGCTGCAGGATCTATTTGTGTTCGAACGACGCGGCCTCGACCCGGACGGCAAAGTTCTGGGTCGTTTCGCCGCCACCGGTATTCGTCCAAAGTTCTATGAAAAGCTACTGAGCGCGGGCATTCGCCTGCGTCCCGACCTCTTTGAAGAAGTGGTGGAGATTTAGCCATGGGTTCATTTTTATTTGCCGCTCTCGGAATCTGGATTGCTGCGGTTGCAGCCTGGTTCATGGTGTCGAAGTACTTCAAGTCCTCCGACGTCGACAAGGTGAAGGCACGCCTGCTCGGTACCGGCAAAGCGAAGCCGACCGCGAAGAAGGGCGAAAAAGGCGAGAAGGCCATCTTCACTCAGGTGGACAAGTCAAAGCACAAGCTCGCCCAATTGCTGGTGGAAAAGTATCAACTGGGACCGAAGCTTGAAGCGTTCCTCGAACAGTCCGGTCTATCGTGGACTCCGGCGCATCTGGTGAACATTTCCCTGATTGCGTTCGCCGCGGGGGCCGCCGTAGCCTGGTTTGTCTTGCCGTCGCTTAAATCTTTGGCTCTTCTCATTGGTGCCGGTTCGGCTGCTTTGCCTTCGGTGTTTGTGCTTCGCAAACGGGCGTTGCGTTTGAAGAAATTCGAGGAGATCTTCCCTGACACCCTGGAGTTCATGTCTCGTTCGATGCGAGCGGGGCATGCGTTCTCTGTTTCTTTGGAGATGATCCATCGCGAGTTCCCTGAGCCGGTGTCGACGGAGTTCCGGCGCACATTTGAGGAACACAACCTGGGTTTGCCAATTGACGTCGCGCTTCAAAAATTGGCCAAACGGGTTCCTTCACTGGACGTCCACTTCTTCGTTTCCGCCGTTCTACTCCAGAAGCGAACTGGCGGCAACCTGGCGGAAATTCTCGACAAATTGGCCTATGTGATCCGCGAACGCTTCAAGCTCCGCGGCCGCATCCGCGCGGTCAGCGCCCACGGCAAAATGACCGCCACCGCGCTGAGCTTGATTCCAATCGCCACAGCGGTGCTGATGTTCTACACCAACCCAGATTACGTGAAGTTTTTCTTCACCGATGAAGCGGGCAACATCATGGCCATGGCCGCCGTCGGACTGCAGATTATTGGCTATTTCATCATGAAGCAGATTGTGAAGATCGAGGTCTAACACCATGCCCGTCCTGTTGTCTCTTATCGTCTTTTTTGGTGTCGCCGTCGGCGTTGCGACGCTGGGAATGAAGGTTTACGTTCGTCCCAAAGAGGCGATCGACCGTGTGGTGGGCACCGTCGAGGCCAACGAACCGCAGCCCGAGCATCCCAGTCTTGCTTTCCATGAGTTGATCAAGCGTCTGGGCAACTTTGTTCCGCAGTCGCCCAAGGACGTAACCGTCATGCAACGGCGCTTGATCCGTGCCGGTATGCGCTCGGAGAATTCACTCAAGATTCTCTACGGCGCAAAAGCAGTGATGGGTGTTCTTTGCCCAGTCCTTTCGGCCGGTATGGTCCTCGGCTCGTCAACCGATCCAAGCAACAAGTTCATCGCGATTCTCGGAGCCGCCGCTGTTGGGTTTTTCGGACCCAACGAATATATCCGCCGCCGGGCCCAGAAACGGCAAAAAGAAATCGCCCGTGGATTGCCGAACGCCCTCGATCTGCTCGTGGTTTGCGTCGAGAGCGGACTCGGATTGGATCAGGCAATCCTCCAGGTTTCGAAAGAGCTGAACCAGGCTCACCCGGAAATCAGCGAAGAGTTTGGCTTCGTGACCCTGGAGTTGAAGGCAGGTAAGCGCCGCATTGAAGCTCTCCGCAACCTC
Organism: Bryobacteraceae bacterium; assembly: GCA_040081455.1. Lineage (GTDB taxonomy): Bacteria > Acidobacteriota > Terriglobia > Bryobacterales > Bryobacteraceae > Palsa-187. The sequence continues at coordinate 22,026 of JBEBGM010000016.1, forward strand.
GCGGAACGCACCGGCGTTGACGATTTAAAAAAACTGGTGGCCGTGTTGATTCAGGCCGACCGTTTCGGCACCGGTGTTGCGCAGAGTCTGCGCGCCCACGCCGACTTTATGCGTGTTCAGGCGCGCCAGGTGGCTGAGGAAAAGGCCGCAAAACTGGGCGTCAAACTGATTTTCCCGATCTTTTTTTGCATCCTTCCCACACTTTTTGTAGTGACTGTGGGGCCAGTGGCGATGAAGATCGTGCGCGAGCTTCTGCCTATGATGCAGAGCATCTGATGGTCTGCCCGAGGATGCTTGGTTTTATGGAGCAAAAGATCTAGTACCTCTCTAAAGATTGGGCTTAGAAGAGCCGAATTCACTCTTGTCAGGAAAGGAGATTGGCGATGGACACTTCCACTGTTCGTATCGTATGCACCGTGCTGGCGATCCTGTTTTTGGGGATCATCGTGCTGCGCCGCAAGAAGAACGCCGACGACTAAGAACGATCCGCCATTCCGTGAATCGCGCGACACAGGGATCGCGCGATTTCACGGGTGGGTTTGACATCGAACGAAGTCGTTCAGAAGGAGTTGTGGCGAAAGGAACCGCCCGCATGCTGTCCGGACCTCCCGAGCCATTTGTGTAACGCATGTTTTCCAAGATTTCCATCTGGGTGGCCGCGGTTGCCATGGGCGCTTCCTGCGCCGGTGCCGCCACGCTTGGCACGGTCGTGCCAATTCACGGCTCTGTCTCCGATATTGCCGTAGACGATTCCCGCGGGCGGCTCTATGCCGCCAACTTCAGCGGTTACCGCATCGAGGTGGTTGACCGCAACAGCCGTAAACTGCTCAGCCCCATTTCCGTGTCCGCTCCGCCGAGCGCGGTCGCGCTCTCCCCGGACTCCCGTTATCTCGTGATTGGCGAATATCAGCGTCCGATCGGAGACCAGGACCAGGGATTTCAGACAGAGAGTGGCGGACTCACGATTGTCGATCTGACCAATGGCGGCCTGCGCCACATTGATCTCGCCACGCCGGTCTTGACGGTCTCCTTTGGCGTCGATGGGAGGGCGCTCATCGTCACTCGCCTGGGTGTCGCTGATGACACCGGCAATTTGGCTCCCAACATTTTGACGCTGGAACCGGTCACCGGAATTGTCGGCGGCTTGGCCACCATTACCTTCCGCAGCCGGAACCTTCCCACCGGAACGCCTTTGCTGCAGCTGAATACATTCCCCGGCGAAATCATTCAGACGTCGGCGGGAGTCTCGGGCGATCTGAAGAAGATTATTGTTCTCGGCGCCGTCGAAGAGGACAGCGGCGCAGCATCGACCAAATCGATTCTGATGTCGTACGATGTCCCCACGCATACGCTCTCACCCATTGGGTTCGAAACAACGCCGCCGCAAGGCCCGCGCGTAGTGAGCGTCAACCAGATCGGCGACTACGCCATTGCCGGATGGGGATTAAACCACTACATTAACGGTGACTCGATTCTGTGGGCGCAGTTTCCCGACGTTCGAGGCAAGTTCCACATTGGTTCGCACATCATTGACCGCGGCCGTAATTTGGTTTACGCCAATATGCCGTCCACCGACGAAGAGAAGGTGCTGCATGTTATGGATACTGACAACCTCACGGTTCGCGAGAGAATTCAGATCCCCGAGCGCCTTGCCGGCAAGTCTCTGATGACCTCGGATGGTGAGGTGATGTATTCGGCTTCGATCAGCGGTGTCACGGTATTTCCGATCGGGCAACTCCCGCAGACAGCGCGCATCGGCACCACGCAGGAAGATGTTCTGTTCCGTACCGCCGATTTCTGCAACGCGACGCTGCTCGGCCAAACGCTGGACGTGATCAGCCTGGGTTCTACGCCCACCGACTTCAAACTGACGCTTCCAGATGGCGTGCGCGGCGTCACTCTCTCGGCAACCGGCGGCACCACCCCGGCTCAGATCCGGATCACGGTGGATCCTGCCTATTTCCAACTGGCCAAGGGCACCACGGTCATTCCGTTGGCGATCACATCTACAACGGGCGTGAATCTGGCACCCGACGTTCGATTGCTGATTAACGCAGGCGACAGCGCCGCAACGGGCCGCATCGTGAACGTTCCCGGCCGGTTGGTGGACGTCCTTTCGGATGCGGGCCGCAACCGCTTGTACATTCTTCGCCAAGATAAAAACGCCGTACTGGTCTACGATTCGAAGACCCTTGCGCAAATCGGCACCCTGCGCACAGGGAACACACCCGTCCACATGGCGTTCAGCATCGACCAGAAATACTTGCTGGTGGGCAATGACAATTCCCAGATCGCCAGCGTGTTTGACCTTGCAACGCTGCAGCCGAGCGAACCGATTATTTTCCCGCCCGGACATTACCCGCGTGCTATCGGCGTTGCGAACGGAGCGATCTTCGCGATCTCGCGCAACGCTGGACGCAAGAGCGAGTGCGCGGATCAAACGCCGACCGCTGCTCTTGATACCGTGTTTTTGGACAGCCGCGTCGCCGTAGCCGCCTGTACGCTGGACGGTCCGACGAATCCTTCGATCTTCTATAACAATCTGCCGACACCGGACGGCATCTTGACGGCTTCGCCGGATAACAACTACCTGTTGCTCGTGCTCTCGGACGGCAACGTCGCCCAATACGACGCCTCCGTGCACGCCTGGGTGGCCTCGCGCAAAGACCTGACCAGCGCCGATGGCGCCTATGCGGCGGTCGATGGCGGAACCTATCTGGTGGGCGCCAGCGTTTTGAACGCGGCCTTAGTGCCCTCCTTCACTTTTGCCGATGTCGAGGGAACTGTGACCTCTGGCGAAACCATGTCGGGCGGCTGGGGCATCCGTACTGCCGCGACGGCGGCGAACGCTCCCGGATTGATTCAGCGATGGAACACACAGGATTTCAGCATCGCGGCTTCAGCAGCAATTCCGGAGGCACCCGTTACCGTCAGCACTCTGCGCGGTCCGGCGATTGGACAGATCGGTCAAACGATCCTGTCCTTCACACGCTCGGCGGCCGCATCGCAGGATCAATTGACGCTCTACGCATTGACGATCTCGGGTATCACCGTGGTCGACGGAACCTTCGGAAATTCGCAACCATCCAGGCCAACGATCACAAGCATTGTGAGCGCCGCCGACAACCGTTCCCTTCCCGCTCCGGGCGGATTGGTCGCGATCAGTGGCAACGGACTCTCGAAAACCTCGGCGGCGTTCAGCGGCTATCCGTTGAGTACGCTGTTGGGACAAACCTGCGTCACCGCCAACAACACTTTGGTCCCCCTGTTCTTTGTTTCGGGCAACCAGATCAACGCGCAAATTCCGTATGAAGTCTCGGGCGCAACTTCGGTTGTGGTTCACACTTCCGACGGGGATAGCGCCGCCTTCACCGTAACGGTGCCGGAAGCTTCGCCGGCCGTTTGGTTGAATGGATCGGCCGGTCCATTGACTGGACTGCCCCTGGTTTATCGCCAGGCAAACGGGCAGTTAGCCACCGGCTCCAACCCCGTTCATCGCAATAGCAACGACACACTTCTGGTGTACCTGACCGGCATGGGCCGCGTCAGTCCGGCGGTTCCGAGCGGAGCCGCGGCACCCTCCAGTCCGACTTCATCCGTCATCACAACGGCAACAGCAACGTTCGGCGGTGTCACCGCCGCCGTGAATGACGCGGTTTTGACGCCGGGACAGGCGGGCGTGAATCAGCTCACGATTTCGGTTCCGAGAAATACTCCCACCGGTCTGACGGTTCCCTTGACCATCACGCAAGGCGGACAGTCACAGACGGTGAACCTGCGCGTTGTTGATTAGCTTCAACTGCGCGATTGGTACGGAACAAGAGAAGAGAAAGGACTTGATGATGAAATCCATTCGATGGACGATGGTGTGCCGGGCTCTCGCCGTGTGCGCCGTGATCGGAACCGCTCCGGCTGCGATGGCCCAGAAGTGGGAATTCGGCGGCGGAATTGGCGGCAGCTTCTACACCTCACGGGACGCCACAAACAATGGTCAAACCGCGAAGGCAGGTATCAAGAATGATATCGCCAGCAGCCTTTGGCTGGTCAATAACAATCACAAGAAGTGGGGCGGTGAAATCCGTCTGGACTATCAGCGCGGAGACTTGCGCCTGGAGCGTTCGAGTACGGAAGCGCGGTTCAGTGCCGAGACGTACGCCTTGCACTACGATTTTCAGTACCACTTCCGCGAGCGAGAAGCGCGCGTTCGTCCCTTCGTCGCCGCTGGCGCCGGCATTAAGGTGTTTCGCGGTACAGGCTCGGAATCGGCAACGCAACCGCTCAGCAATTTCGCTTTCCTGACCAAGACCACCGATCTCCGTCCGGTCATCAGTTTGGGCGCGGGCATCAAGTGGCAGATTGCTCGGTCCATGCAGTTCCGTTTGGAACTCCACGACTATCTGACGCCGTTCCCGGATCAGATCATCGCTCCGAACGTAGGCACGAATGTAAGTGGATGGTTGAACAACCTGGTTCCGCTCGCCGGTATCAGCTACACGTTCTAAGCGCAAAGGCGTAAACGGGGGACGCGGGGCAACGCATATGGATTTTCAAGCTACCCCATTGAATATGACGACTCTGCTGGTGGTCACACTTGCTGTCGTTACCCTTGTGCTGTTATTCCGGGGGCGCTGGGACAGTAACCTTCCGTTACTGTTCTACAGCGCCACCTTTATTCTGGTTACTACCTCGGACCGCAGTCTGAATCCTTACCTGTTCTATTCCGGCATCGTTCTTGCCCTTATTCTTCGTTTTGAGTTCATGGGCAAGGGCTTCACCAAGTTCATCGGCTTCCTCAACATCTCCGCAATTGGCTTAGCCACAATCGCATTCCTCGACCAGATCTTCGGCGACGGAACGCTTCTGTCGTCTTAGGCTTTCTGCTCAGGCTGTTCCACCGGCAGACCCGCCGCCGTCCACTCTCTCCAGCCGCCATCCAGCGACCAGACATCGGTATACCCCATCTTCCCCAACGATTCCGCCACCAATGCGGAACGATAGCCGCCTCCGCAGTAGCAGATAATCCGTTTGCTCTTGTCTGGCACCATCGTTTCGATATCCCGCTCAATGATGCCGCGGCTCAAATGAATCGCGCCCTTCGCACGGCCATCCGCCCATTCCCGGTCTTCACGAACGTCCACCAAAATGTGCTCTTGCGGAGTCCCGGACAGATACTGCGCATTATACTGTTCGATGTTCAGTTCCTGGACATGTTGTTTCGCATCAGCAGTCAATGCCAAAAATCCGGGGCTATGCTGCTTGTGATGGGTGCTCATTGTGCGGTCTCCTCGGCCTGTTCCTTCGCACCTTTGCTTGAAACCCGGCGGATGCGCGCGCCAACTCCAGCCAACTTTTGCTCGATCTGATGATAACCGCGATCAATGTGATAAACACGATCAATCGTCGTTTCGCCGTTTGACGCCAGTGCGGCCAAAACCAGCGAGGCGCTGGCGCGAAGGTCGCTTGCAATCACCTCGGCGCCCGACAGCGTCACCGGACCCGCAACCAGTGCCTTGCGCCCATCCAAACGGATGTTCGCGCCCATGCGCATCAATTCCAGTGCATGCATAAAGCGGTTCTCAAAGATTGTTTCCGTGATGATCGAGATGCCCTCGGCCTGCGTCATCAGCGCCATGAACTGCGCCTGCAGGTCGGTGGCGAAACCGGGATGCTCCTCCGTCATCACGTCCACACTCTTGAGCTTTCCGGGAACTCGAACGCGAAGCTCGCCGATCGCGGTTTCGGTCACTTCGACGCCCGCCTGATGTAGCTTCGCGATGAGGGCGCGAAGGTGCTCGGGTTCACAACCGGTAACCGTGATATCACCCCGCGTTACCGCGCCTGCGATCAGGAAGGTGCCTGCTTCAATGCGGTCCGGGATAATCGCATGTTGCGCGCCATTCAATTTGTCGACGCCCTGCACGCGGATCGTGGATGTTCCCGCGCCCTGGATCTTCGCGCCCATCTTTGTCAGCAATTCGGCCAGATCGCCCACTTCCGGTTCGCGCGCCGCGTTGTTGATCAACGTTTCTCCGCGGGCCAGAACAGCAGCCATCAGAAGATCTTCCGTGCCCGTAACAGAGATGCGGTCGAAATATACGTCCGCACCGCGCAGTCCATCCGGTGCTTCCGCTTCGATGTAGCCGTGCTCCTGGCGGATTCTCGCGCCCAATTTTTCGAGACCGGTGACGTGCAAATTAATCGGCCGCGCACCGATCGCGCATCCGCCTGGCAATGAGACGCGTGCCCTTCCCGCGCGCGCCACCAACGGGCCAAGCACCAGACTTGATGCGCGCATGGTCTTCACCAACTCATAGGGCGCCTCGGGATGCACCAACTGCTCCGCCGTTACTGTCACACGCTCGTTGTCGATAGAGATCCGCGCGCCGGCGTATTCGATCAAGTGCTGCATCGTCGCAATGTCGCGCACCGGCGGGATACGGTCCAGCACCACAGTATCGGCCGTCAGCAGACATGCGGCCAGCGTCGGCAGCGCGGAATTCTTCGCCCCGCTGGCGGCGATGCGACCTTGCAGCGGCACGCCGCCTTGAATAACAAACTTGTCCAATTTATTGAGACTCCCGTGAAAGAATACCGCTTTTGCTTTGGGTAAGGACAGCGCGAACCCGGCCCTTCGCCTCCGTCAACAACCGTTCCGCTTCGCCGCGCTCAACGCCGAGTTTCGCCATCACAATCGCCGTTCGCACGTTCCGTCCCGCCAGAGGCAACAGTTCTTCGGCCTTCTGGCGGGAAACACCGGCCGCGCGCTCGATGACGCGTACGGCTCTGTCCTCCAGCTTGCGATTGGTCGGCTGCACATTGACCATCAGGTTGCCATAAACATGTCCCAAACGGATCATCACCGCGGTGCTGATCATATTGAGTACAAGTTTCGTGGCCGTCCCAGCCCGCAACCGCGTGGAGCCAGCAACAATTTCTGGTCCCGTATCCGGCTCCATTGGATATCGGACAGCAAGGGCCAGCTCCGAGCCTCGATTGCAACTGATGCCGCCGGTCAGCGCGCCCATTTCCGTCGCCTTTGCAATCGCGCCCAGAACGTAAGGGGTGCTGCCGCTCGCGGCAATGCCCACCAGTGCGTCCTGTGAACCGAATCCCGCGGCGAGCAGATCCCGCGCTCCCGCGTCTCCATCATCTTCACTCGCTTCCGTCGCCCGGCTGAGCGCAGCATGGCCGCCGGCAATCATCCCGTGCACCGTTTCGGCGGAAACCCCAAAAGTGGGGGGAATCTCGGAAGCGTCGAGGACACCCAGTCTCCCGCTAGTGCCCGCACCTATATAAAAGAGACGCCCTCCTGTTTCCAGAACGCGGGCGATCGCATCCACGGCCTGGGCAATTTTCGGGATTTCCGCCGCCACGGCGCTGATGACCTGCCCGTCTACCTCATTCATCAGCCGTAGGATATCCTCACTGGGGAGCTGGTCCAGATTCGCAAAACGCGGATCAGACTCTTCGGTGCGAGCGAGCTTAGACATGGGGCTAACTAAATAATAGCGGGCGGAGCGGGAACCAAGCCACCAAGGCCCGAAATCCCGGATAGCCAGCATTCCAATCGATCAAACTGTGAAGCGAAGTACTATCGGGTTTTGCCGACCTCTCGGTCGCCCGCACAAAACCACCTTTTGTTTCTATGACTTAAGAAATGTCCGATCTCGTATTCCCCTAGTAGTATTTTGAAGAGGCGTCTATTGACACCTGCCTGACGATGCAACTATACTGGGCCTTACTCGTTATTTAGTTGATATTGTTTAGGTAGCGGGTAAACGTGCAGATTGACGTCGGGTTGATCATCGGAGGGTCAGGTCAAATGAAAAGAATCTTGATGCTGGGCTTATTGCTTGGCTTGGGCAGTATCGGAGCCTATGCCGATACGGTTTGCGCTTCGGGCGGAACCAATAGCTTCGGTTTCGGCGCGACGTTGAGCTTGACGACGCAGAATCCTTGCACAATCGGCAACGTTACTTTTAGCAATTTCCAATTTTTTGGTGCGAACACATTTGTCCCCACCAGCATGTCGGGTGGCGTAGTGATCCCGACGGCGAATCCGACGACGCTTGCTTTTAGCTTTACGAACCTCAACACCACAAACCAGACTAGTTCCTCGGGCGTGGGCGGAGTCGGTGACATCCGCATCACCTTCGAAAGCAACGGTCCAATCGCTGGTGTTCTATTGGGCGGCGGCACTTCGTCCTCCGTGTCGGAAACGATTTGCAGCGGCACGTTCATCGGTGAGACCTGCAGCGGTCAAGTGTTAGGATCGGGAACGTCGACCAACGGCGGCACCACACTGATCACCCTCTCCTTGTCCCAGGGCGGTCTTTTCTTCCTGAAGGACGTCGCGGGCGGCAGCGGCGTGACGCAGACGATGGTCCCCGAACCGATGAGCCTTTCGCTGATGGGCTTCGGTCTGCTCGGCCTGGGCGTTATGGCGCGGAAGCGTCGCAAGCTCTAGAACGATCTCAAGTTCACGTTATAAAAAGGCACCGCGAAAGCGGTGCCTTTTTACTTTTTCCTGCAGCTTCTGCTGCCCCGTCCCGAGGGCATCCTGGCGTCTCTCTGCGCCTGTAAGCAATGTGCCGTGCAAAACGCGAAGGGCGTCCAGCAACGGACGCCCTTGCGAAAGAGAGAGACTCCCCCATTTCGTTTACGGAAAATGGAGATGTGTTAGGCGCTGAAAGAACTACCGCAGCCGCACGTCGACTTCACATTCGGATTATTGAACTTGAAGCCGGAACCTTCCAGCGTTTCCACGTAATCCACTTCGGCGCCGTCCAGGTACAACATGCTGGCCTGGTCGATGAACACCTTCAAGCCGCTAAATTCGTAGGTCTTATCAAGCATGCCGGGCGCGTTCTCAAACGCCATCGAGTAACTGAAACCGGAGCAACCGCCGCCGACAACAGAGATGCGCAAACCGTTCGGCTTGGGCTCCTGGGAGTCGAGGATTTCTCTGACTTTTCCTACCGCCGTTTCCGTCAATTGAATCATAGTGTTTGCCTTTGGCCTCTCCTTGATTATACTATGATGCGAACGGCGGCCTGAAGGATTCAGCAAAGGTCTTCCCCTCTCCTATGCAGGACTTAAACCAGCCCCCGGCACCACCTTCCCATTCTTTTCGTAACCGATTTTCCCTTTCCTGCGTCGGAAGGGGTAGCTATGAGTACCTTGACTGGCACGTTACAGTTTCCGGTGGCGGCGGACGAAGTCCGGCCCAAGGTTAGAGTGGACCACAAGAACAGCGAAGAAGCGGCACTCGTCAGACGGGTTCAGACTGGCGACGAGATGGCCTTCCGCGAGATCGTGGACCGCTACCAATCCAAGGTCTTCTCGATCATCTACGGCATTCTCCGCAACCACAACGATGCTGAGGACATCGCTCAGCAGGTGTTCGCCAAAGTGTATTTTTCGGTCCGGAACTTCGACTTCCGCAGTTCCCTGCTGACCTGGATTTACAAAATCACCGTCAACGAGTGTTACGATTACCTGCGTAAGAAGCGCGTCCGGAAACTGGTCTACGAGAGTGACTTTTCCGAGGAGGACGCCCAGCGCATGGAAGCATCGAGCGTTGCGGTGGATGACGCCGCCCCCGTGGACGAGCGGCTCGCGCAGCGCGATCTGTTGACGAAGCTGTTATCCAAGCTTTCGAAAGATGACCGGAGCCTAATCCTTTTGAAGGAAGTCGAAGGACATTCGGTGGAAGAGCTGGCCGAAATGACCGGCATGAATGAGAATACAATTAAAGTGAAGCTTTTCCGGACACGGCAGAAGTTGCTCAAGGCAGCAGCTCGCTTGGGCCGGACCACGGGGATTCTGAAGTCATAGTCGTTTTCGCAGTTGCTGTACCAGAGGCAGGCGGCCACCGGACATGAGACATAGGGTGGAATAGATCTGCCAGCAGGGCATAACGCGGAAGCTGAGAAGCGCCGCGAGGACTTGAGGGAAGATCATGCATCGCGAGATTCAGGATCAAATTGAAAAGATATTGTCGGATTCCGGTAAGACGCCACGCTTTGTCGCCGAACATCTACACGACTGCACCGAGTGCCGCGAGGAGATCGCGCTGATGCGCGAACACGCGGATCTATTGCACACAATTCGCCCGCCCGCCGGTCAAACTTACGAACCCCGCCCCGGATTCTACGCTCGCGTAATGGAGCGCATTGAGGCGGAAGGGCCCATTTCCATTTGGAACATTTTCATCGAATCCGCCTTCGGCCGCCGCATCGCGTATGCGTCCGCCACGCTGGCTTTGGTGCTGGGTATTTATCTCGTCACCTCGGAGATGAATGAGCAACCAGTGATTGCGAATCAGACTTTGGAGCAAACTCTTGCCCCCGCAGGCGAGGTAGCCTTGCAGGGAAACGCCACCGACGTGCTGACGGCGGTTCCCGCCTCCTCCGTGCAAGGCGGCGTGCAAAATGGAGCAATGGCTTCCCGTGACGATCTTGCGGCACAAATGCTGCTGCAAGAACGCATGATGCTGCAACAGCAGATGATGATGCAGCAGATGATCAATCAGATGGATAACGCGGCTTCCCAGGATCAGGTTCTGGTGAATCTGGCGACTTACCGGGAACAGTAAGCATGGTGCCGCCAGCGGAAAAGAACCCCAAGGTCCTACTCACGCTGGTATTCGTGTTTCTTGCAGGCGGGGCGTCGGGAGCATTCTCGATGCAGTACTGGCTGCATGATAAGATCCACCGGATTCCTCCGGCGGCCAGCCGTCCTGGAGTTCCGGGCACCGCCAACAAAGATGCGGTTCTGCAGCGTTTTCAGTCAGAACTGAGCCTGACGCCAGAGCAAACGAGTCAGATCGGCGCGGTTCTCGACGATTACCGCAATTATTTTGACAGCCTGCGGGAGCAGTTGGATGACGTCCGCTCAACGGGCAAAATGCGGATTTTAGAGATCCTCAACCCCGAGCAGCGCGAGAAGTTCTCGAGGATTGCCAATGACTTGGTCCCCGGCCCTCCTCCACCGCCCGCAGCGAAGTAATCCAGGGTAAGCAAAAATACTGACACAATCCCGGTTGGGAGCTTCGTTGTGCGGTGATTCCCGGGGAGTGTAGGATAGCAACGTGGGCACGGAAAGCGCGAATCCGCTAGACGAACTAAAATCCCTCGACGCGCGCGTCGATCAGATACAGGACCTGGAGGCTCTCAAGCCGATCTTCTTTCGACTGGATGAGATCGGCCGCCAGAACTCCGGCGACTTCGAAGTTCAACTGGCAGTCACTGAGATCAAACAGCACGTGGTGGATCGCGGCAAACTGCTCAAGCAGCGGGTTGCCCAGCCGAAACCCGAGGCCCAGGCACCCGCGCCACCTCCAGCGCCCGTGACAGCGCCGCCCGCGGCATCGAAGGCGGATGCCCCCACGGTCATTCTGCCTCCAACCCCGCCCCCAGCGCCGCCAAAAGCACCACCGCAAGCCCCGCCACAAGCGCCCCGGGTTGAGGACGCGCCAACGGTTATTTTGCCCCCGAAGCCTCCGGCGGCTCCTCGGGTGGAGGATGCACCGACCATACGGATTCCCAGGCCAGGGGAATTGGCCGCGAAAACGCCGCCTGCGGCTCCGCCACCGGTTCCGCCGCCATCAACGCCGTTAACGACAACCGGACCGCGTCCCTCGGTCCCTGCGGCCTTTCAACCGCCACCGCAGGCCTCAGCACCAGCACCGCAAAATGCGCCGCCCGGCGTACCTCCGCCGCAGCAACCGGCACAAGGCGGGTCATGGAAAAAGTCCCTGGTCATTGGCGCGGTAGCCGGTGCCCTGATTGCGCTCGGATTAATCGTTTTCCTGGTGAATCAATCGCGCAAGAAGAACGCGACCGTCGCTGTGCAAATGGTGACCACGCCCCCGGGCGCGTCGATCCGCATCAACGGCGAAACGAAGTGTAACGCGGATTGCTCGGTGGACCTCGCACCAGGCACCTATCAGATTCTCGCGGTACTCGAAGGCTACGAACCTGCCGCCAGCAATCTGACCGTCACCGCTGGCCGGCCGGCGTCCGTGAACCTTGCGCTCGAACCGCAAGCGCAAGTCGTGCGCATTCTAACCGACCTCGATCAGGGCAAAGTCACCATCGACGATCAACCGGCCGCCGATTTGCAGGATGGCCAGTTTATTCTCGACAAAGTCGGCGCCGGAACGCACACCGTCAAGGTGGTGTCACGCACCGGAGAAGCGACATTCACCATCGCGATCAATGACGCCAAGCGGCCCGAGATCGCCGGGCCCGTGACCGCACGCAATCTTTTGGCCGTGTTGGTGGCCAGCATGGGGAACACCGCGCGAGTGGTCACCAATAGCGGCCCCCTCAAGCTCGCCATGAACGGACAGCCTCAGATTGACGTTTCGCCCGCAGGCGTCGACTTGGCGAACTATCAGCCCGGCGTCCTGGAACTCTCCCTCGGCGAGGGCAAAGACCAGAAGAGCGTGAAGGAGAGCTTCAGCCCGGCCCCGACGCTGACGGCATTCTTGAAGTCTGACCTCAACATCGGCACACTGATCGTTTCGACGGGGGAAGACGACGTTCGGGTTTTCCTGAACAATCGTGAATATCCCCGCAAAACGCAGCGCGGCCAGATCCGCATTCCCACCATCGGGAGCGTCAACGTCCGCGTGGAGAAGAGCGGCTACGAGCCCGTGGCCACACAGACCGCGGAAATCCGCAAAGGCTTTGAAACACGCGTCGAGTTCAAACTGCAAGCGTTGCCCCAGATGGCTGCGCTGCAGATTCGCGGCGCGACGCCCGGCGCCGAGGTGATGCTGGATCAGCGGCAGTTGGGCGCCGTGGGCGACGACGGCTCCTTCACCAATGCGGCAATCCCCCCGGGCGATCACACCGTCGAGATTCGGAAGGAACAGTATCTTCCGCGCCGTTTCCAGCGTCCATTCCGCGCTGGCCAAGCGGTGGCGCTGAGCGGCTCCGACGTTGTTCTGTCCGCTGCAATTGGCTCCGTGCGATTGACGAAGTCACCGGCGGAGGCAACCGTTTTCTATCGCCGCGCTGAGGATCAGCAAAATCAGGAGGCTCACGCCAATCAGTTGGAACTGCCTCCCGGGAACTATATCTTCACTGCGCGAGCCAATGGCTACACCGAGAAGACTGAACGCATGCAAGTGACCGCGGGCGAAACACATAACGTCGAACTGGCGCTTGCACGGGTTGTGCAGGCGGCCGCGCCACCGGCGCCCAAAATCGGCGGCATGATGGACTTCGACGATCCCAACCTGTGGAAGCAGGATAACGGGATGTTCACGCACCGCGGCGCGGGATTCCTGTCGTATAAGCCTCAGACAAGGGGGACGTTCTCATTCACCGTCCAACTGCTGCGCGGCGGCAACATCTTCCGTGGCGGCCGGATCCGGTGGGCCATGCAGTATCAGGACGCGCGAAACTACGACCTTTTCGAACTCGATCAACGCTACCTGTGGTCGAAGGTGATCATCGCGGGCAAAACATACGAACGCGGCAAGTACGACCATAATCTGACCGACAAGGACAAATCGTATTCCATCCAGATCGACGTCACAGCGGATAAGCTGGTACACCGCGTAAAGAACGGTAACGAATGGATCGTGGTCGATTCCTGGAGCGAGCCTGGCCGCAACTTCACCGAAGGCAAGTTCGGTTTCCTGATTCAAGGCAACGATGAAATCGGCGTATCCGATTTCAAGTTCACACCGCGCTAACTCGAAAGGAACGGCAAGGATGCCCCAAGGAGGTTTCGTCGGCGGAGCTGCCGGACTCCTTGCCGCGGCAGGATTCTTTGCGTATGCGGTGCGAGGCCGTTCCGCCAGCGTATTCGGCCCGTCGGTTTATCACGGCGATCGCGGCAGGCCGTCGCTGGCTCTGACTTTTGACGACGGACCCAGTGAATCCACGCCGGAACTGCTGGATCTGCTGGCAGAGCACGACATCCGCGCCACGTTCTTCCTGTGCGGACAAAACGTGGACCGTTTGCCCGGAATCGCCCGTAAGATTGCAGATGCGGGGCACCAGATCGGCAATCACAGCGATACACACCCTTACTTTCATTTGTGTCCGCCCTCCCGCATTTACCAGGAACTCCTCACGGCACAGGAGAAGCTCGCGCAGGCTACCGGCACAACTCCGTCCTTGTTTCGCGCGCCGTATGGAGTCCGGTGGTTTGGCCTGGCGCGAGCACAGCAGGAACTGAATCTGCTGGGAGTGATGTGGAGCACCATTGGGCGCGATTGGAAGCTACCTGCTTCCGAGGTTGCTCAAGTGCTTCTGCGGAAGCCGTGCAACGGCGATATTATATGCCTGCATGACGGGCGCGGCACGCAGACGAATCCGGACATACGCAACACCGTGGACGCGCTTCGCATCGCAATTCCCGAACTCAAAAAGCGCAGCTTTGGCTTTGAAACCGTGAGCGAGATCCTCCGTCCAGCGCTTTCCTAAGCTCCCGCCGCATTGCTATAGTTGTGTTCTTCGTGCGTTGGTTACCCGTCATTTCCCTAATGCTGGTCTCGGTGATCAGCTACGTCGACCGCAACACGCTTGCGTTGCTCTCGCCCACCATTCTGAAGGAGACGGGATTAAGCGCCGAGCAGTACGGATTCATCATCTCAGCGTTTTCGGTCACCTACATGTTCGGCAACCCCATCTGGGGCTATATCATGGATCGCATCGGCATCCGGCGCGGCATGGGGACAGCGGTTTCCATCTGGACCGCAGCATCGGCAGCACATGCATTCGCCGGAGGTTTCGGCAGCTTTGCGCTGGCGCGTGCCGTACTTGGGTTCGGCGAAGGAGCGACGTTTCCCGGCTCCATGCGCACTGCGATTGAAACACTGCCGGTGGAGAAACGCTCGCGCGGCATCGCGATTTCCTATAGCGGCGGCTCGCTGGGCGCGCTGATCACGCCGATCATCGTCACGCCCATCGCCGCGGCGTGGGGATGGCGCGGGGCATTCTGGTTTACGGGAGCCATTGGCGCTTTGTGGTTGTTGCACTGGATATTCCTTTCCAAGCGCCCGGAATTGGCGAAAAAGCCGGCAGTCCAGGTTGTGCGCGAAGACGACCCAGGTGCTCCGCACTGGAAGCATCCGCGCTTATGGGGGCTGATCTTCATGTACGCGTTCTGTTCGCTGCCGCTCGGGTTCATTTTGTACGATGCGGCGCTGTATTTAAGCGCGGTCCTACACAAAACGCAGGTGGAAATCGGGCGAGTGTTGTGGATTCCGGGCCTTGGCTGGGAGACCGGCTATTTCTTCTTCGGCTGGGTAATCGACCGCTTTACGGGTTCCGGTTATCACCTGCGCGCGCTGAACAGGTTGTTTCTGCTACTAACGGCGCTCGGACTCTTGTTGATCGCCATTCCGCAGACATCGTCGTTCGCGCTGACGATGTTTCTGATGTACTTCACCATGTTCATTTCGGCGGGATTCATCATTGGGAGCCTGGCTTATGCAAACAGTCACTATGCGAACGCGCATGGTGGATTGATCGCTGGAGTAGGTGCGGGAAGCTGGTCGGCCTTGGTTGCGATCGTCATGCCGCCGTTTGGACGGCTGTTCGATCTGCACTTGTATCAGACCGCTTTTCTTGTGGCCGCGATGTTCCCAGTGGTGGGCTATATTGCCTGGTGGCTGTTGAACCGAGGGGAACTGCGGGCTGCGCGGGCATAGCCTTCACGCGCCGAAACCCAACCACTTCCCTCAGGCGTAGAGACGAGTCTCGCTGCGGCGGCACACGGGAGTGCGTGCGCCACGTTAAGCCTTGGCAGCTTCCAGGGCTTTCACCACTTCGCTTTGATACTGCTGGAGTTGGGCGTCGTTAGACGCTTCAAAGCGCATCACCAGCACTGGCTGCGTATTTGAAGCGCGCAGCAGGCCCCAGCCGGAATCAAACAGCACGCGGACGCCGTCCACGTCGATCACGTTGTGCGATTTCTTGAAGTATTGGGCGACTTTCTCGACCACCTGGAACTTCGTTTCGTCCGGGCAGTCCACGCGAATCTCAGGCGTCGAGACGGTCTTCGGCAATCCGGCGAGTTGAGCGGAGAGAGGCTTGCCGCTTTTCGAAACAATCTCGATCAGGCGGCAGGCGGCATAGAGCGCGTCGTCGTAACCGAAGTAACGATCGGCGAAGAACATGTGGCCGGACATTTCGCCCGCCAGTTCCGCGTGCTCCTGCTTCATCTTCGCTTTGATGAGCGAGTGCCCCGTCTTGTACATGATCGGATTACCGCCCAGGCGCTTCAACTCGTCGTAGAGTAGCTGCGAACATTTCACTTCGCCAATGAACGTCGAGCCCGGCTTGCGCGTCAGAATCTCGCGACCGTAGATCAGCAGCAGCATGTCGCCGAAAATCACTTCGCCGTGTTCGTCCACCGCGCCAATGCGGTCCGAGTCGCCATCGAAGGCGATACCCAGGTCGGCCTTGTTCGCGCGGACGGCGTCCTGCAAGTGCTTGAGGTTCGCTGGCACCGTCGGATCGGGATGGTGATTCGGGAAGCGGCCATCCATGTCGAAGAACAGCTCGGTTACC
This sequence comes from Bryobacteraceae bacterium, assembly GCA_040081455.1. Classification (GTDB taxonomy): domain Bacteria; phylum Acidobacteriota; class Terriglobia; order Bryobacterales; family Bryobacteraceae; genus Palsa-187. The sequence continues at coordinate 38,564 of JBEBGM010000016.1, forward strand.
TCGCAGTTGAGGCGCTTCAGCAACCGGTGTGCGACCGGCCCGCCAGTGCCGTTGCCGCCATCCACCACCACTTTCACTCGCCGCTCAAAGTGGAATTGCGGCGCCACGGTGTCGATGTAGGAATCGATCACATCCATCGAATGCTGCGTGCCGTGGCCAGTCGCGAAGTCCCGCTTTTCGATCAAACGGCGCACGTCCTGAATGTCTTCGCCGTGGAACGTGGTTGGCCCGCAGACGGTTTTGAATCCGTTAAACTCAGCCGGGTTGTGGCTGCCCGTGATCATGATGCCGCCATCGGCTTCCAAATGCACTGCCGAGAAATACAGCAACGGCGTCGGGATTACGCCTATATCGGTGACATCGCAACCCACCGAAACCAGGCCCTGAATCAAGGCATCCCGAAGGCGGTTGGAGCTAAGCCGGCAATCGCGCCCAACGTTGACGCGCTTGCCCTGGCGGCGCTGGATCAGCGTTCCCAGCGCGCGGCCCAAATCGGCAACATCGTCGTCCAAAAGCTCCGTATCGGCAACGCCACGAATATCGTATTCACGAAAGATAGTCGGCTTCAGCATCCTGATAGAAGCGTACCAAAACAGGCACGCCGAGCGGCATGCAAAACCGGCTAATTTTTCTTATTGGGTCGATCGGTTTTACTGTGGGATAGGGGGGAGTGAAGGGATCCGGGAGTGGGCCGGAACCCCGCTTGAGGCAACAGAGTTCCCCGGACCGGCCCGGTGCCATGGAAACATTATTTCTTTGCCGGTTGCTTGGCAATGATCATGCTGGCAATCTTGTCGTAGGTCGCCTGGGGCAGGATGTTCTTGGAAACCAGTTGATCCTTCTTGGCATAGGGGCGGCCAGCAACGATCTTCTTCGAGTAGGCGTCGCCGATGCCGGGCAAGTTCTTCAATTGGTCTGCGGTGGCGCTGTTGATGTCGAGGGCTTCGGCGGTCCCAGCTTTTTCCACCGCCTTCTTGGCCTGGGCCGCAAGCGGAGCGGTCGCCAGGAGTCCGGCCATGACGATGCTGGCGAGAGAAAGGAATAGCTTTTTCATTGGTTTAGATTATCAGGAATCGGACGAACCGTACCCCCAACGGGGGCTCCGGAAATTAAAATCGTTTCTTCCGCGGATACATCCTTTAGAGTAGAAGCAAGAAGGAGGACACATGGCACATTGGACTGACTCGAAAACCTTCTCGGCCGCGATACACTTTTTGATCCCGGCCCTGCTTCTGGCCGCCGCGCTTCCGGCTCAATCCGTTTCTCAACGCGCGCAGGAACGTATCGCTCGTGAGGTCCGGCACGAGATACTCATGACTCCATACTTCGACGTCTTCGATAACGTCGCTTACAAAGTGGACGGCTATAACGTCACGCTCCTGGGCCAGGTGACGCAGCCTCTGCTCAAAAGCAACATCGAGAAGGCGGTCAAAGGGATTGAAGGCGTGGAGAAGATTAACAATCAGATCGAAGTGCTTCCCGTTTCTCCGAATGACGACCGGCTCCGCATTGCCCTGTTTCGCGCGATCTACGGTTTCGAATCGCTGCAGCGCTATGCGATGCCCGTGATCAAGCCGATCCGCATCATCGTCAAAAACGGCAACGTGACGCTGGAAGGAGTGGTCAATACCAGTGCCGATAAAACCGTTGTCGGTATGCGCGCCAACGGCGTCCCTGGCATCTTCAAGGTGACGAATAATTTAGAGGTGGAGAAAAAATAGAGGCCCCATTCGAAAAGTAGAGGATTCCCGGCGGCATCATCGCGGATGGAACAAATCCGGTGTGTGAAAACGTTGGAACTGCCGTTTTTCCGTTCTCCGCTATATTGAGAGCATGCGATACGCGATATTCCCCGTCTTGGCACTAACCTTCCTGAGCGGCTGCTCTTCCGCGCCGACCGCGGACGCCGATCACCGGGACGAGGCACTCAAGCAGGTGCAAGCCGCGGAGATAGCCGCGGGGGCCGCGTTTATTAAGCACGACGCCGAGCTGTTCGCATCCATGTACGCTCCCGATGCCCTGCTCATGCTGACGAATACCAAATCCGTTACAGGCGACGGAATCAAGGCAGCCATCAAACAGATGATGGCGGACACAAACCTCTCCATGACGTTCCATATGGTGAAGGTGGAGGCATCCAAGAGTGGGGACCTCGGCTACGTCCGCGGCACTTATACGGCGACCATCACCGATCCCAAAACCAAGAAAACCTCCCAGGAAACGGGAAGCTACGTCACCGTCTACGCCAAGCAACCGGACGGGACGTGGAAAATTACGGAAGATATCACTACACCGGACGGATCTCCGGCAGGCGCAAAGTAGGCCATGCGTTATCTGGTTCGCGCCCATCTGCGTCCCGGCCGGGAAAAGCCGCTGCTGGAGGCTATTGCGAACCGCACACTCGGCAAAGGTTCCGTCGCCGGCAATGAATATTTCCGCAACATGGCGACCGCCCGCGCCTGCGAGGACGGCACAACGCGCTGGATAGAAACGTGTTATTGTCCGGAACCGTTGCTGGAAGAAAGCCCTTACTGGGAAGAATATTTCGAACTAGTGAAGATTCAGGACTCCCACGACCGCCGCAAATGCCGCGACTGGAACGGCGAAGAGCCGTGGGCCTGCCGCAATTGCGATTGCGCGGAAAAGCTGGAGCAAAAGCTGGAAACGACGGGCGAACGTTTCATGGACAAGCTTCTCGAGAAGGCGAAGTAAACTCGTGTTGGCGAACCGCCTTGTGCTAAAATTTGGATAGTCGCCGGTAAGGGCCTGTGGCGCAGTTGGGAGCGCGCTTCCATGGCATGGAAGAGGTCAAGGGTTCGAATCCCTTCAGGTCCACCAAAACATTCGCAATAAAGAACTTAACTAGATCAACGACAATTTCAAGATTGGAGTTTGATCTCTTCCATGGAAGTTCTTTATGAGCAGTTCATCCGGGAACGACAGTATCTTCTGAACGTCTCTGAGAAGACGGTGCAAGCCTATCGCTGGGCCTGGAGAGCGTTTGAATCTGCGCTCAAAGGCAAGCCCACGGTGAGCAAGGCTGACGTGCTTCTGCGAGTCGCTGAACTCCGTGAGCAGGGGTTGTCGCCCGTCACGATCAACACCTACCTTCGCTCCGTCAATGCCTTCTCCAATTGGATGGTTAAGGAGAACCACTCGGAGACACAGACGAGGATTCCACGGCTCAAGGAAGAGCGGAAAGTTCTCCAGACGTTCAGCGATGCCCACATCGCAAAACTCATTTCGTTTCGTGGCAGGTCGTTCGGGGAACAGAGAACACATCTGCTCGCCTGCATGATCCTCGATACTGGCGTGCGAATTGATGAAGCGCTTTCGATCGAGCGGTCGACAGACATTAACCTTGACGAACTGCTTCTAAAGGTCAAAAACGGTAAAGGCCGGAAAGAACGGCGGATCCCTATCTCGATGCAGATGCGGAAGCTGCTGTTCCGATTCATGCACCAGTGGAAGCCGGCCTACGGCGACATGCTTCTCTACGCTGGACAAGGCGGAAAGGTGGTCCAGCGAAATGCACTTCGGGACTTCAAGGCGCTCTGCAAACACTTGAGCATCACCGGTGTGCGCTGCTCGTTCCACACGATGCGGCATTCGTTTGCAGTCGCCTATCTGCGAAACGGCGGCGATGTATTCCGTCTGCAACGGATACTGGATCACAACAAACTCGACATGACCCGGCGGTACGTGAATCTGCAGACCGAGGACTTGCAGGCCGTACACCAGCGACTGTCCTTGTTGGCGCAAGCCGGAAGGATCTAAAGACCGGGCACACAATAGCAAAGGACGTTGCGGAGAATGGAAGTGTGGCCGTCCGACGAAGACTCATTATAATTAGGAAGATATTGCTTGAATTCGATTTCGAATGGGAGATGTGGCGATGGAGCTAGAGGCAAACGACCTCGCAAGACTGCGATCCCAGGCGTCGAGAGGCGAATTGATCCTCTTCACCGGGGCCGGGTTCTCGGTTGACGCAAAGGACGGCTCAGGTCGATCCATCCCATCTTCCGGCGAGTTGAAGCGCGAGATTTGGACACTCTGCTATCCCGATCAACCATTCGACGAATCGAGTTCCTTGGGTGACCTTTTTGCCGCCGCACTGCGCAAGCGAAGAGCTGACCTAGTGCAATTGCTCCAATCGAGGATGACTGTTAACCCCGATTCACTCCCGGACTATTACCGTTTGTACTATGACTTCCCTTGGTTTCGCTGTTACACGCTGAATGTTGATGATCTTGAATCTGCTTTGACTCGACGATTTTCTTTGCAGCGCCCGCTCGTGACGCTCTCGGCCACTGGTGGCGGATCAGCGGAATCGGCAGGTTCCGGATTCTCACACCGTGGACTTGAAGTCGTTCACTTAAATGGTATTGTTCCTGGCCCTCCAGAGAGCTTGACCTTCTCGGAAGGTCAGTATGCGGAGCGGATCGGAAACCAGGAACCGTGGTATTCCCGCTGCGTAGTTGATATTTGCTCTCGGCCCGTCATCTTTATTGGGACTGGATTGAACGAATCATTGCTTTGGCAACACATGCAACTCCGGAAGCGGAGAGAGAATCTTGGCCGAGACCTACGCCCAACATCGTTGCTCGTGACGATGGACCTTCCTCTTCCACGTCAGGATGTTTTGCGGGACCTACGAATTGATTGGGTTCGGGGAACTGCGGAGGAGTTCGCCAACGAGGTTCTTCTGCACCTTAAGGTCGAAGCCAAGCGTGGATTCGCTTATATCGGTCAATACCCAGACGCTCGATCTGCCGGGTTTATCCCTTTAGTGAGCACACTCGCATCTGAACATCCAAATCTCCAAACCGAATACCTTCTCGGCGGCGAGCCACAATGGTCAGACATCCTATCTGGAAGGGCGATCGAGCGATCTCATGACGAAGCCGTTTCGACGGCTGCGGACGACATCCTGAACGGAAGAGTGGAATCGACTGCTCTCGCCCTCACCGGTACGGCCGGTTGCGGGAAGTCAACCGCCTTGATGAGCCTCGCTCTGAAACTTTCCGGGCAAGGTATTCCAGTGCTTTGGGTCGACAAGGAGTCGGAAGTTAGCCCGTTGACGATGCGAAACCGTGTTCGTGGCGCGAAGGAGAGACTTGTACTTGCAATAGACGACGCTGACCTCTATGGCCGAGAATTAGTCGGGTTGCTTCGAGACTTGGTCCCTGGAAGCAAAGAATTTCTGTTCGTTTTTGCCACAAGGTCAAGTAAGCTCGACGAAATTAGTTCGCGTTTGGCGGCTACTGGCGATGTCAAAGTGATCGAAGAAGTTGTGCCTCCTCTGACGGACCCGGACATTGATGGCCTGATCGCCGTTCTCGCCAAAAACAATCGACTCGGAGTGCTGACTGGTGCCTCCATGAGTGACCGCCAGAAGGCTTTCAAGGAGCAGGCTGGTAGACAACTGCTTGTGGCGATGATCCAGGCGACGTCCGGCGAGAATTTTGAGAAGAAAGTCCTCGAAGAATACGAAGAACTGGATGCAAGCCAGCGATATCCTTATGCCCTGATCTCGGTGGCTACATCACTTCGATATTCTCTGGCAAAAGATGAAGTGCTATTGGCCCTAGGTGACTCGGCCAACGAGGCGCTGATGGCGCTAGATCGCTTGACAGCACGACACCTGATCGTGCCGGTGCCGTCTCGGAACGAGTTTCGCTGTCGACACCGCGTCATAGCGGACCTGGTGTTCGATAAACTCCTGCAACTGGGCGACCTTGGTTCGGTCCTTGAAGGACTTGCATGGGCGCTTGCCAGTAAGGTTGATGCGAATCGGGATCGACGGTCAAGAACGCCACAATTCTTAGCGCGTGTAATCAATCATGAATTCCTGCTGCGGACGATCGGCGTCGAGAATGCTCGCGATCTCTACACCAAGCTCGAAACGATGCTCTCGTGGGACTACCACTATTGGCTCCAACGGGGATGCCTTGAGGTTGAGAAGGGCGACATACGCAGATCGGAGAATTTTCTCGGCGCTGCTAGGTCGCTCGGCTCAGGCGACCACAGAGTAGAGACCGCCTACGCCTATATGTTGATGCGGAAGGCATGGGAATCGCCTCACGACTTGTACGCCCAGGAATTCCTTGACACTGGCATTGCTACGCTTGAGGACATCATCGAATCCAACGGTAAGTTCAGCGAGTACCCCTTCCATGTGCTGGGAAGTCAGACTCTAGCTTGGATTCACCGCTCCGATTGGAGTCGGAATCAAAAGTTCGTCATGTTGGATAGGGTGGGGAAATTGGTTGACCAAGGTCTCAAGTTTCATCCCAAATCCAAGAACCTGCTAACCCTAAGGGACGATATCAAGAGAGAAAGCCTCCTAACCGCAGTGAACCACAGTAATGTGCCCGGAATGCCCCTGCAGTAAGAGTAGAATTGCGCTAGGAGTTAAGTTTCGATTATGCCCAAGTGAGCACTGCCTGGTAGCAAGAGTAACCTGCGGGCGGCGATGAGCGCATCGAACTGGTTTCGCAAAGTACGAGCGAAATTCTCGTCCCGAATCAAGACGCCAGCTTCAACATTACGTTCCTGTGCCCATTCGGTGAAATTGGCGGATGTCACGAAAGCGATTTCGTCATCGACGATGATGCACTTGGCGTGAAGACTAGCTATTACATTCTTGTCTAGCGAAAGGCCACGAGGATCGAAATAAACCAACGGACGCTGTGACCAAGGCCAGTGCTCTGTCCAGAACTCATCGGCGAATCGGCTAAGAAGCTGCTGTTCCGATGAACTGTAATCGCCGTTCCTGCTGACGTTCACCACCAACCGGATTTGAAGTGATGGATTTTGCTGGAAAGATTCTGCCAGCGTGGCGAAGACTTCCTCGCCGTGCCGAATCGTAAATGTTGACAGCAATACGCTGCGTCTAGCGCAGTTGAACAGTTCTCGAACAACCACGCCGGTATCTCTACTGACGGCTCCAGGAACCTCGGGACCTGTCCATACTAACTGCAGCCTATCAATTGCCTGCTGATTTGCTCCTCGTTCGGTCGCCAGCAAATTCAGAATCGACGCAATGTGCCGAGAGTCTAGTCCGTCAGCGTGCATTCGTTCTAACTCACGAGCCGTCGTATCGCACTCGGCATTTGGGACGCAGGCCGCGACTTGTATCGCTGAATACGGCGACTGAAGCCGGTTGGCGATAAGGGCGTTGGCTAGGTCGAGCATCGCCACCCTTGAAAGAGTATGAAGTCCGTACTTCACAACGTCGTGTCCTGAAAGAACTCAGTTCCGGAGCTTCCAACATTTGCCACAACTAACGAGCGATCAAGGTACTGATTAAACCGCTCGCATGAAGTCTCCGCAATGAGGACACATCCGTGGCAAGCCGCTCCCATTAGGTATCGTTCTTCATGGGCATCTTGGGGGTTATGCTGAGCGCACACAGGATCATTCGAGCAAAGCCTTCCGAGTTCCAAGGCGCTGCGCAGGTGCTTCTCAATGCTACGCCCGACGTGAACAAGCCCACCCAATGTTCCTTCTGAATCTGGCGTGCCGGTGTGAAGGAGGATGCCGTATCCCTCCTCGCCGACGTAGATCCTTTCACGGATGGAACTTGCTGAATAGCCGCATTCGAGAGACACAGCCGTGATTAGAAGATGCGACAACGAATGCAACATGATGTATGGCAAACCGGGGAAGTTGTTCTTCGATCCAGGGTGTGCCTGCTGCCATGCTTTAAATCCCTGCATCAGTTGTACGCCCCGCTTTTGTACTTCCGGGCGCATCAACCAATCCTTGATGACTTCTTTCTTGAATGCGATGAGTACGCCTTCGCCACGGTTTTCAATCGCTGGCAACCAGGAGATTTCCCGAGCGAGAGGAGCGCGACGGACCCCCAAGTTGAGTTCACCGTCCACCTCATTCATTGCCGCTTCAAACCGTGTGAAGCCCACCTGCGCAACCACTTCCCGCAGGCGATGAACAAGTACGATTCGATCGACCTTCGTTAAAGCGCCGGTCCCTCCACCTTGCATTGGCAGAACCCTAGCAAAGAAGTCGCCGTCGAGAATATCCTCGCCCATCTCATTCGGGCTGGAAAGCAGCGTCTCAATCTCAGCGTTTTTGATGCTCTTGGTATGTTCCGTTCCGCCGCCTTTTCGCCTCTGGATTTCCGAAAACACCGTTTCGTCCGAGAAGCCCTCCAGGGCTGCGATCACCTTTTCCTTCTTCTTGCGCTCAAACTTCAACTCATCCAATGAATCGACGTATTGAAGGTAAGCGTCCCAGATCCCATCCACCGCTTTCCGGACCAATGCATTGACTTCCGGAATCGAGATCACGCTCAGCACTTGCGGAAAGTAAGCATTGCTGGCTGATCGGATCAACAACCGATTGATCTGCGCACCAGCATCCCCGCCGCCACCGCACTGCTCGCGGCTGTTGTTTCCCAACCACGGCCGCCACCCTTTGCAGAAGCCGAGAGCCGAATGTGGATTTTGCGCCGCAACAATCAACGGTCGCGACTTGCCGCACTCACAGCGAATCGTGATATCGGACAGATCGCCACCAGTTCCCCGTTCATCCACAAAAAGTTGCCGGCGGCAGTCTTCCTTGTAGTCGTGGACGAAGCCATACCAGTCGATGTCGCTGATGTGGCCGTTTAAGCATGCCTGCACAAAGCGAATCGGCACCACTGGATGTTTCTTACGATCCAGACCGATGTACTTGTTCTTTACCAGAGTCTCTCGGTGGATCAGTGGACGAGAACGTACGCCTCCTGGACCATGAATCTCGTGTTGGGCCACAAACCACTCAGGGAACATCCAAACTGCGATTCCCGTCCTGGGAGCTTGCGGATCGCCTGAATCCACAGGCGGGGCATATAGCTTCAACCCCGGAACATCAAGGACGGTCTGTAGTTTAGATACCAACCGTTCCTCGAAAATCTGCCGATCTGTTCCCTGCCAAAGCTCCAGGCCACCAATGATCGCCGCATAGTTCGGCAGGTCCATCAGTGCTCCAGGGCCAAAGGTGGTGATCACTTGGCTCTGCCGGATCTGACCATGAGGGCGGGAAATACCTTTGTTCGTCGGGTTCATTCCGCCTCTTCCTCCGGAACCGCAACTCCGTCTAACCGGCGCACCCAGAGATTCACGCTCGGTTCCACATCCCGTAGTGATCGCTGTGCCCGGAACTTGCGTGCGCCCGGTGGTTGCTTGGCGAGTTCTGGGTCCAGCGGATCGAACAACAAGTGTGGGTCTGCGCCCTCTTCGTATTCTTGATACTTCAGTCCCGCCCCTACCTTTGACTTCTTGTCGGCGATGCTGCTCCATTCATCGAGCAGATCATCTACTCGCATTCGGATCTTCTGACGCAGCGCCTCTGCCTCGGCTTGAGGCAATACAGCGTGTCGCTCGCCGCGCGCGGCCAGCGTATCGGCCACGAAGCCCAAGCTGGCTCGGTGCTGTGTGATTCCGATCGCACTGCGGGAACCCGTAAGTGGAGCGTATCCTTGGCGGGCCAGTCCCACCGCAACGGCTGCGATGCCGCGGTCAATCGCCCGAGGCGAGAAAGGCGTCACGCTGGTCGCCTCCACCGAGCGATAGAACGTCGAATGGTAAGCCTCGAACCGTTCGTAGTGGGAGCGATCTCGGGGCTTGTGAACGTTCATCAGGGTTACGACTAAGCCGGGGCGTTGCTCGTCTCGTCCCACGCGACTCGTCGCCTGAATGTATTCAGCCGTTGTCTTGGGCTGGCCGAACACGACCATCAATCCCAATCGGATGATGTCCAGACCAACCGAGATCATGTTGGTCGCAATCCCCACATCCACTCGCTCTTTGTCTGCGAACGGCAATGCCAGCCGCCGCTTCGATTCTGAAACTTTGCTGGTGCTCTCTCGTGAAGTCAGTTCCAGAACTTCAAAATTGATCTTCCGGTTAGCGAACGATCCTTGCTTTTCGCCAACCCGCATCCGGCCACCATACGCCAGCAGCCGGGACGTGACTTCATCTTCTACAATTCGCCGGCAGCCACCAAGTTCCCGGAGACTGTTGAAATACCCCACCAGCGTCATGTACGGATCGGCAGGATTGGCGGTGTTAGCGTCGGCTCCGTTCTCCACATAGACCTTGTGCGCTGCTGCCAACAGCGCCAAGTATGTGCGCAATAGGATCACTTTGGGGCTGCGACCCTGCGCCCCGATGCCGATGTAGCGACGAGCCTTGTCCTTGTCGGGCACCGTCTTGGCAAAGAAAGAGTCACGTCGATCCGGTCCCGGACACGGAAACACTTCAACACCGTTCCGGGCAAACAGAGCGCGAATCTGCGCCTCCGCCCGTCGCACCGTGGCCGTAGATGCCACGATCTTTGGACGAATTGAGTGCTCCCCAATCTTCCTGGTGCACAGTTCGTCAATGGCCGTCTCGTAAAGACCCACCATCGTTCCTAATGGACCGGAGATTAGATGAAGCTCGTCCTGAATCACGAGATCGATAGGCGGCAACGGCGCAGGCAGTTTCGAGCCGAGCATCGGATGGCAGGGGCCATAGAAGCCATTCTTGTCGAAGCGATCCACCTTGCCGAAGAGACCACCTACCGGACCCACCCACGGCAAGCTGGCGAACTTGTCCACAGTGGCAATCATGAAGCAGGGTAGCCGGCGGTAGATTGGTTCATCGACCGCCAGAATCGGCAAGGGATTATCTCCGATAAATTCACAGCGCCGGTTTGAACACGTAATCCGGAGATCGGTAGGCGTATCCTGACTCGGTTTCAGGCTAAAGGAATTTCGTGTGAACTTCGTGCCACACCAAGGGCAATTCTCCAGCGGAATCGGAGAAGGTTTTCGGTCGTCATTCTGGAAGGCAATGGTTCGTGACCGCGCGGAATGCGGGTCTCGGTCACCCTTGGACCCCATCTTGTTCGGCGTAGCTGCTTGTCCCACCCACAGTCCAATCTCGAACGGCCATCGCCCAAAGCGCTCCACATCGTTCTGACGTTCCAGTTCCATCGCACAGATCAGCGTGGCCGCCCGACCGAGTTGGTCCAGCGTCAGCAGCCGAAGCGTGTATCGCATAAGAACCGTCAGGCCACTGGATTCGATGCCAGGATTCTGCAACCTCCGCAATAAGATCGTGAACGCAGCCAGACCAAGATACGCCTCCGTCTTGCCACCACCAGTGGGGAAGAACAGCAAATCCACCAGCGTCCGATCGGAATGGGTCGGATCGGCGGTCCCACGGATGTTCAGAAGCAGGAAGGCAAGCTGGAACGGCCGCCATTTTGGTTCAGACTGTGGATACCGCTTGCGCGCCGCCGCGGCCATCACCTTGTTGGTCATCACGAACGCATCGAATACCTTCGTTTCCTTCAAAGCCGCCAGTCCCTCACCGATTCGGTTGGCTGCGAACTGCGCCCGCTTCAGAAGTTGATGCGCTACTTCAGCACGAGAAGGGTCAGCGGGGATTTGTTGCTTGGCGATCCACTCAAGGTACAGGTCTTTCAGCCCTTTGAGCTTCGGCACCGCTTCGTCGGCAGTTTGCAGCGCCGCCAGTGCCTCCATCGAAAGCTCTACGCCTGGAGCGGGCGAGGGTTCAATCTTTTCCACTTCCGAGGAAGGTATCCAGACCGTTTGAACTTCGCCGCACGAGCCATCCGATTGACAGAATGCGTGAGCCGATACGCCATGTCCCACGACAAATTCACAATCATCCCGGTACTGGAGATCGGAGACACGCTCATCCCAGTCTTCTGATTCCAGTCCTTGAAGGTTCGGCCGCGCCACCAGCGGCAGGTCGGAGTGAACTCGCATCGCCGCCTGGAATGCCATGCTCTCGTCCGGGCGCTCATCCGGGCTTGGTGCCCGGCGATTCACCAGGAAAACCGATACCGCCCGTGTTCCGGCCGGGACCAAGCTGGGGCCGGCACGACCGCTGGTCCGCACCTTGCGAATGGAAACCACAATTTCCAGGCCATCGCTGTTGGGAACGGGAACGGCGGGTTGGGTGCCGTCTTTGGAGTTCAGCGTGAGCGGAACGTCTTCCTGTCGTGGCGTGCGCTGCCAAGACGTAATAGCATCGCCTTCCTTGACCGCTGCGTAGTCACCCCACGTCACTCGCACACGCAACTGTTTTGATTGGGCCGAGACCAGGATGCTCACACCCATCGAACACGGAAACGGCGCACGACGGGCCGATGCTACTTCCGGCGCATTTTCGTCATCGCCGCCCCGGTTCTCGGGCGGAACCAAGTCGAGTTGATCTGAGGCTGTTTCATCGTGTCGCTGACTATCCGGTGCCTCGAAAGGAATGAGGAATCCGGTGAGATACCACCGGGACGGAGGCGTGGGAAGAATTTCTTTCTCCTGTGGACTACCCGGTTCCGGACCAATCAGGTCGAGTCCCAGCACGTCGGCCAACTTGTCACGAACTTCGACGGACTTCATTTCGATAGATCCTCCGCAGAGAAAAGGGATGCCGAAGGAGTAGTCATTTTGCGCACCGTCTTCGGTTTGCTTTTCGTGGATTCGAAACTTCCAACTCTACCGCCCGATAGCTGCTCTTCCGCAGAGTATTGACGGTTCAATTCGAGGAGTCGAGCTAACACTTCATCACGAAAATCATCCGGCCAACGATAGCGCCAAGGCTTCTTACGTCTTCTGGGACCATCCTCTTCGTCTTCACTATCCTCGTAATCGAGAATGAACTCGTAAGCTGGATGAAGGTCTTGCCAACAGTACGCATCAAGAACCGAGCGATCTAGTGCCGAATGCAACTCTCGTAGTCTCACAATGGCCGGGCTAGACTCTTCGGGATCGTGGACTCGATTATATGTGGCCGTCAGCCCCTGATTGCTGGTGACCATCAAAGAAGTGCGGTATTCGAAGTATGCTCGCCCGGCCGTTTCGAGCCGGGAGTCTTCCCGCCACTTTCGAGGAAATGGGAACGTCTCAAAGCAATCTGTGGGTGTATAGCGAAGTCGATCTTCGAGAGTCGAAGCAAAGAAGCGTGCCCATGTTTCGTGCACCGGCGATTGCAGTACTGCGAAGGATTCGTAGTCGTCGAATCCGAAAACGTAAATCGTGTCGGCAAATACCGTTCTTGTCGGCAAGAAGGTTAGCGCAAATCGCGCGCTCACGCGTGACAGCGCCAGCACCCGGTCTTGACTATGAATGGCGGCGTACAAGTCCTTGGCCAGATGACCGAACTGCCAGAACTTGTCCACGATTCGTCCCGAGCTTGATTTCGCCTTCGAGTCCACTCGCGCTGGCAACACTTTGCGCTGAACGATATCAAACAGTTCGGGATAAGAGCGTGCTTCTTCTTCATCCATCTCTCCAAAATTGATCACATAACGATGATGAAGGTGAGTTGGGTGATCGTTCACTTCCTCACCGCCGAGATATGGGTAGATTACACGCGAGTACTCGGGGTGGGCCTCAAGCAACCTTCTCATCTCGGATACGGAGGTCGTGGAACTTCCGCCGTTGTCATCAAACGTAAACCCTACACCACGTATCACACTTCCCTGAAAGACACGGCCACGGTTTTCTTGCAGGGGTTGGGGATTGTTATGCCCGCCGGCATGAAACAGAAACGCCGTTATCTCCCCGACATCTCTACCATCAAGACGCCGGGCGTCTGGATAAGAACCGTTTATCACATGAACGACACTGACGGTGACCGCAGCCTGTCCGGGCCACTTGAGTCTTCTGACAGCTTCGTAGATTGTCCCTCCGTGCGTGCAAATCCAGCGTAGGCCTGATTCGCGCGTGTCACCCTGACTGATAGTGTTCGTAGCTATGAGTCCGAACGTTGCTTTGTGCTTTAGTAGATCGAATGCTTTTCGGAAGAAGAATGCAACCAGATCACACTTCCCTCCCGTCTCGGTAATGATTGTCCGCAGATAGTCTGTGTACCCTTGGGTGTGGGCTGCGACGCTTGTAACGTGTCCAGCAAACGGAGGGTTTCCAACGATGGCGTCAAAGCCACGGTCCGCATCCGATCTAAACACTTCGGGAAATTCCAATTCCCAGTGAAAGGGATTCATACGTTTATCGGAGAGCGAACGAACAGCGTTTTCGATTGGCTGCTCGTGTTCCGGCTGCCCAGGTTGCCTAAAGGCCGTTTCGACGTATGACTGCAGTTCCATCCGCTTCTCTTCTTTGGCGCGCGGCTTGTCGGCAGAAAAGAATGCTGCAATCACGGCATCGCCTGCTTGCCGCAATGGGAACACTGCATCTTCGGCCCGATCAAGCTGTTGGCGTAGTTGCTCGTAAGGAACTTCATCTCGGGCCGCCAAGATACGTTGACGAAACTCGCTGACCCGTTCAATTCGCTTGCGGAGTTCCTGTTCCAGAAAGCTCTGCTGTCCAGCCGGCAACCAGTTGAAGGCAGCAATCTGCTGCCGAGTTAGTCCCACCAGCGAATCTCCACAACGCAACGAGTGGTCTAGGAATGTGAATGGATGATCCTTTGCCAGCGTAGCCAACCACAGGGATAACTTGGACAGGTCGACGGCGAACGGGTTCTTGTCCACGCCGTATAGACAACGTTGGGCGATTAAGCGGCGCGCATGAAGAACCGGCTCCTGGTCGGGAGGCATGATGGGTGTGTCGCCATGAACTGACCAGGCTTCTACAAGAGCTTCGGCCAGGAAACGACACGCTTCAACGAGGAATGCGCCGGACCCCATCGCCACATCGCACACTTTCAAATCGAGAATCTGTTCTGGTCTCGGCTTCTCGCCAAGCTGCTTCAGAATTGGCTCCAGGGTCGTGCGTACAATCGGTTCGGTGAGGGATCGTGGCGTGTAGTGCGATCCGGAACGCCGACGTTCCTCGGTTGGCTGGAGAAACATGCCGGCGGCGGCAATTAACAGCGGCATTCCACGTTGATCGAGGTAAAGGTGCGAAACCCGTCTGCCAAGAGCGGACACAATTTCTTCGATCGTCATCGCGCTTTTCAATTGCTCCAGCGCCTTGCCGGTAAGATCACAGCCAGCGTCGTCTTTGAGAACCTTCACCCGATCCGCCGCCGATTTGCCGAGCAGGTCGTTCAGGTTGACCACAACGTGATCCGGGCGCAGGCCAATAGATGTTCCCTGTGCGGTTCGTACCTCGAAGCCCATCATGGCTTCGTAGACGGAACCGATTTGTTCCACATCGAGCGACCGATAGGAGAGCCGGTCACCATCAAGCATGAGTAGATCCTGGAGAACTCGGAATATCACGCCGTCAGAAACACGAGGAGGCGTGATCGTTTCTTCCGGCGATCGCTTCGAGTGGAAGGAACGGCCCTCTAGGAAGGCATACGCATCCGGGTCAAACAGGCGGCCGTGCCGCGGCGGCAGGTTCATGGCCCCGTGCCCGCCGCCGTCGTAAATTAGGCGGCACAGCGTCAGAAATTGGGTCCAGGCTCCGAAGCGTTGATCCATCGTGTCTGGATATTGAGCATCATCTTCGCGCAGCCGCTCAAAAAGTCCGGACAGGGAGTATGAACCCAAGTACACGGGATCAGTAGAAAGAAGGCCCCGGTCCTCGGCATAGAGAATGAACACCATGCGCAGCAGAGTGGTCAGCAGGCCGCCGTAGACCTCTTCTGGCGCTTCCTGTAGTACCTGCCGCAGGAGTTCGCCGGTCGTGGCTTCGTTGGCCGACTGGAAGCCCCGCATCAACTCGTTGAGCGCGCGGAGTACTTGTTCGGCAAGTTTGGTGGAGACCTCGTTCTGATACTTCCGGCTCTGCTGCAGAATCCAAGGAAGACGCTGATTGGTCGGCAGGAAGAAGAGTCTTCCGGCTTCGAGGAGCAAGTCCAATGCAGCCACGATGGGACGTCCAGCCACTTCACACATGGCCTTAAATGGGAAGGTCAGGTGGCCTGTGGATTCCCCACGGGGAGCGTAAACCAATCGGATCAGGTGGGGAGTTACGATAAGGCCGATGGGAATCTGATTCGCCCTCAATAGCCTCTCGAATCTAGCTTGCGGACTGGCTTGCCAGCGTTTTTCGTGCGGAATTTCTTCCGGCGCTTCATCCAAAGCTGCGTTATCCGCCCGCACCTCGATCAGCATCAGCCAGGAACCGGGATTCGCAGGATCGGGGACGCCGTAAGTGGGACTCAGGATCTCGCCGTACTCGGGCAGGGGAACTTCGAGGGTGGCAGGGAGTTCTGGCCCACCCGGTCCTCCGGCAAGATCGGTAGGCTCCCACTGCCAGAAGTGGCGTGTGAACGCCGGGAAGTCCTTGAGGCGTGGTTCCGGCTCTTCTCCCCGCTTGGTGGATTCTGTCGTATCTCCAAGAACGCTCCGGATCAGGATGGACTGTTCGGGGATGATGTTCTTGTTGACGTGAGCCTGCGCATCGCGTAGCGCCGCGGGCGAAGCGACAAGGCCAACAGGCTGCAAGTAGCCTAACCATTCTTGATGTGCACGGAGTTCGGGATCTTGGCTCATGGTCGGGTCACTTTGGCGTTTTCATCCAGAGATCGGCCACAAGTAGACTAGCCCGACCGGCTCCATCCGCTTTGCCTTCACGACGTAGCCGGCCTTGATCTGCGCCGGCTGTGAAACTATTTCTTTGTCGATCGAAGTCAAGCGGCGATCCCAATACTTGCGATCAGTTTCTCGCTGCCGACGTTCCAGTTGGTCTTCTCCGTCGAATTCTAGCCGCTGCTGCCGGTCATCATAATTTTTCATCGTGGCAAGAATCCGTGTGCGTTGTGCTTCGATGATGCTGGTGAGTTCTTTGGCTTCCTTCTCACCACGAGCAGTTAATTGTTCGGCGGCTTTGTCCGCAAGTTTAGCGGCCCGATCTTGGAGGTGGGATACGAGTTCCGTCACGTCTCTCTCAGCCGATCGCAACAGGCGTTCCTGAGATGGCGCAGGAACAGATCTCTTCTGTGCCTCCCGGAAGGCATCTTCGAGCAGGTCAAGCGTCTTGGCTTCCGTCTCTTCGCTGTATGGCTTCAGTGGCTCTTTTCGAACATCCGGGTCAATCCACCGAGCCGTGATCGGAACAATCTCATCGTGTAACCGACTTGCATTTGGTCCATACAATGACAGCCGGCCTATTAAAATGACTCTCGGAATCGTGTCCGTCGTCTGACCCACGCATGCACGAGAGAGATCGTGATAAACAAATCCTTGAGATCGGAATCGACTGAGTAGCCGTTGCACAACTCGGTGTTCCAGATGCAGGTGGACCACTTCATCATCAAGCGTGCCGGAGTCCCTGAACACGATCGGACGAATTGGCGATTCTTTGCGCCACTCCCAAACTTTCTGGTCAGGCCGGCGTGGAATCCGTAGGGAGTCAAGCGTATGTGACCACGTTGAATCGGCACCGGCACGGCGGTCGAGAGCGGGAAATTCGTATCTCTCAGGTTGATCTGGCTCTTGCTTCAACTCGTGAAGGGGTGGCGCTCCGAGCATACTCAGAGACGAATCAATGGAATCTTTGAAATGACGTTCATCCAAGCCCAAATAACGTTGCGACGCGTCCAGCATGTCCCGCAGTGTGTCGAGTTGTTCCTGAAGCTGCTCTTTACGCTCCCGAGCCGCCTCTAACTCGTCTTCCACAGTCTGCCGATCCGCATCCGTCGCGCGCATTGCCTCGATTTTCGACTCCAGGCCAGATGAGAGGCCGGAAGACAGGAGATCGGAAAGCCGACGTTCCAGGACTGGCGACAAGCTCCCAAGCTCCTTCTGAATCGTCTCGGTCTTCTTCACTAGCACTTGAAGAACCCGATCTTCCGGGCGCTGTTGGTACACGAAGTAGTGGCAACGGACTTCCGGGGACCTCTGGAGCTTACGATCAATGCGACCGTTACGTTGCTCCATGCGGCTTGGGTTCCAGGGAACATCGAAATGAAATAGATCAGCGCAATGATTTTGGAAGTTGACGCCTTCTCGGCCGGCGTCAGTCGCAATTAGAATCCGGAGCGGAAACTTCGCCGGAGATCCATTGAAAGCCTGCTTAACTTCCTGGCGTGTGGCTTCTCCCATGCCACCGTGAAATGTTGCGATGCGATTATTCTCTGGATCAACTCTCGCTATGGCAGCACGAAGTTGTTGCTCCAGATACCGCTTGGTGTCCGTATATTCGGTAAAGATCAGCACACGCCGAGCGTTCCAGGCTTTCCATCCTGGGCAGAGGTTTTCCTCAACCCACTTCACAAGAATCTTGATTCGTGGATCGGCAAGCCCGCGTGCTGCTTCGGCCGCCTCGGTCATCTCAGCCAGCGCGTTCTTTTCTTGCTGGAGAAGTGCCTCGGCTACCTGCTCCCGACTCATGCTCCTAAGGGTTGCGATGGCCATCGCCTCGTCCATTTCGGCCACCACATCTTCCTCGGGCAATTCCGCCCTGTCATCGTCGGCACTGGGCGCTTCCAGGAGCAAAAGCGTCTCCGCCGCTTCATCTCTTGCCGCTTCCTTCTCCAGGCCGCGGGTTTCGACGCTCTTGCGATGGACGCGCAAAGTGTGGGCGAACGCCTCAGTGGAGGAAAGCAGCCTCTTCTGTAGTGATGTGACCACCAGCGCCGCAGCAGCCTGTTGCGATTTTGATGAACCCGCCAGGCGGGTCTCCCTGAGTTTCCGGTACTGCTGAAGAAGCCGCGAAAGTCGCAGTTCCGGCGCACTGTCGGGTAGGCCATCAACGTCATGCTGGACAATCTTCCGAAGGGGAAAACCACCTGCGACTTCTCGCAGATCGCTTTTCAATCTCCGGACCATCACATCGGAGAGTAGTTTTTGGCTCCGGACCGGCACGCCGCGGCAGAATCGCTGAGGATCGAGCATTTCCAGGAGTGCGGAGAAACTATTGCTGTGACCGTTGTGGGGCGTGGCAGAGAGAAACAAGCGGTGCTCGAACTGCTGCGTCAACTCCCGCATAACTTTGGTGAAGTGAGAGTCGATTGCGTAGCGGCTTCCACTCGCCGGTGCCGCATTGTGGGCCTCGTCAAGAATGAGAAGTGAACCTGCTCCTTGTGTTTCCAGCCAATCTCGCAAGGGGCCGGCATACGTTTCATCCCGCAACAGAGAATGCGAGATCACGAACCGAGTGTGCGTACTCCACGGATTGACGCCGTAGCCGCGCTCCCGCCGGCAGCGGAGAACGTATTCACGGTCGAGCACTACAAACGTAAGTCCGAATCGGCTTTCCAACTCATCACGCCATTGCAGAAGAACGGAGGCGGGGCATGCGACTACGATGCGCTTAACTTTTTGGCGCATCAACAACTCACGAATGATAAGCCCAGCCTCGATCGTTTTGCCGAGGCCAACGTCGTCAGCAATGAACAAATTCACCCTTGGAAGCAGGAGCGCTTTACGAAGTGGCTCCAACTGGTACGCCATCACTTCGATGCCGGCTCGGTACGGCGATTGGAATAGGCGGGGATTGGTTGACGTAACCAAATTCCAGCGGAGCGCGTGCAGAAAAGCTGAGAAGAGATTTGGCGCATCGAATCCGCGACGCCCGAGATCCGTCCAGGCCGATTCCTGGATGATGGTAGCGTCGATCTCACGCTCCCACAGCACATCCAGGGAAGTGCCTTGGGAATCATCATCAATGCAAGAAAGGCGAACGAGTGTCTGCTGATGGCCGGCGTGGCCGGGAGGGGTGACGTCTTCTACGAGATGACGCCGCGCGCGAACCCGAACGACATCACCGGGTTCGGGTGGTTGTCCAGATTCCCGGCGATTCGACAGAGCGTCTGGGACCAGCATAGATAACTATCATATGAGTTTGCACAGGTCTTTTGTTTTAAATCGGTTGGGGCTGTCGTAGGGTGTCCGCTGACGTGATGGCCACGTTCTGGCGGCCCCGTATATTCGCATCGCTGTTGGTGTATCCCGAAAGAGGATTCTAGCGGATTACTCGACGATTCGGGCTCTGGGATATTCTCTCTGCGGGGAGGGAGCGAATCCGAATTGGCTATGCTCGAAGGGTGGAAAACTTTCGATTGTTGAGGGGATCAGGGGCAGGCTGCTGGAACAATAGCTTAGGCGTGCAACTTGCAGTTGTCGCAAAATCTATCTTGCGCCAAGCAACGGAATAATCCGCGATCAAAAGCGCACAATCTCTGGTTCGACGCTTGGCGAGGTGACGCCGTATAGACGTGGTGCTTTTGACGCAAGCGATATCTCGGCACCGCCGGCATAGGTAGGTATACCAGAACTCGGTGCACCGGCAATCAACTCGGCATCTCTCGAAATATCTCGCACCTAAAGCAAAAGCGCCCGGACGATCCGAGCGCTTTGCCAAGGAGAGAAGATGCATTCTGGTTTCTTGGATTGTGCTATGGACAAGTAGTGGTTCTGCCGGCTCATAGCCTCCTCCAAACCTACGAATCTAGTAGAACGTCGAAATCGTCGGATCGCAGGCGATCCAATAGGTCAGGTCGCTACAAGTATTCCTAAACACGGAGAAACGAGGGCAAACAGTGACGTCGTATGAACCCTTCAACATCTTAAAAGTCGAAACGTTCAGGATGTGGGTGCACTGAAATCCGTTCGTGTTCGCCGCATCTGCCGCTAGCGAATAGGTATGGCTGCTGTCAGGATTCTTCTGATCGTAAGTCGTAACCTGGACCGCCTGACCATCAGATAGGATTCTAATTTCCTTCCTCCCGAGGGTGTCGACAGCTTTCAATAGACTTGCGAGTTTTTGCTCGGGAAGCTCGAAATGAATGGTTTCCTTCGGGAGTGCAGGGACCCTCGGCGGTTTCTGCCTGAGTGATTCCGCTCCGTAAAGATAACGAACCGCCTCTTTGCCATGGTCGCCTGTAACCTGGACGAAATGTGACTCAAAGAAGAAGTCGGGCTGTGACAGCAGGCCGACGGCGGACAAGAACCGATCAACATCGTACAGAATGATCTTGACTGGGAACTCTTCTTTAACAACCGCTCGAGCCAGTACGCCGTTTTGAGCCGACGCTTCGACCAGGTTGCCCGGCTCGATCGCCAAGCAGTTGGTGATCGAGCCAAAGTTCTTCAGAATTGCTAACGTCTCATTGCTTAGTATCATTGGATTTCGTCCTCGTCTTCAAAGAGTCCGTTGAGGTTTGCTGTCGGCTCTTCTTCCCAGAGTCCGTCCAGGTTCGGACCCTTTGTTTGCGTGACGAGACTTTCGTAGAAAGCATCTTCGTCCACAACAGTAGAGTGAGCTACTGTTCTCTTCGCATCGCTCAGGCAAACAGTCGTAATGCCGGCGTTCAGGACTGTGGAAATTAAACGATCCACCGTCATCTCAACTGCTTCTTTCTGCGTGGGCGCACTTGCTATCCACCTTGCCGGATCCGGCGTGTTTAGGTGAATAGTGATTTCATACAACTTTAAATCTTCCTTTCTCATATTATTTTTGCTCCGAGAGCGCCAAGGCTCTCAATTTGTACTTCTTCTTCAGTTCCTTCACTTCTTCTGACGTAGCAGATGGTCCAATGAGGTCTCGCTCGACGCCGAATCGAAACACCTGCTCTTCCAGTCGGATAACTTCACAGAAGTTGAAGGTCCCGGTTAGCCCCGGTCCCTGCTGCGACTGAGCAACCTTGATAAGACGACAGGCCCTCGCTAAATCAAACGGGCAGTCTTCTGTTATGAATGTCCGCCAATCATCTGGCGGAAGGTCGATCCGAGATGATATCAGCGTATAGCCGAGTGTGCGTATGGTTCCGATTACCTGTCTCCAAGCATCGGACACTTGATCGGCATAGAAAGCGCGATCTGTTTTTCCTTTCGTAGTGGTTTTCATATTGATAAATGTTCCGTTGGGGTGGGTGTCCAAGGTGCTGGCGGACCGGTCTCACCCGAATCCGCCGACATCTTGCAAACAATTAGGCCCGATAGGCATTGGTGGCGCTTTCTGCCCCAATGATCTTCTCGAACTTGGCTTTGAGTTCGTCGTACGCTTTGAAGTTCTTTGGCTCGACGACGCTCTGTAGTGGACGGCAGCGACTCAATATGCCGTTGACCATTTCTTCGTCCCCTAGCGGCGACGGCTGCTCGAACACCGATTTGTCGTAATCAGGGAAGGCTCCCGTCTTCGTAACACGCAGACGGAAATTCGCACCTTCATACGGATCGAAGGGGTCAATTGGCAGAAGGTCTTCGAACTGCGGCTGCAGAACGTCCTTGATTTTGTCGAGGACACGAACACCGTATTTGTATAAGAAGACCTTGCCTTCATTCTGTGGCGCTTTAGGGTCTTTGACCACAAGGATGTTGGAGACGTGGTACGTCTTCGCCTTGCGTGCCAGCGCCAGTTTCTTGTCCTCTTCGTTGCGTGTACTAAACAACTCACGGTTGGAATCGCACACCGGGCACGCCAGATTGATTGTGCCGGGACAGTTCTCGATGAACCATTTGCCGTACTCGCTCTTGAAGGCGTGGTTACAGAGCTTAACGACAGGAACACCATCGCTACCCTTTGACGGAAGGAAACGGATCAGAGCGCCGCCGTTGCCAGAGGCGTCTGTTGTGAGTTGGTAAAATCCATCACTGTCTTTTTGGATCAGAGAAGGACTGGAAAGGGCCGCAATGTGCGACCGGAGTGCATCAAACGAACTACTATTCTTGATCATGGTTGTTTCCTGAATACGGCCTCATGACACGCTACCAGTAGGGAGGAGGCAGGCTCCCGCCCGGTATGAGCGTGACTTGGACACAGTCCAAGCCTTTTACGCCGACGCTTATGGCGTTTGTTGGCTCTCTCGACTGGTGGTTTACATCCCGCCCTTGCACGGCGGAATGTTTATCTCGCCATGGCTCGGCAAGAATATGTGAATCCGATTCTTTATGAATCGAGAAGCAGTTTCTCTCCGTGCTTTCTCGGTTCTCAGGGCCCTGTTAGTGGGCCAATCGGACTTGCATGTTCAATACGATATCATCGATCGCCCATCTGTCAAGGTCGCCCCAGAATAGACCTTTGAGGCGGGGTGGATGTCGTCACATCCGCCTGCTGGATATGCAGCGCAAAGCCTTCTTTTGGTGGCTATTAGCGTGACGGCGCGGCCAGAGTACAGGTCATCTCCGCATCCTCGAATGGCGACAGGTATGCACTGTCGCGCTCTCTTTTCAGGGAGGCGTGCAACCCTCCAACGTCAGTCTTCAGCCGGATCCCCTTCCAGACACGACCAATACGATGGGTTACAGGAACGCATCCAATGTCTTGAATGGCTTTAGAGAAGTCGTTTCTGTTTAGGACCGATTTCTCGCCGGTCTCGACGCACCAGCGATCATACGCTCGGCGCAGATCAGACACCTTTGTATGCGCTGTGCTGTCCAAAACGCATTCTTCATTGACGAAATCACCCAAGGGATTCGAGTTTGCTTTGTAGCTCTGGGTTGCTTGCGTGACTGCGCCGGGAACCTGTAGGCCATTCCTGTACCATTCGACGCAGCCCTGCACGGCCCATGCGAGCACCGCGCGGGCAGCACCAGCGGGATTCGTCAGGACCGCTTTGAGATTAGGATCACGCTCGTGCGGCGGAATAATGTTGTCAAACGGAAGACGCAAAATTCGACGCCACATCGCATCATCGTCGTGTGCCACGATCGGAGTATGGTTGCAAACCAGCCACAAGCAGAATTGCGGCCGGAATTCAAAGGACGACTGGTACAGGTTACGTGCCCGGATGACATCACCGCCAGTCAACTGCTTCACCAGCGCTTGCGCAAGTTGTTTTCCATTGTCGACTTCTACGCTGGCGACCAATCGTGCTCCTGCTAATGCTGCAATGTCATCAGAGGGACCGCTGCTGACCCGATCCTTTTTGAGGAAAGTGCTGAAATCTGAGGTCATGCTGTAATCACCGAGCACCGCCATGACTGCAGAGATGAAGGTGCTCTTTCCGGTTCCACCGGGTCCGTGTACCATCAGGATCACCTGCTCACTGGGATCGCCATACAATGTGTATCCCACGGCCCGTTGGAGGAATGCTTGCAGTTCGGCATCCCCACGAGTGCAGGTCTTCAGAAAGTGTTCCCATTCTTGAGATGTTGCGTGGGGATCAAATTCTACGGGGCACTGCTTTGTAAGCAGGTCTTCACGCTGGTGCGGCAACAGTGCCCCGGTGCGCAGGTCAACTACACCATTGAGGCAGTTAAGGAGATGAGGGGCTACATCAAATGCTTGGGCGCTGATCGAAACTGTTGGATCAGTCCTGGAAAGGTTGACCATCGCAGACAGCGCTCGCTCACCCTCGGACTTCTGAATATGTTTGAAAAGGGCTTTGCGTCTATCGTCGTCATCTTCTGTGGCAAGCTCGGTGTACATCGCTTTGACTGTCGCCTTCGCTCTCTGATTAACCGTTCTTAGCTTGTCCGCCTGCCAACGTGTTCCGTCCCAAATATGCCAAGTGTTCGACTCAACGCAAAAGCGCAAATCGTTTCCGTGCTGGCGAATGAAGCGCTCTGAATTGCCGAGATCGGTCTGGCGATATTGGAAGTCGCTGCTTGCAGTGCTTATTACGCCATCAGTCGTATGTGTGATTCTGGTTTGTGCCGGATTCAACGACTGCTTGGAAGCGAAGATCTGGTCGATGCGCGCGCGCCGCGGCGTCGTGTAAGTCTCTCGGGTCGCCTGCAACGAAGCGTCGATGGTTCTCTTCTTATAGTCGGGTCGGTTCCATTTTTCTCGATACAGACCGGACTTCTCAAACAGCCTGTCGATGCGCCGCTCGTCTTTCCCCGCCCAGAACGCCAGATGGCAACACAGTGCTTGGTCAGCTTCTGATTGGCTATCATAATCGCCTTGCCAATGGCCCTGCCACAGTCGGGCGAATCTCTGTCCATTGGCCGCGCCCGAAGCGAGACTGACGATCTCATCGTCGCCAAGCTGAATCGGAGATGGTGTTGGGCACCGCTCACTGGGAGCGGAAGCCTCAGCTTCGATCTCAAAGACGGCGCTATGTAACTCTGTGATTTCGGTTGTGCGATCCTCCACACTCGTAGGTGAATCCTGAGCCTGATCTCCAGTCACCGTGAAGAATCGAGCGCTGTCGTACATCTCAACTGGCCCTTTACGCCGGCGTCCTGGTGGAAGCGTGCCCTTGCAGATAACATGGATACCTGTGCCGGATGGACTGGCCTCCGTGTAGGAGTTGAGGTGGGTGATGATTTCTTGCGCCCATTGTTCAAGCTCGCCGGTTACTGCATCACGGCAGTGATCCAGGTCTACCCCGAAATAGGGCGGCGCAAATTCGAATCCGATGCCGGCGTACTCCCCGCGTTCAGCGGCGGCCACGCAGGTCTCGTAGTCGGTCCATGTCGTCGGCTCGTTAGCCTTGGCTCTGTCGCCAGTGATCGGATTGTAAGGCACCTTTGTCGGCTTTGTTTGGCCGACACGGCTCTCCACCTTGTAACAGACCCAATTCGATTTGGTCTTCAGTTCATCTGGGATGTTCTCGTAACGATTCCTTTCTTTGCTCATTGCTCTTACGTGTTCCTGGCCGTCGGGTTGCGACGGTCGAATCACATACATCCTGAAGCTCGTTCGGGCGGGCGCTGTTCTGGTTACATGCCGCGAGAAACGCATTCAATTCTCCGGCGGAGACTCGAATTCCCTGTTTGCCCACCCGCTGAACTCGGAGGCCCTGGTTGTTGTACCAGTGACGCACCGTCATTGGATGAACACTCAGGAGGCTTGCGACCTCGGCAACGGAATAGTGCTGCTCCACGACCTCTGGCTTACTGTGACTCACGAGAATATATAGACCCACATTTTGCGAAATGATGAACATCCCATTAAGGCGTGCTGGAGCTGAAAATGCGAGTCTAAGTATCTCTGCTCAAAGCGCTGTTTCGTGGTGATGATGGGCAGGGCAGGCAACAAGATGCTCTGCCCATTTTGTGTTTTTAGGCGAAGTGTTGGCCGAGTCTTTCGGGCACAAGTTATGTCAACGGGTATGCCATTGAAATCGTGGGACTTGCCAGTACGTTGACACAACTGGACCGTTTTTCCGCAAAGTGGTCTTGGAATCGTTTACATGAAGTAGGTTTGCGGAAAAAGCCTCTACTTGTGTCAACAGTGTCAACCGGACGCCCTGTCAACGTCACGAGCTGACGCTGGCTTGCCGGGAATCGCCTTTCCTCAGATGTGGAAACCGACAACGGAAATCGAACATTTTCCGGTAGGGCTGTTGTACAGCGGCTATGTCGTGATTTGTGATCGTCCCAACCCCTGTCTCGGCGGGACGATTTCCGTACACCTGTGGGCATCCATGCAAGTGGAGACCGGAATCCCGAGTTGCTTGGAAATTTCACGCCAACTCTTGCCGTCGCTACGAAGCTGGACAACTTCATCCCGGCGAAATATCCGTTTGGGGCGGCCCAGCGTCTTACCATTGGCGCGCGCGGCACGCACGCCGGCCGCGGTGCGCTCCCGGATCAGCTCCAATTCGAAAGCGGCCACACAAGAAAGAATGTTCAAAAGAAGCCGACTCGTTGGATTGTTCTGATCTGTGTCCAAGCCCTGAGTGGTGGCGATGAAGCGTACACCGTGGCTGTCCAAGGCGGCGAGTTGCTGATTGAGATGGAGGACGCTTCGGCCAAATCGGTCGAGCTTCTGAACCATCACTACGTCGAACCGCCGGACTTCCTTCATCAACTTGTCGAGGGCTGGACGGCTGGCCTTCGATCCCGAATAGCCGGAGTCTACGAATTCCTCGCAGGCCCAACCGCGGCGTTGCGCATAGTCGCGCAACTCTCGAAGCTGAACTTCGCAATTCTGATCGCTGGTGGATGTGCGGGCGTATAAGGCGGCAATCACATCACCATTTTATTACGCCTGTTGTCCCGCTTCATCGAAATGGCGATCCCGCCGCAAACGAGGCTGAAGCAAAACTGAAAGAGTGAAATCCGAATGGGTCCCATCCGGCCAAGCTGTTATGAAATAACCGGGCGGTGGTGTGTTTCGGGAGGGGTCCCCTTGGGAGAGAATCCAGCTTCGGACTCCGGCCACAAAGTAGCGGCCCTACCTGAGGAAAGATCAGTGCCCTTGTTGGTGTTCAGCTCAACCAGTAGGCGGCGGAGTTGCTCTGCTGCCGAATCATTTGAACGCCACCTCAAGGCCGTACACAAATCCACTCGCCTTACGATTCACTGGTTGTTCGTGCTGTTCGGCACTCACCCGCCATACTGGTAACTCGGGGTATAGAAGCGCCACCAAGAGTGAAGCGAGACTGAACAGTTTTGGGCCAAAGGGCAAGAGCACCGCATTCTTGGTCTGGGACAAACCGTAGACCAGAGATTCCAGTTTTGCAAAGCAGTCAAAGGGATCTTGAACCCGGTAATCCATCTGTTGGTGAGGAGGCACGGACTCCAATAACGTGCGGTTTGCTCGCAATAACGCGGGCGAAAACTGCGAGACTTCTGAAGCCGGCATGAATGTCCAAATCTCAGCCGCCTGCAGATGCTCCACGGCCCCTAATGCTTTGTCTTGTTCGTAGCCTAAACCTACGACGGCGACAAGTGCTCGGTCTGGTTCTTCCCACCAGCCCGCAAACTCCGGAGTTACTGGCCCAACATGGGAGTTTGCATGCCTTTCCGTAGGCGGCGCAGTGAAGGAAGCCAACGAATATACGAAAGTTGCGGCGATCGGGACTCTTGTGAAGTTTTTGAGCGCTACTAATAGTTTTGCCATTCGAACGCGCGTCGTGCTTGAGATGTCGACCAAGACCTTGATGGGATTACCGTCGGTATCCACACGATTTAACGCGCCTTGTATCCATTCGCCGTAATCGTCGTCTGCAAGATGTGCGACGTCAAAGCGGTTCGACTGAAACCAAGCAGAATTGTTTTCATATTCAAATACCTGCTGAGAATCGAATCCGCAAGCAGCTTTAACTCTCGCCGAGGGTGGCAAAGCACTGAATATGTGTCGCGCTCGCTCTTCGTATCCAACGGTAGCAATCGCAAGGTCAAATTCCTGGTCAACCCAGGAAGCGGCCAAAGGGGTTATCATCAACCCGCTATTCATCGTTCTCTTCATCCGGGAACTCCAACTGACCACTTGCAGGTCTCTCCGGCTCTTCGTTCACCGATCGTAGTATTCGGCTTAGAGCAACTTCTTTGCCAAGACGAATAGGGAACCCATAGAGCGGTGCTAATAGATAAGACAGCCTGAATCTCTTGCCTCGAAGTGATGTGAGAATCAGTTGGCCATCGTCGTCCGGAACGTAAACCACGGCTCCGGCGTTTAAAGCTTGACGCAGTGCATCCAGCACCGACTCGGGAGTTCGTGAGTCAACCGTGAAACTGCCGGGTGGCTCCGGTCGGAAGGGCCCGAGAACAGTCTCCGTGTGAAAGTACTTACCCACTAACCGAACAAGCTGGATCACGCTTAGTGGTTCGACACCCGATCGCATAACCGGGATCGTCCGCAAGGTCGCTGTGAATCTCTGCGCCGCATCAATAAGTTCATTAGCTTGCTTGCCAGGCGAGATGCGTTGTCCCTGCTCTTCGGTCAGTCCTGAAATAAGCCGGCTGATCAGTCCGATGAACCAACGAGGATTGCCTTCCGTAATTGCGAATACGGAATCGGCCCCGGCGTAGAGTGTCGGAGATGCCTTTTTACGGCTCCTGAGCTGTGCCGGCTCCTCCCCAGAAAGACTGTCAGCCTTGCGATAGAACTCGCGCACCGCGACGATCGGGGCGATCTTACGGACGTCGGCAGCGCGGGCTGGCCCTTGCTTGAGATCAAGACTATCAGGTTGCATCTCATGCTCTCGAAGATAGTCTCGAAAAGTGCGATCCTTTAGGGCCAACGAGGCGAATCGTTTTGCCCATCGGGTGCCCGGAGCATAAGCTGACCCGTACTCCGCCGAATCTTCAGCGGAGGACTCGAAATATGACTTGCCAAGAACCGAGGCGGCCGAAGGACTTCTCTGCAATCCCTTATCCTTGACGAGTTCCTCCCACAGGCTGGCGCAAAAGGCGTACGCATCTCGCTTCTCTGCATACCACAGAGCTATCTGATCGAAGTCCTGGCCAGGCGCTGGTGACGTCGCCGTTTGCATCAGTTGAGTATTATTCGTAAAAGGATTAAGCGCCAGTTTGAAAAGGAACCGATCGTCAGTGGAGCGTAGCGACCTTACAAGTTCTTCATGTATCCACGCAGGTGCCAGTTCTAGCTCGTCAAACAAATAGGCCCACTTCCCCGGAGATACGCCAGCGGCCTGCTCAAACGCCTCTATTGCAAAGCCGGCAGCCTGGAGAAAATGAAGGTGAAGGTAGCTAATATCAGCGAGCCTTTGACCTCTGGCGTCGCTATCAAGCAAAACCTCACGGCTGGCGATTTGACGGATCTCCGAGAGTCGTTTGGTCAGTGCCTGACGCAAGGCAAAGAGGCTAGGGACAATACCGCTGATGTTCCAAGCACCTGCAATGGCCTTCACCGCTTCGACTTCAGCACTTGCCAATAAGTCGACTCCCCGAATTTGGAGCGCGCAAGAAGATTCGCTAAGAGCGCGGCGTTGCTCAAACGCAATCACTAATGATCTTAAAGCGTGCGTCGTGAAGCTAGCGGTCGAGAGTAACCGCTGTACCTGCGGCTCGAGCAATCCGTGGCCGAGAGCCGCAAGCTGCTCGCTCCAACCGATGTCAGTAGCCACGAATATGCCTGTGAAATCGATTCTGCTGGCAAGATCGTAGGCGAGTGGATGTTGCCACATTTCTAGTGCTGCTGGCTGCAGCATTTTCAGAAGTGTTGTCTTTCCGCTACCCCGTGGACCCAATACGATCGTGTGACGTCTTTTGCACAACTCCTCGAAGTGTTGGGACGGCACGAAAGTTGCGGCAACCTGATCCGGGGTCAACGCTCGCGCGTTGAAAGACTCGAAGATCGTTGGAAGCTGCGGACTCATAGACTCCTTCCGATCTCATGTGGCACGGACCCGATCTTTGTAATCTGAATCTTGTACGTCTCGCTCAGTTCTACTTCGATACGATTTAGGTCTTGCGGTAGGGCGTAAAGGATGTCGGAGTAGTTTTGCGTTAGTGTCACCCAAGGAATTGGCGTTGGGCTGGCATCAACAATTTCTGCAAGCCGCTTTGCGACAAGTGATGGGTCCGCCCTCAAGCCGAATCCAGAATGTGCAGGTAAACCGGAATTGTCTCGACCTTGAATCCAGCCGATTCCAGAGGCCCAATCCCACGCTTGGACGCGCCCCACAAGCCCACCTGAGCATTTGGCGGGGTCAATTGTGACCAGATAGAATTGGTTTCTAGCCACGGTCTGTAACTCGGGATAAAGTGTCGAGCAGAGGCTCCCGGCGGCGAAGACAATGGCCGATCCGCCGCCGCCTGCTGCATAAGACATCTTCGGGTGGTGCTTGTGGCCGTGTATAACCAGCCACCTACCATGTTGTCCAGAGCCCAATACATCAAGCAGAAGCTGCCCTTGCTTCATCACATCGTCCTCGCCGAGACCGAGTTCTGAGTGCTGGTGCGGGTGATGGTGACAGAGAAGGATATTTATTTCCCGTTTGCCTCTGTTCGTCAGATCCTTCCTGAGATCCTCAAGTGTCTGCTTGTCAATTCTTCCGTGGTTCTTCTCCGTAGGCGTGTTGCCGTGATAAGCGCTGCTGTTGAGCAACACTAAACGAAATGGATTTGTATCTTTGATCACGTACGCACGAGCCCAGTAACGATCGTCAAACCGATCATCTCCTAGCGGGAATGAGGGCGTCAGGCTCTTCAGTATGTGTTCCGGAGCATGATCGTTTCCCTGATATCGAGAATCGATGTCGTGATTTCCCGCGGTCGCAGTATAGAACTCAGCACCAAGCGCTACGGAAAGCCTCTTGAGAGCGTTCCAACTGTATTGGATTCCTTGCGGATCAGCCTGATGCCCCAAATCGCCAGGACTCAATAGAGCCGTCGCCGTCAAATGTTCTTTCTCGATTAGGGTCAATAACCCGGTTATAGGATGCTGATTCGCCACACCTTCAGGTGCGGATGTATTCAAATGGGATGGACTAACCGGGTGATTGGAGTGCGCATGGAGATCGCTTGCGATCGCCAGCGTAATCTTTGGCGGCGAACT
This sequence comes from Bryobacteraceae bacterium, assembly GCA_040081455.1. Taxonomy (GTDB): domain Bacteria; phylum Acidobacteriota; class Terriglobia; order Bryobacterales; family Bryobacteraceae; genus Palsa-187. Next base: position 69,576 of record JBEBGM010000016.1, read on the forward strand.
CATCGGTCTCTCCTCGAGGCAACGAGCGGGATGTTTGAGATAAGCAACTCTCGGACATTGCGCCTGTCCACAGCGAAACCAGCTACGTGCCTGCGGACGGTAAGAGTCTTTTGGTGCCAGGGTGCAAACATGAGTCGAACCTGATTCGTGCACCGATACGAGAGTATGAAAGTAGCGCCTCGTTCATGTAATCCTGCAAGAGATCGTTGCAAGCGGGCCATGTCAACCGACGAGAAACCGCCGTAACCGTATTCTCCGCGATTGCGTTCGGTGGCCAAAGAATAGGGAGGGTCCAGGTAAACGAAGTCGTTAGTAGTTGCTTGGGCAAGAGTCTCTTCGAAATCCCCGGCCACGAAACTGGCCCTTGAGAGCACGGAGGCGCACTCTTTCAGTTCGGTATAAGTTGGGAGCTGCCCAGTCTTTGTGCCACGAGGGACGTTGAATTCTCCATTGCGGTTGGTTCGATAAACACCGTTAAAGCAAAAGCGGTTTAGGTAGATGAAACGAGCCGCTCTCTCAATCGGCGTGAGGCAACTGGGTGACTGTTTTCGCAAGGAGTAGTAAAAATCGCTAGTCGTAGGAAATGTCGCAAGCCGATTCGAAATTGCTCTGGGTGAGCGAGCAACGGCCGTATACGTCTCGATTAGGCTTTGATTGAAATCACCTATTATGGCTTGCCTTGGCTGGAGCAGAAAAAAAAGGCAAGCGGAACCGGCAAAGGGCTCAACATACCTTTCAAAGCTCTGAGGGCAAAACGATTGGAGCGTTGGTAAGAGTCTTCTTTTACTTCCTGCCCACCGCAAGAAAGGAAGTTGATTTAGCTGCGGGTCAGCCGTGGCCTGTGGGCCCTTCGTTGGATCATCGCTTTCTGCCTGTTTTCCTGCTGCCATCGTCGTGGACCCGAATTCAGATTTTACGCTCATCCTGGTGCTGACCGCACTATGCCGCACAATAGGTAGCCGCTCAGTTGGCATCGCTAATGACGGTTGACGCCCTCCTTGTACTCAGAATCCGCCTGCGATAGCCTTAATGTGCAACAGTTCCGGAGGTCTATTATGCGGTTCTTGGGAGTGATTCTCGTTGCAGGGTTAAGTATCGTTCTTTCAGGATGTGCTGCCGCATTGGTGGAAGGCGGTCTGGTGGAAGCGTCGCTTGCCCGCGCCGTCCCGATGGGTATCGCGGAGGCCGGGGCCATGACACTTAGGGCTGGAGCCGTGGAAGCCGGGGCGATGAGCACACGCGCAGCCGTCTCTGCGGCAGGCGCAAGCGAATTCGCGGGCGCAGTAAGAATGGCCGGCGTCGGACGAATTGCGGGCGCCGCACTGACAGAAGCTCGGTTGGCGACGATTGCGCGCGGCGCGGGCCTTCCCGGAGTTTTAGAAGAGATGACTGTGGCACGGTCTCTTCCACGCATTGACGCTTTGGGGCAGATTACGTTTGAAGGCCGAACGATCCTATCGGCTGAAGGTGGCGTAGTCCGCTTGCCTTCGTCCGGTCGCATCATCGGTCACTTGCGTGGAACACAAATCTACTCGGTTGACTCGGCAGGTGCAGCCGGTGCTGAGATTGGAGAGCTTTACTCGCCTAGTGGAAGGATCTCTGGCGAGACGACGATGCAAGTGACCCGCATACGACCTGGATGGTATCGCGTCACCCTGGGCAGTCAAAGCACAACCGTTTCTGAACTTGCCTTGGCCGGTTTGGTTGCTGGAAGTCAGCGCCGGGAAAAACGGGATGAAGTTGCCCCAGTCGATTCTCTTCTGCATATGGCGGCTGTTGCCGGAGAGCAAAGACGAAGGATTCCATCCCGAAAGCAAACGGATAACCTGGACCACGAGGCCGCTAGATTGCAAGCTCAAATTGATTCGGTACTTTCAGGGAGGCAAGAATGACTTCCTGTAAGCCCTTTCTCGCTTTTCTGTTCGCTGTTGCGCCTGTGTGGGCTCAGGGAAGTAACTCAACCAGCGATGCATTGCAGGCACGAATCCGTGAACTGGAAACGCAGGTGGCGAAACTTACGCGCGACCAGCAGGCGACGAATGAAGTCCTAAAGTCGGTTTCGGAGTTCCTAAAGAAACTTGAGGGGAGCAACTCTGGCATGGCAGCCGTACCTTGCTCACAGCAAACGTATCCAGCGGCCAAGCTTGCCTTCATGGAGATCGTGCTGAAGGGTTGTGTGGGATTGTCTGCCAACGCAGACTCGTTGACATTTGCGTTGAGTTTGAAAAATATCACAGAGCAACCGATCTTCGTTGGCGCTACGTGCTGTTATGCCGAGTGGTTGAAGGTCGTGGACAACAACGGACGCAATTGGCAGTCCGACCAATGGAGCCTAACTCGACTACCAGTTGGTCATGACAAGGATCTAGTTGAAATAGCGCCGGGTGCGGAGATAGCCATCAGCGGACGTTTTAAGCCGACCGAGCGCCCGCCACGAGGGGAAGACAACCCAATTCCCAGAACGATCTCGATTACGGGTGAGCTACTCCGCAGAAGTGAATCCGAACAGCGATTGGTGGACCGAAGCGGTTGTAGCATTTGCTCTCAGGGAGGCCACCCCTTCACGTTTGGTATTCCTAGCGTTCCGGTTGGCAGCAAGTAGGCGTCGGCTTCGCTGATGACTGGATGCGTTGTGGCATCCTGCGTCCTCCGATGTGCATTCAGCGACGGCCCTGGCTGCCCGCATCCCGGATTCGATTCCGCCATGCGCCGTGTTCATCTGATGCTCATTGCGAGTCAGCGCCACTTTGAGACCGGCATTGTGAAAGCCTTGGGTTGGCTTGATTGAGCGGAATTCGATCTCAGACGATGCTCTCTGAAACTTGCTGCATTTTGGATGGTTAAAATGATCGCTTCCCTGGACAAAAAAGATGGTGAAGTTGACGGGTACGTAAGGTGGTACACTTTTATAAGTCGTTGATATTGTTGAGTTTCAGTGGGCCTGTGGCGCAGTTGGGAGCGCGCTTCCATGGCATGGAAGAGGTCAAGGGTTCGAATCCCTTCAGGTCCACCAAAACCCTTCAAGCAGTTCGAATCCTTTTCTTTCCCAGCAAGATACGTAATCACAATTCCGCGCGCGGCGGCTTTTTACCCGCGCTCGACCGGGCATGGCGACCTGGCTTACGGGATCAAGTTTTTCAGCTGTGTGGTCAGCATGATCGCAGCCGGGCCGAGGGTCACTAGAATCACCGACGGGAAGATTAGGAAGAAGATCGGGAAGATCAGCTTCACGCCCACTTTGCGCGCCTTTTCCTGCGCCATCTGACGGAAGCGGATGCGCAGATAGCGCGCATGCGTTTTGAGCGCGGGCCCCAGACTGGTGCCAAAGCGATCGGTATCCATCAAAAGGCCCGCGAACTTACGCATCTCTATATCTTGCGTACGGTGCGTGAAGTTGCGAAGCGCTTCGCCGCGCGTGGTATTGGCTTTCAATTCAAGTTGCAGCTGTGTGAACTCAGTGGCGAGTTCCGGATGCGAGATGCGCAGCCCACGGCTTGTTTCGAGAATGGCGGAATCCAGCCCCTGGCCTGCTTCAATCGCTAGCACCATCAAGTCCAGTGCTGCGGGCAACGCTCGCCGAAGCTTTGCGACTCTGTGAGACACAAACCGTGAAAGGATACGATCCGGCAGGAGATATCCAAATCCCATGCCGCAAACAGCGCCGAGCAGTCCTGAACTGGCATCGCCCTTGCTCGCTACCCCGGCCCAGGCGACGATAACGCCTAACAGCAGCGCGGTCGCGGTCTTAATTCCCATGAACACAGATACGGCGGATTCATAACGGTAACCAGCGGCCACAAGATCCCGGCGCAGTTCGCCCTGGTTCTTTCTCTGCGGAACCGCCTCGCCGATCAATCGCAGTGCGTCGGCGACAGCAGCTTGCGCGCCCGGCAAATCCGGCCCGTTCATCGATAACGCAGACGGGAGCTGTACATCCGATCCTTGCGTTCGGGATGGCCGCAGAACAAAAACGTAGCCTGCCGCGGTCACCGCGACTAGCACGAAGAGGAACATCGCTGCCATCAACCCGACTGTCATACTTCAATGTCCACGATCTTGCGAATCACAACGTGCGCCAGCAACAGGCACGCAATCGCAATTCCGATCATGTTTTTCCCCCACGGATGATCAAGCAACACTTTCATGTAGTCCGGACTCACCATCGTCATCATGAAGCCGATGCCGATGGGCAGAATCGTCAGAATCGCGCCGGTGAGTTTGCCATGTGCCGACAGCGCTCTTACTTCCCCTTGCAACGCGATCGATTCGCGCATATTTTCCGCCAGGCCCGCCATTACCTCGCTGAGTTTGCCGCCCGTTCGGGCATGCAGTTGGACGGCGGAGATGAACATGTTTACTTCCAGCAGAGGGACCCGCGCGCTCAGACCTTCGAGCGCCTTCGGCCATCCACGTCCCAGATTCGCTTCCGTCGATGTGCGCCGCATTTCTTCGGAGACCGGAGCCGCTGTCTCGGCCGCAATCATTTCCATCGCGGCTGAAAGAGGATATCCGGCGCGCAAGGCCCGGGCGAGTGAGTCCAGCACATCGGGAAAGTTTTCGCGGAATTTCCTGAAACGCGAATTCCGGCGCCGCAGGACGAAGTTGTAGGGTGCAAATCCAGCGACTATCGCGCCCAGGGCCGCGGCCCATCCTGGAACAAACCGGTCCAGGATCGCTCCGGTGACGGCTCCCACCAATAGCATCATGCTGGTGACGCGGCCTACGGTCCAATCCAATTGCGCCTGATCCAGGTGATGCTTCAGCAGCGCGCCGAAGTCGAACTTCGCAAGTACACTATCCCAGAACGTAATGGAACTGAGCCGTTCATCACGCAGCAAATAGGAATCAACGGCAGGACCCGGAGTTCCGGCCGCGGGAGCTTCCACGGACTCCGCCTGCGCGGCCTCATTTTCTTCCGCGCGTTTCCGCAGAAACGTCAACCACGCGATCGCGACCAGAATCGACGCGAACAGGAAGATGATGAGGAAAAACGCGAGTGATGTAGCCAGGATCATGGCAGTCCGAAATTAGTTACTTGTTCCGCGAAGCAACGACGACAACGTCACGGCTGGACGTGTTCGCGTCGTTTGATCCAAAGGATTGCGAAGTATCAATCGCACCGTCGCTCCGGAATCAGCAGCCGCCAGAATGTCAGCTTCCGCGGGCTTGGCCAGCAACGTTACCACCGGCACCGGAAATCCCTGCGAGCTTTGTTCTGGTTGCGGATTGACGGACAGGACGCTCAGATTCTCCAGCGCCGTGCGCACCTCCGTCTCCGTTTTCCCTTCGTTCTTGCCACGTCCGAGTACCACCTGCACGTCCACCTTCTGGCCGGCACGCAGCAGCATGAATACGCCCGAGGAATCGGCGACGTGCACTGACACTGCGCGCATTCCCTCCGGCACGCCGGAACCAGCGCCCGACTTCGCCGACGCCAGATGCGTGGCATAAATGGGTTCCGCTTCGCCGATCGAGTCAAATACCGTACTGCCCACCACTTCCTCGGGCCGTTGGTACGCGCCCTTGGGCAAGGTCTCCGACGACCACGGCATGGTCTTCACGTCGGCCTCCACCAGGACCGAACCCGGCTTCAAGGGCTTGGCCGCCACGACAATCGTCATGCGCGTCTCGCTGTTGGCCTTCATGGCGAACAACATATAGAAAAGACCGGTGGAAATGATGGCCACCACCAGCGCCACCCCGAGCAGTTTTCCTAAGTTTTGTTTGTTCATGGCTCTTCCCTACTTACATCGGCCTTGCATGAACTTTCCTACAGAGGCGATTTAAGACCCCTCCGGCATTCGCCTTAGAAAATTGGCTACGTACGGCACGCCCAGAACGGAGGTTTGAGAATAAAGCCGAGGCTCTAGAATAGGATTATGGATAAGTTAACCATCGCCGGGCGCCAGTTCCAGTCTCGCCTCTTCGTCGGCACCGGCAAATATCGCAGCTTTCCCGAAATGAAACGCTGTCACGAGGCCTCCGGGTCGGATGTCGTCACCGTCGCCGTCAGAAGGGTGAATCTGACGGACAAGTCGAAAGAGTCTTTGCTCGACTATATCGACCGCGACAAATTCTTCATTCTGCCGAACACCGCCGCCTGTTACACCGCCGAAGAAGCCATTCGTACCGCGCGCCTGGGCCGCGAAGTCGGCCTTTCCAACTGGGTGAAGCTCGAAGTCATCGGCGACCAAAAGACACTTTTCCCCGATAATGCGGGACTGGTGGAAGCAACCGGCGTGCTGGCCAAGGAAGGCTTCGTCGTTCTGCCCTACACCAATGACGATTTGGTAAACGCCCGCCGCCTGATCGATGCCGGCGCCGCCGCGGTGATGCCGCTGGGCGCTCCCATTGGCAGCGGTCTTGGTATTCAGAACGTGACGAACCTCCGGATCATGCGCGAGATGATCACCGAAGTACCCTTGATTCTGGATGCAGGCGTCGGCACCGCGTCCGATGCAACGGTCGCCATGGAGTTGGGCTACGATGGCGTACTGATGAATACGGCCATTGCTGAGGCAGAAGACTCCGAGAAGATGGCAAGAGCCATGAAGTTGGGAGTGGAAGCAGGACGCCTGGCGTTTCTCGCCGGACGCATGCCAAAGAAACTATACGCCTCTGCCAGCAGTCCGTTGGCTGGCGTGGTGCGATAGCGAGCCGCGTACACACCGCGGCCACAAGCACCGTGAACCCACGGGCTTCACGGAAGAAGGTTCTGAATCGGGCGAGCCACAAAGGATGGCTCGTCCTAATATGTTCTTGGGTCTCCCGCCAGCCGCATCACTCCGGCTCGTCTTCTCCAATCTCCGCATCCGCCTTACCCGGCTCGTCGGACACATGGGCCTGCCGGTCCATCGTGAATGCGTGATCCTTCATGTCGTTCCTCAGGAAAGGAAAGTCTCGCACTTCCCCTTCGTCCTTATGGAGCACATGGGCCATGGGAATTCCTCCGCCCCGTAGCCTTTCACGAGTTCGCTCCGATTACAAGGGGGATGTGTCCCACCTCCCTCACCCGCCCGTAAATCCAATATCCTTGAATTGCATGGCCACCTTCAAAGCGCTGTACGCAACGCAAGCGGAGAAAAAGACCACCGTCTCGTTCCAGCAACTCGACACCTCGGCTCTTCCAGCCGGCGAAGTGCTGATCCGCGTGAAGTACTCGAGCCTAAATTACAAAGACGGCCTTGCAGTTACTGGCCGCCCGGGCGTGATTCGCGAGTTTCCGATGGTGCCAGGCATCGACCTCGCTGGAGTTGTGGAAGAATCCGCGAACCCGGATTGGAAGACCGGCGACGAAGTGGTGGTCACCGGCTTTGGTTTGTCGGAAACATTGTGGGGCGGCTACGCCGAACTCGCGCGCATCGATAGCAAGCATCTGGTGCGTAGGCCCGCTGGCATGACGTTGCAGCAAACCATGGCCATCGGCACCGCCGGATTCACTGCCATGCAGTGCGTGATCGCTTTGGAACGCCATGGCCTGAAGCCGGGAAGCGGCGATGTCGTCGTCACCGGCGCGGCGGGCGGCGTGGGCAGCGTCGGAGTGGCGATTTTGGCAAAGCTCGGCTACCGCGTCGTCGCGTCGTCGGGCCGGTCGGAGTTAAGCGACTACCTCCGCTCGCTTGGCGCCGCCGAAATCATCGACCGCAGCGTGCTCTCGGCGCCATCAAAGCGTCCCATGGAAAGCGAACGCTGGGCAGGCGCGCTGGATACCGTCGGCGGCGATACGCTGGCGGGTCTGATCCGAGGCCTCAAAACCGGCGCAAGCGTTGCCGCCTGTGGCGTCGCGGGAGGCGCCGAACTACACACCACCGTCTTCCCTTTCATCCTGCGCGGCGTGAACCTGCTTGGCATCAATTCCGTCGTATTGACTTACTCTCAGCGCACGGAAGTTTGGAACCGGCTGAGTACGGACTTGGACCTAACCCTGCTCGATTCCATGACGCAGGAAGAGCCCCTCGATAACATCATTGAACTGGGCGAGCAAATTCTGGCAGGCAAGGTCCGGGGGAGAACAGTGATCCGGGTAGCACCGAGCAGTGCGTTATGACATTCGTATAATTTCAGCAGGCAGCGACCATGATCCAGCTCAAAGTCCGCAAATTCGGCAACTCGCTGGGAGTGATTCTTCCAAAGGAACTCATCCAGCGGCTACCGTTGGCAGCGCGCAATCCTGAAGGATCCTACAGTTCCGCCCAGGAAGCCCAAATCGGGCCGTCATCCATGGCAACCATTCCCATTCCCACCCGTCCAACACTCTGAGGGCGCCGGGCGAAAGCCGTTTCCGTTCTTTCCTTTCCAGCCAATGGGCGACCCCGGTGGGCTCCTGATGGCGCTACTATCTATAGGAGAGGCCTGAACCTATGTTGATTCGCAAAGCCGCCGACCTTCGGTCTTCAGACATCACGCCGAAGGAACAGTACTTGAATCGCCGCCAGCTTTTGGCCGCCGCAGCGGGCGTAGCGGGCCTGTCTCTTGCCTCACCCGCGCAAGCCGCCAAGCTCGGCAACATCACAAAGAGCTCTTACACGGTCAGCGAAAAGTTAACCGCGAAGGGCGACGCCCAAGGTTATAACAACTACTACGAATTTGGCACGGGCAAAGACGAACCCGCTCACTACGCAAACACACTGATCACCTCTCCTTGGAAGATCCAGGTCGGCGGCATGGTAAACAAGCCGAAGATCTACGACATCGACGATTTCGTCAAAATCGCGCCGCTTGAAGAGCGCATTTACCGCCACCGCTGCGTTGAGGCGTGGTCCATGGTGATCCCGTGGGTCGGCTTCCCCCTTTCCGCCTTGCTCAAGCAAGTGGACCCGCAATCGAAAGCCAAGTACGTCGCATTCCAAAGCCTCTACGACCCCAAGCAGATGCCGCGTGGCAAGTATGCAGGCATCGAACTGCCCTACGTCGAGGGTCTTCGCCTGGACGAAGCCATGCACCCGCTGACGCTCCTGTCCGTTGGCATGTACGGCGACGTGCTGCCGAATCAGAATGGCGCTCCTGCGCGCTTGGTAGTGCCGTGGAAGTACGGCTTTAAGGACATCAAGTCCATCGTCAAAATCACCCTGACCGACAAAGAGCCGCCGACCACTTGGAACATCGCCAACGCGCGCGAGTACGGCTTCTATTCAAACGTAAACCCCGCCGTTGACCACCCGCGCTGGAGTCAGGCGACCGAACGCCGCATCGGCGAGCTCTTCAAAGTGAAGACGCTGCCGTTCAACGGCTACGGCGATCAGGTGGCCAGCCTCTACAACGGCATGGACCTGCGCAAGTTCTACTAACAATTGGGGACCGACTCCAATTTCGCCAACAAAAGGATTTTTATTGCGGACAGTCCCGCCCAGCGAAATTGGCCGTCTGTCCCCATTTTTTTCTCCGAACGCTAACACTGTCTAGGAATCCACTGTGGGCAAGCAATTTTTCTTTAACCCTTGGACCAAACGTGCGTTATTCCTGTTGTGCCTGATTCCAGGCGCGTTACTCGTATGGCGCGGCTTTGAGGGACGCCTCACGGCGAATCCTGTCGAGTATCTGGAACACACCACCGGCGATTGGGCCATCCGCTTTCTGTTAATCACGCTGGCCGTCACGCCGCTGCGGAAGATCTTCAATCAGCCTTTGCTGACGCGGTTCCGCCGGATGCTTGGCTTGTTCGCATTCTTCTACACGTTCTCTCATCTGATGCTATACCTGATCTTCGATCAGTTGTTCGATCTCTCGGGCATCTGGGCCGATGTGGTCAAACGTCCGTACATAACCGTCGGTACTGCCGGCCTTGTGATGATGCTTCCCCTCGCAATCACATCCACCGCCGGCATGGTGCGCCGCATGGGCGCGAAAAACTGGCAGAGGCTGCACCGGCTGGTGTATTTTTCGACGCTCGCGGGAATCATCCATTACTACTGGCTGGTGAAATCGGATGTCCGAGAGCCCTTCATGTATCTGGGTATCCTCGCTGTTCTCATGCTGTTCCGCGTACGCATGTGGCTGACGAAGGAAAAGAAGTCCGCTCCCACGCCAATCTCTGCTGGAGCCTAATCGGAACCCAACCGGACACGGGGCCTTGCGCACTACACTGGTAGTGACGCATGATTCACCGCTTCCAACTGCACAACGGAAAACTGATTGATTCGACGACGCCGTCGGTCGCCGCGGGGCAAGTCGGATTCCTCGCCGGATGGGGCGTGTTTTCGACGCTGCGCATCTACGATGGCGTGCCCTATCAGTGGGATCGCCACTGGGCTCGCATGAAACGCGACTCCGCGCGGCTCCTCGTTCCCTTTCCTGGCGATGGCGGCGCGGTGCGGAAGCAGATGCTCGAACTGATTGACGCGAATCAGGCTACGAACGCGGTGTTGCGCATATATGTGGTGCGCAATCGCGGTGGATTGTGGGAAGGCCCCGGCGAAAAACCCGAATACGACGTGATCGGCTTCACCGCGAACGTCACCCCGTGGCCCGCCACCATGAAATTGGGCCTTGTTCCCAACGCCCGTCACGCGGCGAGCGAATTCGCCGGAACAAAATATATTTCGTGGTCCGAGAACCTGACGCGCTATGAGCGCGCGCATCACCAGGGGCTCGACGAAGTGGTTCTCCTCAACGAACGCGGCGAGGTTTCCGAGTGCACGTCTGCCAATATCTTCACCGTTCACGGGAGCAAGGTTTCCACTCCGTCGCTAACGGCCGGTTGCCTTGCAGGTGTCACGCGCGCGATCCTGCTCGAAGAACTTCAGGTGGATGGAATCGATATCAGAGAAAGAACGCTATTGCCCGCGGATCTGGAATCGGCGGATGAGGTGTTCATCACTTCCACTACGCGAGAACTGTTGCCGGTTGTCTCCGTGGAAGGCCTGCGCATACGAGGTGCGCGTCAAGTAACCGATCGCCTGCAAAAAGCCTTCTCCGAAAACGTCGCCGCCTACGTGCTAGCCCACAGGCAAACCGCGCACGCATAGCTGCCGATGTAGCGCACGCTCTCAGCGTGCCGCGTCGAGACTCGTCTCTACGCCTCCTGCTACATCCACAAACTCCGCCGCTTCGACCGCAGCAGCCAGATAAAGAACGGCCCGCCGCAGAGAGCCGTGATGACTCCCACGGGGATCTCGGTCGGCGCAAGAACGGTTCGCGATAAGGTGTCGCACAGCGCCAAAAACGCTCCGCCCAGCAAAACAGAACACGGCAACAACACGCGATGATCCGCGCCCAGGCGCAGGCGCAAGGCGTGCGGGACGATCAATCCGACAAATCCAATCGGCCCCGTGAGTGCCGTTGCGAGTCCAGTGAGCAAGGCTCCGGCGACATAACCCGCCGTGGTGTAGACATTTGTAGAAATGCCTCGCGAGGACGCCCACTCCTCACCCACCGCCATCAGGTTCCACTGCTTTGCACGCATCGAAAGCAGAATCGAGACCGGCACCACTGCCGCAGCCAGCCATGCCAGCGTCGAATACTCCACCGCATCGATGCCGCCCATCAGCCAGCGGGAGATGGCAAACGATTGCGAAAAATTGGCCAGGTTATGCAGGAACAGAATGATGGCAAAGCACATGCTGTTCATCGTTACGCCGGCCAGGAGCAGCGTGAACGACGAAACGCGACGGCCTTCCCATGCAATGCCGAGTACGAGAAACAGCACACTCCCCGCGCCCGCAAGCGATGCCAGTCCGCCCGCTTGAAATCCCAGGCAGATCGCGATCACCGCTCCCACGGATGCGCCGCTCGATACACCCAACGTATAGGGTTCGGCCAACGGATCGCGCAACAGGCATTGAAAGAGCACGCCGGTGATTGCCAAGGCGGCTCCCGACAGCGCCGCCAGGATCACACGCGGAAGGCGAGCGTAAAACAGAATCTCGTGATCCGGCGAAACTCCTTGCAGCGCCCGCGATAGATCCACGTGGGTGCTGCCGATCAAAGGTGCCACCACCAGGACGGTGATGAGCGCAAGCAGGGAAAATACGATGGGCCGTGCCGGGCCGCTTTGATTCGGCGAGACGGCCGCGCGCTTGCTTTCCACAGGCGCAACTGCTGCGGTTTGTGTGAGATCGGATCTCATACTCCCGCCCTTTCTCCGAACCGCAAGTAGCCGTTCTGAAGAACCGCGTCCACCCCGAATATCGCTTCAATCGACTGCGGCCCCAGCACGTCTTCGGGAGCGCCATCGGCGATCACGCGGCCTTGATCGAGCAGCAGCACCTGATGTGCGTGGCGCAGCGCCAAATTCAAATCGTGCGTAACCGCGACCACCAGCATTCCTTCGCGGGCCAGTTTCGAGAGCAGCGCCTGCATGGCCATTGCGTGCCGCAGATCGAGGAACGTCGCGGGCTCGTCGAGCAGCAATACTTTGGGCTTTTGCGCGAGGGCGGAAGCAAGCAACACCCGCTGGCGCTCGCCACCGGAGAGCGACCGGAAATCGCGATCCCGAAATACGGCGATATCCGTGGTGGCCATCGCTTCTTCAGCGGCCTCCACATCTTCCTGCGTATCAAACCATCCGCCGCCAAACGGTGTGCGGCCCATCAAGACCACTTGTTCCACCGTGAAGGGAAACTCCAGGCGCACGGCCTGCGGCAGGAACGCGACGTTTCGCGCAAACGCAGCACGATCCCACGCGCGCAGTTCGCGCGATTCATACAAGCAAGATCCCCGATAACCACGGCGCACGCCCGCTAGAATACCGATCAGCGTCGACTTCCCCGCCCCGTTAGGCCCTGCAATGGCGACAAAACCCGATTCTGGCAGCGTGAAACTTGCATCCGCAAGTCCATATTCATACGCGAGATGTTCGGCGCGGAAACTCATTTGCGGACCGAGTCTTTCTCGGGATGCAGCATCGCGAATATTTGCTCGGCCGCATTCACCGCGCGCGGACCGGGGACGACAAAGATATCCGCACCGACCGGGTAAACACGCCGATCCTTCACTGCTTTCACCGTGTTGGCTCGCTGCCACAGGCCGATAATCGATTGTCTACGCGCGTCAATGACTTGCGGCCCGTCGCCCATTTCACCAATGTCGATGATGACGTCGGGGTTGCGCGCGATCACTTCTTCGAGCGACACCTGCGGATACGAGGCAATCGCGTCCGCAAACACGTTGCGGCCACCCGCAAGCGCCAGCAACTCATTCAGATACGATGCGCTGCCGACGACGATCAACCCATCGAGCCGCCCCGGCGCGCGGCCAACTACGAAC
>JBEBGM010000169.1:0-1617 GCA_040081455.1 Bryobacteraceae bacterium
ATAATGGTGGCCGGACGGAATCAATGGGCGGCCGAAGCCTCAGAGGTCACGCGCCTGCGGCCTTCCGGACGACGTCCCAATGCTCACCCTGAGCGGTCTGTATTCTATTTGGCCGGATAAAGTCCCAGTTACCTGAACAGCCTCCCTTGTCCGTCGTCCGAAGTCCCTCGATCGATCCTGTCTTTGCCGCGCGGGGTGCGGGTTCCCGGAATATCCGGCGGAACAGCATCCGGCCTCCCGCGGTTGCCCTTCACCTCGCCTGTCACGCGTAGTGCCTTTCCGCAGAGGGGGCACAACATCGGTCCGGTCGTGACGCGCGCCGGTCCTGGATCACCCACGCGCAGTGCGATGGCCTGCTTCCGCAGTTTCGAGCGGGGAGCGTAGATCCCGTAGTAGCGAACGGTGTTGGCGTTCGGTCGGGAAACCAGTTCCGCAAATCGATCGAGCGCCTCGTTGGGCTCGAGCTCCACCGCCGCCGCCTTGTCGTGCCGCGGACGCTTCAATCGGAGGACGAGGTTGCCCTGGCTGTTCACCGAGAGTTGCTGGTCCAAAAACGGGGGAGCGAGAATATAGTCCACCAGCTGCCGAAGCTGGGGACGTTCCTCCACCTCGATCGCGTTGCCCACAAACAAGTGGAATGCGTACGCTCCATTGATCGGAGCGACGCCTCCTTCCGAGTCCTTCGCCGCCTGGCCGAAGAACTTCAGCCGTTGGGGCCGCGCCCTGGGTAAGGTGAGCTGTCCCTCCACCGCATCCGGAGACACGGCCGTCGTTTCCCAGAAGCCACGCCGCTTCAGAGCCGCGCAGAATGCCAGACACGCCTCGTGGGCGATCACAGCGATTTCGGTGTCGCTGGGTCGCGGAAGCCTGTGGAACTCGAGCGTCCCATCGTCCCGCTCGATGAAGACGCCATCGGGAAATATGCCGTGCACGTGGTGGTTCGTAACCAGACTCGCTGATGCCCGGTGGGCAACCTCGACGCACCCGGGGTGGATCCGCTCCCAGGGGACTCCGAAGCGCTCCACGGCGGTACGCCGCTGGTGGTTGAACATCGCCCCGGCTAGCGCGGCGAACCCGCCATCCAACAGGGCCTTGTCGTAACCAAGGATGAAGCGGAATGCGGGCGGAAAGCAGAACACAAGGTGTCGAACGGGCACATTCCCGATGATCCGATTGATCAGCCGCTCACCAAGTTCACGCTGGCGAATCAACAAGCAATAGATGCAGAAGCCGCGTCCCTTGCACCGGTAGGCAACGTACCTTGAGTAGTGCCGGGTTGGACACGCAAGGATCGTGAAGCCGTGCTCGGGGTCCCCGCACCTGAGGAAGTTCCGGAATGCATTCCGAACGTACCTCGGAACATACCGCCTGATTCGCTTCCGATAAATTAGCCAAGCCTCAAAATGTAATTGAATGAACGCCCAGAGCACGGTACCGTATGGGCTGTGGCTCGGAACCAGCGAGTGCGTCATGCCAGCCGCATGAAATATGACGCACGCGTCATAGGCAAGGGGAAGCTCCAGCCGGAATAATGGTGGCCGGACGGAATCAATGGGCGGCCGAAGCCTCAGAGGTCACGCGCCTGCGGCCTTCCGGACGACGTCCCAATGCTCACCC
>JBEBGM010000170.1:0-1615 GCA_040081455.1 Bryobacteraceae bacterium
GCGCGAGTCCAGGCGGTGCTTCTTTGCGTATTGAAGCAATTGCTGCATCGAGGTCAGCGTAGATCGCAGGAGCGAAAAGAATCAAATCTGGCCGCGGTGGGTCGGCTAGGTGCGCCCGTCGCGAACCGGCCTCTTCACGAAGGCTTATTACTGCTCGTGCTGATTCTTCAATTGCTGCAAAGTACTTGCTGTCGTTGACGTCTCCCTCGACGGGAGAGCCGTTGCTGAGCCGGTAACCTTCCGACAGAAGGACCATTTCGTTAGGCGCGCTTACATTGTGCGAGGAAAAATGCAGTGGCGAAGGTCCTGGCGACGGGATAGTCCAGCGATTGATCGCATCCAGAGCGTATGCAATGTCCAAGTCGACCCGAAATGCCTTCGCTGCTGCCAATGATTCACGGCAGTGTCGTGCGAGTACGCCCGGAGTCAATTCATCCAAGTCCAGGTCAGCGGCAATGTTGCCGACACCTACGTGCAATGGCTTCACTGGTTGTTTAGGCCGCCAAGCCTCTACATCGTCGGCAACGGTGGCGTCTGCGCTGAACATAACCCAAACGGGCATCAATAGAGAGATTCCGAGGTCCGGGAGGCAGGAAGAGTTAAACGGGGCCCAGGTCCACCCCCCTACTCCAGCTACCCGACGTGCAAGACGGTCGGCGCGCGGCATGGCGTACTCAAGAAAGTCTCCAGGCAACTGAACTATTCGTTGCATGGTTGGCAAATGAGCGAGTAGTCCGGGAGCAAAACCCTGGAAGGGAGTAACTTCCTGCGGCTGCCAATCCCGCACAAGGAGAACATAGAATATTTGCGGCAGAACCCGCATTTTGCACCAACCCAAAGATGGCCGTTTAAATTTTTTAGATTGCCCACCCCGACGATAGCAATTCAGCCTGCTCCAGTACGGTCTGCGTGGCCTTCTCCTGCTTATCTGGCGGATAGCCGTACTTACGCAGGATGCGTTTGACGAGCACACGAAGCTGGGCTCGCACGTTCTCTCGCATCGTCCAGTCGATGGTAACGTTGGCGCGAACCGTGCGGACCAGCTCCTGTGCGATCGCGCGTAGCGTGTCGTCGCCGAGAACTCTAATCGCGCTGTCGTTGGTTTCGAGCGCGTCGTAGAACGCCAACTCGTCCTCCGATAGCTTGAGTTCCTCGCCTCGTGCGTTGGCCGCGCGCATGTCTTTGGCCAGGCCGATCAGTTCCTCGATCACCTGTGCCGCCTCGATGGCACGATTCTGGTAGCGCCGAATGGTCTGCTCCAACATCTCGGCGAATGAGCGCGCCTGCACTACGTTCTTGCGTCGGCGCCTGGACACTTCGCCTTGCAGAAGTTTTTGCAGCAGTTCGACAGCGAGATTCCGCTGCGGCATTCCGCGCACGTCGGCCAGGAACTCCTCGGACAGGATCGATATGTCAGGCTTGGCGAGGCCGGCGGCGGCGAAGATATCGATGACACCTTCCGGCGCCACGGCTCGCGAAATGATCTGGCGCACGGCGTGGTCGATATCTTCTTTTGGCCGTGCGTCGTCCGGCGCGCGCTTGGCAAGCACAGCCTGGACCGCCTGGAAAAACGCTGTCTCGTCGCGGATGCGCAGCGCCTCGGTGTGTGGCACCG
>JBEBGM010000171.1:0-1600 GCA_040081455.1 Bryobacteraceae bacterium
GGCGCGCAGCAGGTGCGATTGCTGCCCGGACAAAAGGATTTCGTGTTCACCCTTTACGGTGCGCCGGGTGACCTGAATCAAATTCGTCAACTAGTTACCGTTCTCCGTGAGCAACATCTCGGCAACGGCTTTGATCCAGGGCCGACGCCGCTTCCCAGCACGAAGCCGATTTTTGATTACATGGCCACCGTCGGCTGGCCGGTGATTTGTTACCCGGGTGGCGACATGCAGGTCAAAGGCGGACGCGGCGCGATGGGGCAGGAAAATGAATCCGCCCTTGCGGCGATGGATCGCGCGGGAGTTTTTACCGCCGTCCAGCTTGGCGAATGGGGTTACTACTTTCACAACTTGTCGCACAACCCGCCGTGGTGGCGCGACAACTTCGGCAAGGATTTCGATGCCTACAAACATCTGATGAAGCCGCCGGGCCTCGCCGGCTACGATCAACGACCGTCGAGCAAACGGGAATGTTACGAAGTGGTCAAAGATTATTTCACCAGCAAGAGCCGTGACCTGCTGGGGCGCGTCATCAGTGTGACCGGTCATTCGCACTACGAAGCCTACGCTGGCGAATGGGGCGCGCGTTGCATCGGTTTGGAAGTTGGCGAGAACATCGCCTTCACGCAATCGAAACTGGCGTTTGCCCGTGGCGCGTCGCGAGCCTGGCAGAAGCCGTGGACGGTGCAGGTCAGCCCGTGGCTTCACGGTGCCGTCACCAGCGGCGGACCGTTGCGAATGGAAGGTCGAGATGCACGCGGATTGGATGCCGGGCACTCGCTCAGTTTTTACGAACGGATGTGGCTGCACGGCTGGTTCGCCGGGGCAGCGATGGTCACGCCGGAAAACAGCATCGCGACCTTTTTTGAAAAGCCCGAAGCGCCGTGGACGTTGACTTCGCACGGGCGCAAGGCGGCGGAGGTTTTCACGTTCATGCAAACGCACGAGCGCGGCGTGCCATTCACGCCGGTGGTCGTGGTGCTCGATCATCTGGCGGGCTACAACGGCTACATGGACAAGCCCTGGGGTATTCTCAAGCCTACCGGGGGAGATCGCGAGTTGCGCGATTTGTTCGATCATCAATTGTTTCCTGGCAGCGATCATATTCACACAAATCCTTTTCCGGCCAACCCGGAGTTGAGTTACCTGCGACCCACGCCGTACGGCGAAATCTTCGACGTACTCACCACCGCCGTGCCGCCGGAAGTGCTGCCGACGTATCCAGTAATCCTCTTGGCAGGCGACATCGAATTTGATCCCGCCTTCCTCGGTGAGATGGAAAAATCGCTGCGTCGTGGCAGTCGCGTGCTGATGTCTGCACGACATAAAGCGGAGTTGGGTGCGGAGTTCGAACGCATGGCCCGGCAAGGCGAAGTGGAAGTTCTCGAATCGTGGACCAACAGCGTCACCAGTCGGTCCACTGCCATTTCCAACGCCCGACTCGCGCGACTGGCTCAGGAAAGTCTCCCAATCGAAATCTCCGGCGACGCGATTCAGTATCAAATCAACCGGACCTCGCGCGGCTGGATCATCGAACTCATCAACAACGCGGGCGTGATCAAGAAGAAGGACCAGCCGGCGGTGGTTGATGCCAACGCAATCG
>JBEBGM010000172.1:0-1594 GCA_040081455.1 Bryobacteraceae bacterium
TAGTTACGTCGTTATATGTGCACGCTGATCGCCCATTTGGGGGAATTGGTGGCGGGCAGATGTGCCCACCGTGAAAGACGGTCAGCTAGCCGGAGCTGAGGCAACCGGACGGACGAATCCCAATGGTCCGTAAATCAAATGGGGAACTCGATAGGAGTTCTCTTTGTCGACTGCCTCAGTCTTATCCATTGCCTTGCGTCGCCCCTTGGCACGCATCACCGTAGAAGAGATCGCCGAAAGGCTGGCGTTAGGTGAGCGCGCTGTCTACGCTTTCCTCGAGCACAAGGAAATACCTGCCATTCGTCTCGGACGCCGCTGGATCATTTCGCGGTACGCCTATGAACAGTGGGAAAAAAGCTTCGGCCAGAGGACCGCTGCATGATCAAGAAGCGCGTCTATCGGTCTGGTCGCGTTGTTTGGTCGTTTGTGTTCGATGCGCCCCGCCGGTCCGGCGAACCGCGCAATCAGATAACTGCTACTGGATTCGCGACAAAACACGCAGCGGCAACCGCCGAAGCTGAACGTCGGCTTGAAGCTCTCAAGAACTTTGAACTTGCGCAGCAAACCGCGGTGACTCCAAAGACGGTTCGCACCCTTCTCGAAGAGTTTTTTACCGAACATGCTAACCGGAACTTGGGCGGAAAGACGGCCCAACGATATCGTCAGAACATCGCCTACCTTTCCAAAGAGCTCCTAGATACGGCAATTGATGATGTGACACCGCTCGATCTTACACGCGAATGGAATCGCCTGCGGGATGCCGGTGGTCACGTTCGAGGCCACGTCGAAGTCACACGGCCCTTGTCTGCGAAGACAGTACGGAATATCGCCAGTGTTATCAGTAGCGCATTTCGCAAGGCCGTTGCATGGGGACTGGCGGCACGAAATCCAGTACCTGATAGTGAGAAGCCACGGGTGTCGACGCCACAAAAGATCGCACTCTCCGTGGATCAACAAGCGCTCGTCCTCGCTGCGAGTACCGATCATCTAGCGCTACCGATGATTCTAGAACTTGCGGCGGCGTCAGGGGGACGGCGCGGCGAAGTAATGGCTCTCCGGTGGGCTGACATTCAGGGTAACGAAATGAGGGTTGGCCGGAGCCTGTCCCAGGTAGGTAACGAAATCTGCTTTAAAGAGCCGAAAACCGCTGCAGGCTTTCGCACAGTTACGCTTCCCGAGTCGACGGTCCGTCGGCTTAGCGCACATTGGGAACAACAGAAAAAGTTCCGAACAGAGTTCGGACCAACGTATCACTTGGATCTTGATCTTGTTGTCTGTAATCCGGACGGCAGCCCGCTCAAGCCAGATTCAGTCAGCGCGGCCGTGTCGGCGCTGTGTCGACGCCTCAAACTGCCGAAGGGCGTCAGTCTGCACACCCTGCGGCACACCCACGGTTCACTGCTGCTGGTTGGTGGAATGGAACTGCCCGCAGTCAGCGCACGGCTGGGCCATAGCTCTACGCACGTGACTGCGAAAATCTATGCACATGCTTTAACGGGGCGGGACGCAGAGGCAGCGAAGGTATGGGAACGTCTCCAAAGGCCCGCCTCTCCGATCGTAAAAGAAGATACGAATTGAACGAGGTGCGCTCACA
>JBEBGM010000173.1:0-1582 GCA_040081455.1 Bryobacteraceae bacterium
ATCTTGTGGTGCTCGGCCGCGGAAACCTTGACTCGCGCCGGACTTTGCAACCGGTACCGCCGGTACGGGGTAAGCCGGTTGTGCAGATTTAAGGAAATCTCGCCGAGGTAGGCGTTATGCGCGCCGTGGAAAATCCGCTGATGGAAATCATTGTCGGCCTCAAAGAATCGATCGACACCCTTTTCTGTTCCTTTGTCGGCCCACGAATCACACTCTTCGACGGAACTCGCCAACAGCTTTCGCTCAACCAGCGTCATCCGTTCGGTAGCAAGCGATGCGCAGTGGGCTTCGAGCCCGATCATTGCTTCGAACATCTGCGCAATGCGGGACACCGGAATTTCAGCAACGAACGCGCCCTGTCGAGACCGGAATTCGATCAATTCGACTGCGGCGAGCTGCAATAACGCCTCACGGACGGGCGTTTTTGAGACGCCAAATTGCTCGGCGAGAGCGGATTCGTTGAGGCTTTGTCCCGGCATCAGGTGCCCAGATAGTATTTCCCGCTCTAGATGCTGATAGATCGTTCCCGAGCTGCTCGTACGCTCGCTATCCATGGGTGCCGTGGCTCTTAACGATTTCGACTTCTCGCTCATGTTCAAGTGGGACTTCCTCCTTGGGTTCAGGTGCGCCACTCTTCTAGAGAGAGTGTTTCGGCTGTAAGCCTCACGCCATTTGATCAGGTTCTCATGAAAGGCGCGCTATGTAGTAGCAATTCGGCATTATCATATTAATTAACCCGTCCTATTGTATAAATATCGATGCGCTAAATACGAATAGCGGAAACGAACGTGTCTGACCTTAGCAACACTAGCGCTCTTGTTACTGGGTGTGGACAGGGCTTGGGTCGCGCTGCTGACTTTTGCTTTGTTGAGAGGCGGTGGGTTATGGCAGCCAGCAATTCGAAAGGCATGCACGGCTGGCCAAAAATCCAGAGAACGGGGAGCGTCAACATTCAGAAGGCGGCAACTACCACAGCCAAGGTTGTGACTTTTCTAGCGACGCTGTGCGGCCCGCTGAACTCTTCCCCTTGAGATACTGCACCGCCCGCGATACCGAGATATGCGGCGGAATCCCGATGAGAATATGTACATGATCCCGGTTGATCGCCCCCGCATGGATCGGCATCTCCATGCTTCGCGCAATCTCCCGGAGCAACTCGCGCGTCCTCTGCCCTATATCACTTACCAGCACCGGATATCGGTACTTCGTAATCCACACCAAGTGGTATTTGCAGTCCCAGACCGCGTGCGACCCGCTCTTATAATCTTTCATCCCCTCTATCGTACCGGCGGACCTGCCCTTCGCTTAAAGGCGAGGGGTTTACGGATCCCCTATCGGGGACTCTAAAATGTCAAACTTCTGCTGCCTCCCCGGCAGAGCCGGGGGGTCTCCCTTGGTAGACTAGTGGATGCGCGTAAGCGTCTACTTCCCGGGGCGTGCCAGCCATCCGCAGAAGGAGCTCGCCGACAGGCAAAGGGAGGCGCGCGACGGCCTGGTCAGACTTTCCGTTGGCGTGGAGGACGTCGAGGACCTGACCGCCGAGCCGCTCGAGGCCCTCAACTAAAGAGGGACCGCGTCACCC
>JBEBGM010000057.1:0-22529 GCA_040081455.1 Bryobacteraceae bacterium
ATCATGGTGTTACAGTTGCAGGTTTGGGCGTTCATGCTTCTTCAAGAGGGCGGCGGCGTCAGCTTTGACCCGCGCGCGATGTGGGGACAGATGGGCTGGTTGGCCCGTTTGGTCGTCATCATCCTCTTCCTTATGTCTGCATGGTCGATTGGCGTTATGATCGACCGTTTCCTCGCCTACAGTGCGGCCCGCGGCCAGTCTCGCGCGTTCGCTCCGGCGGTTGCCGGCGCGCTGCGCGAAGGCAAGCTCGATGAAGCGATCAAGATTGCCGATCGTTATCCGAAGAGCCACCTGGCGAAGGTCGTTGTTGCGGGTTTGCAGGAATTCCGCGCTCATCAGATGAATTCGGATATCTCGGGTGAAGAGATCGAAGCCTCCAAGCGCGCTCTGGAACGTGCCGAAGCAATCGTGCACGCTGAGCTGAAGAAGGGCGTTTCGAGCTTGGCGACCATTGGTTCCACCGGTCCGTTCGTCGGACTGTTCGGAACGGTCGTCGGCATCATCAATGCGTTCAAGGGCATCTCGCAGGAAAAGTCTACCGGTCTCGGCGCTGTCGCCGGCGGTATTTCCGAAGCGCTGGTGACCACCGCCGTGGGTCTGTTCGTCGCGTTGCCCGCCGTCTGGATGTACAACTACTTCAGCGGCCGCATCGAAGCGTTCGACACGGAGATGGGCAACTCGAGCTCGGAGTTGGTCGACTACTTCATTAAGCGTACCCAGAGCGCTGGCGCACGCAAGTAGTTCATTCGTATCGCGAGTTGAAATCCGGCACGCGCCGCGTGGCTCCGCAGGGAACCATGCGGCGCGGGTTGTGAAGACTTCAGTGAGTGCGGAGTGAGGGAATTATGAAGAAACCAAAGGCGCCGTCGGTTACCTCTGATATTAACGTGACCCCGATGGTGGACGTCATGCTTGTGCTGCTCATCATCTTTATGGTGATCACGCCCATGCTGAGTAAAGGCGTCAACGTCGAATTGGCGAAGTCGAAGAACCCGATCGCCATGAAAGACGCCGACAAGGAAGACGCCATCCTGGTGGCGGTAACGCGCAATGGCCAAGTTTGGCTAAGCCCCGGTAACAAGCAGGTTCAGTTGGAAGAGTTGCCCGGCAAGGTGCGCGACCTGCAAACCAACAAGTTGGACAAGACGGTTTACGTGAAGGCGGACGCCCGCTCTAAGTATGAGCGCGTCGAAGAAGTGGTCGACAGCCTGCGCTCCGCGGGCGTGGATCAGCTTGGCCTGCTGACCGAGCAGATCCAAAACAAATAATTTCTAGGTTTTCTTAAGGAGATATTGCTATGGGAATGGCAGTGGGTGGTGACGGGGGAGGTCCCCGGTCCGAAATTAACATGACGCCCCTGATCGACGTCCTTCTGGTGCTGCTGATCATCTTCATGGTCATCACGCCGTTGACGCCGCACGGCTTGGAGACGCTGGCACCTCAGCCGCCTCCCAAGAATATGCCGCCGCCCCCGCCGGATCAGGACCGTACGGTTGTGATCGTCATCGAAAAGGATAAGTCGATGAAGCTCAACCAGGATCCCATCACGGAAGACACACTTGGAGCTCGTCTGACGGAAGTCTTCAAGACGCGTGCCGAGCGCGTGGTTTTCGTAAAGGGTGACCCGGATCTCGACTTCCAAACGGTGGCTCGCGCGATCGACATCGCGAAGGGCGCGCAGATCGACAAAGTCGGTTTGATGACACCGAAGGCTGAAGCCGGCGAATAACGGCAGCAGCGATAAGGAAAACGATGCCCATGCGTAAAGTTACTTTAATCACCGCCACCATGCTGGCGGGAGCACTAACGATTCTCGGGACCGGTTGCAACCGCCTGAAGTCGCGTGACGACCTGAATAAGGGTGTCAACGCGTACCGCAACGCCAAGTACGGTGATGCGGTGGGCTTCTTCCAGGAAGCGATCGACCTGGACCCGACGAACACGAACGCCCGCACTTATCTGGCGATTGCCTACATGATGCAATGGATTCCTGGCGCGGAGTCGCCCGAGAACAAACAGTTCGCCGCGAAAGCGCGCGAAGAGTTTAACAAAGTTCTCGATGCCAACCCGAAGGAATCCACCGCGCTGGCGTCGCTGGCGTCGCTTTCCTACAACGAAGCTCAGTCTCTGCCTACCGAAGAGAAGATGGCGAAGTTGGACGAAGCGGCCAAGTATAACGAAGACCTGATTGCCGCGGATCCGAATGCCCGGGACGCATACTATAGCTTGGGTGTTATCAGCCAAAACAAGTTCTACCCCGCGCTGATGAGTGCCCGCATCTCCGCGGGCATGAAAGCCGACGAACCGGGTCCGCTGAAGGACAAGAAGGCTCGTGCGGAACTGAAAGAAAAGTATGACGCCCTGATTCAGAAGGGCATCGACAATCTGCAGAAGTCGCTGGACATCGACAAAGAATACGACGATGCCATGGCGTATATGAACCTGCTGGTCCGCGAGCGCGCCGATCTGGCCGAAGACAAGGACGAGTACAAGAAGCAGATTGACGTTGCGGACAACTGGCTCCAAAAGGCTCTCGACGTGAAGAAGGCCAAGCAGGAAGCCACTGAAAAGAAGAACGCTGGCGGCATCCACCAGGATTAGTTCGCATTCTTCCTGAAACCGCAGTTGATCGGCAGCGTTGGATCACACCGGCGGGCCTGCTGGAGTTAGTACACAATACGGCGCCGTTCCTTTTCAGAAGGGACGGCGCTTCTTCTTTGCACGCCGCGAGCGTCGCCGCGTCCATCACCAGTGCCGGCCCGGAGCGTGAATACATTCAGCGCTTGCGCACCTTGACGGAGCGCGGCATCGGACGTGAAGAAGTCTTCCCTCCACTCGACTACTTCCAGCTGTGCGTTGCTTCCCATTGGGCGACGGCCGGCACCTTTGTCCCTACCGACGTTGATACGAAGATCCGAGGCATTCTCTGGCGCGAATGCCGGGATCGCGACACGCTGCGGGCGATGTGTGATTACGGGATGCAGGCTGGAGATTGGGATCTCTCCCCCGTATCCAAACGCATCACGACGGTCGAAGGATTTGGTGAAATCAGCGGCCATGACGGGGAATGGTTCAGCGTCTTAGCCGGTGCACATGGGCGCTTCGCCGTTCTTGACGATTCAGAATACTTTGAGCAAACCGGAGCCGCCATCCATCGTGAGTTGGAGCGCCAGGCCGGGGGCTTTCGCAAAATGCTACACCAGCCAGGAGCGGAGCTAGATGTCCTGCGCCTGGCCGTCAGCCTGACCCACAACTGCGGTGATCTGGATCAAGGTATCAGCTTTTGGAACCAGCATGCCTCGCTTGGCCCGTCACGCCTGCGGTTTCATCGCTTGGCGCATGAGAACACTAAGCCTTATCAGGGAACCTTCCAGGTGGCTGCCCGAATCTACCGCGAAGCTCTCTCGGCGGAAGGGCATCGACATTACCCGCTGCGGCCGGTACGAGCCCTGCGCACCAGTCCAGATCTCCTGCTGCCTCTGGGGCCGTTTTTGGACGATTGGGGAGCCGTGCTGGCCAAGCACACGATCCTGAGCTCCGAAGATCGCACGGAGATTATCGCGGCGCTGGTGACCGGTTGCCGCAAGATTGCCGGGCAGCAGGGCCATTTCCGGGCACTGGCAGGCTTTGAAGCCGAGTCCAGCCGGACTTTCAAGGACGCTTGTGATCGCTTACCGCGAGCACTTGCGCGGGATCTCAGAGACTTCCGGCCGAAGATCTCTGTGCCACGCGTCACGTTTGAATCGCCTTACAAGAAACTGGTGGCGAAGGCGCGGGGCTGGAAGTAGCGCCTGAATCCGAATCGCGCGAACTTCATCCAAGCTGGGTATACAAAACACGAGTGAACAGGAGGACAGTATGTCACTGCGTCCGGTAAGGCAGATTTCGAAATCCCAGCCGACCATGGAAGGAGCGGGCGTGCATCTGCGGCGCGCCTTTGGGTTCGGCAAAACGAACGAGTACGACCCATTTTTGATGCTCGATGACTTCCGCAATGATAATCCGCGCGAGTTCCTGGCGGGATTTCCGTGGCATCCGCATCGCGGCATCGAGACGATCACCTACGTGCTTTCGGGCACAGTGGAGCACGGCGATAGCCTTGGCAACCAGGGACTGCTGCGTTCTGGCGATGTGCAGTGGATGACCGCCGGCAGCGGCATCATGCACCAGGAAATGCCCAAAGGCGATCCGCAGGGACGCATGCACGGGTTCCAGTTGTGGGCGAACCTGCCGTCTCAGCTGAAGATGACGAATCCGCGTTATCAGGACATTCCCTCGGCGGCCATTCCCGAAGTGACCGAAGACGACGGAACGCGCGCGCGCATCGTATGCGGCGAATTCTGGGGAAAGAAGGGTCCAGTCGAAGGCGTTGCTGCGGATCCGAGTTACGTCGACATCTCGGTTCCCCCGAACAGGAAGAAGCGAATCCAGGTGGAGGTGACGCGCAACGCCTTTGCGTACGTCTTCGCGGGCTCGGGGACGTTTCGCGATTCTTCCGCTCCGCAAGCTGTACTGACGGAGCAGGCGGCCGATCCGAATGCGGCTCCGGTGTACGACGCCGGCAACCACTGCCTTGTCCTGTTTGACCGCGGCGATGAGATCGTGGTGCAGGCGGGCGAGCAGGGCATTCGGTTCCTGTTGGTTTCTGGCAAACCGATTGAAGAACCGGTGGCCTGGTATGGACCCATCGTGATGAACACGCAGAACGAGCTCCACCAGGCGTTGTCAGAACTGAACAGCGGCACGTTCATCAAGCACGCCTAAATTGCCGAATTTACAAAAACCTGTGGCGCATGGCAGAGGCCATCCGCCATAGGCTTCGCTAAACTGGAGTGAGGAAGCTGTTTCCTCATGCCTGACGCCACACAAGCCGTTAGCCCGCAACCGCCGGACGCTGCGGCTCCCGTTACCAGCGCGTCCGTGAGCACGGGAGATGGAGCACCACAGGGGCCACTCATTGTAATTCCCGAGGAAGTCGCGCGGCGTTACGAGGAACTGGAAAAGCACGTCCACGCGTCCCGTCCGAACGAAGATTTAGAACCCTTGCGAAAAGCCCTACGGTTTGCCTGTGAGCGGCATGGAGCGCAGAAGCGCGCTTCCGGGGAACCGTATATGGTTCACCCGCTGCAGGTGTCGCAGATCCTTGCCGACATGAACATGGACATGATCTGCCTGCAGACGGGTATCCTGCACGACGTGGTGGAAGATACTTCGGCGACCATCGCGGAAGTGAAGCGATTGTTTGGCGAGGACGTGGCTCGCTGTGTGGACGGGGTCACCAAGCTCAGCAAATTGAATCTCGCATCGCGCGAAGAGCGGCAAGCGGAGAGCGTCCGCAAAATGTTGCTGGCAATGGTGAACGATATCCGCGTCGTTCTAGTGAAACTGGCGGACCGGCTGCACAATATGCGCACACTGGGGGCTCTCTCCCAGGAACGGCAGCAAAGAATCGCTTCGGAGACGATGGAGATTTACGCGCCGATCGCGCACCGGCTCGGCATGGGTAAAGTTCGCGCCGAATTGGAAGATCTGGCGTTTCACTATTTGGAGCCGGAGGCCGCGCACGGGATTCTCAAGGAATTTGAGGCGGGACACTCGGAAAACGAAGCAGCGCTGAACGAAATCAAACACACCGTGGAAGTGCTGCTGTCCCGCGAAGGCATTCCCGCGCGAGTGGAAGGGCGCGTGAAGCGTCCGTATTCAGTGTTCCAGAAGCTGAAGCGGCAGAAGATCGCGATCGATCAGGTTTACGATCTGCTCGCCGTCCGCATCATCACGGATTCGGTGAAGAACTGTTACGCGGCACTGGGCGTGATTCACAATGAATGGCACCCCATACCGGGACGGATCAAGGATTTCATCGCGATTCCCCGGCCAAACCTGTATCAGTCCTTGCACACGTCGGTAATGGGTCCGGGCGGACGGCATTTTGAAGTGCAGATCCGCACCGACGAGATGCACAAAGTTGCCGAAGAAGGCATCGCCGCCCATTGGAAGTATAAAGAAGGCAAGCGCGGCCCAGCTGACGACGATCAGCGAATCGCTTGGCTTCGTCAGTTGGTGGAATGGCAGCGTGAGATGCGCGATCCTGGCGAGTTCATGGCCACGCTGAAGGTGGACCTCTATCCGGAAGAGGTTTACACGTTCACCCCAAGGGGCCGCGTGATTATTCTGCCTCGCGACGCAACGCCAATTGATTTTGCATACGCGATTCACTCCGACGTCGGGAACGCTTGCACAGGCGCCAAAGTGAACGGGCGCATCGTACAACTGAAGCAGGCGCTACGGAATGGCGATGTGGTGGAGATTCTCACGGCGACTGGGCATCTGCCGAGTAAAGATTGGCTGGCCATCGTCAAGACCTCTCGCGCGCGCAATAAGATCAAGCACGTCATTAATACGACGGAGCGCGAAAAGGCGATCGAGATCGGGCAGAAGTATCTAGAGCGGGAAGCTCGCCGCTTTAGTGTGGGACTTTCCCGCATCACCGATGCTCAGATGGAATCGGTGGCGTCGGATTACGGCGTCAGCAAGATTGAAGATCTTTACGCCGCGCTTGGATACGGAAAATTTTCCGCGCGGCAGGTGTTGCAGAAACTGGCGCCGGATCAGGTGACGGCGGAAGTTCCCGAGCCAACCCCGGCTCCGGCCGTTTCGCACACAGGCGACCGTGGCGCCGCGGACAGCGACCTTGTCATCAAGGTCAAGGGCAGTGACGACCTGCTGGTGTATCGCGCCAAGTGTTGTAACCCGATTCGCGGCGAAGCGATCGTCGGCTATGTGACGCGCGGCAAAGGTGTGGCGGTTCACGCCGTGCATTGTACGAACGTCCAAAACCTAATGTATGAAGTGGAGCGCAAGATCGACGTGGAATGGGCTCGCGCGGCGTCCGATTCGTTTCTGGTGAAACTGGTGGTGCATAGCGAGGACCGTCCCGGTTTACTCAATCAGTTGACCACGATCCTATTCCACGAACAGTGCAACATCCGAAGCCTGGAAGCGCGCGGTGATGACGGGCCAGATACCGACGGCGCTGTTGTCGAAATCACCGTTGAAGTCAAAGACAAGAAACAACTGGAACGCGTGGTGTCCGGAATCCGGCGAATGCCGGGGATTCGCGACATCGAACGTGTGAATCAATAAGCGAGCCAATCCGCAGAATGAGCATTCCCGCAACCGAACCCGAACACATTGCCATCTCGAAATCCAAGGGGATTAAGATCGACTGGAAGGATTCGCATCGCAGCGAATATTCCAACGCCTATTTGCGCGACGAATGCCCCTGCGCTACCTGCACCGGGGCGCATGGAACCGAGCCGCAGAAGACGAACTACGCCGGCGAATCGAAAGACCTGTTTCCCATGTTCAAACCTGTCCTGCGCATGTTGAGCGTGGAGGAAATCGGCGGCTACGCGATCCGCATCGCGTGGTCGGACGGCCATGGAACGGGGATCTATTCGTTCGATCACTTCCGGCGGATCTGCCCCTGCGAAGAGTGTCGAGTGGGGCGGACGGCTGCCAGATAGTTTATTTCAAGCCCTCCAAACGATTTCGCCGTTCACAATTGTCGCCAGCGGGCCGCCGCGGAAGGTTTTTCCGTCGAAGGGCGTGTTCCGGCTTTTGGAGAACGACTTGTTGACGTCGTAGGTCCACTCGTTTTCGGCGGAGAATACGGTCACGTCGCCGCGGGCCCCGGCTGCGAGCGTGCCGCGGTTAATGCCGAGCACGCGTGCGGGGTTGACGGTGAAAAGTTCCACGAGTCGCCGCAGGCTGATCTTGCCGTTGTGGACCAACTGCTCGAGCGAAATGCCGATGGCGGTTTCGAGGCCGAGGATGCCGAACGGGCAGCGTTCGAACTCCTGCATCTTTTCGTCGCCGGGGTGCGGAGCGTGATCGGTTGCGATCACTTCCACGGCTCCATTGACGATGCCTTCGACGACTCCGTTCACATCTTTGCGTGAACGTAGCGGCGGCTTCATCTTGAAGTTGCTGTCGTACGGAGTCATGTCCGTATCGGAGAGCGTCAGGTGGTGCGGCGTGGCTTCGGCGGTGACAGCGAGGCCGCGGGCCTTGGCGTAGGCGACCATGGCGACGGAATGTGCCGAGGAGATGTGCGCCACGTGGTAACGCGCGCCCGTCAGTTCGGCGAGCAGGATATCGCGCGCCACCATGACGTCTTCGGAAACACCGGGAATGCCGCGGAGGCCCAAGCGCACGGATTCGAGGCCCTCATGCATATCGCCGCCGGCGCTCAGGTGGAGATCTTCGCAGTGGTTGATCACCGGGATGTTGAAACCCTTGGCGAACTCCATCGCACGGCGCATGACACGAGCGTTCATCACCGGGCGGCCATCGTCGGAGATGGCGACCGCGCCGGCCTGTTTCATGGAACCGATGGCCGCGAGTTCTTCACCCGCGCTGCCCTTCGTGATGGCGCCGATCGGAAACACGTTGACCACGGCGTGACGGCGCGCGCGTTCGACGATATACGTCGTCACCGTTTTGCTATCGTTCACCGGAGCCGTGTTGGGCATGGGGCAGATGGACGTGAATCCGCCTGCGGCAGCCGCGCGGGAGCCGGTCTCGATGGTTTCGGAATGCTCAAAGCCGGGCTCGCGCAGGTGCACGTGCATGTCGATGAAGCCGGGCGCGACGATCATGCTGGAGGCGTCGAACACTTCCGCGCCCGCGGCGGTCAGGTTCTGGCCAACGCCGGTGATGACGCCATCGGTGATGAGCACGTCGGCAACGGCGTCGTGATTCGAGTTCGGGTCAATCACCCGTCCGTTCTTAATGAGCAGCGCTGGCATTGTTCTCTCCTAACACGCGTTCCAGGACTGCCATTCGAACTGAGATTCCGTTTTCCACTTGGTTCAAAATCACTGATTTCTGCGAATCGGCGACCTCGGAAGCAATCTCGCGGCCGCGGTTGATGGGGCCGGGGTGCATCACGATGACGTCGGGCTTCGCCAATTTCAAATGTTCCAGGCGCAGGCCGTAGAACGGGAAGTACTCGCTGGCGGGGAAGGCCGCCTCATGCTGGCGTTCCAACTGCACGCGCAACATCATGATGACGTCGGCGTCGCGGATCGCCTCATTCATATCCGTGGTCAGCGTCACGCCCGGCGCAAGATCCTTCAATTCGCGCGGCAGAAGCGACGGTGGACCGCAGAGTACGATGTCGGCTCCATACTTCGAGAGCAAGTAAACGTTGGAGCGGGCCACGCGGCTGTGTGCGATATCGCCGATGATTGCCACGCGCAGTCCTTCAAGTTTCGCACCGCGATCGAGAATGGTGCGGGCATCGAGCAGCGCCTGTGTGGGGTGCTCATGGGTGCCGTCTCCGGCGTTGATAATCGGGAACGTCAGGTGGCGCTGTAAGAAATGCGGAGCGCCAGAAGCGGAGTGGCGCATGATGATGGCATCCGGTCTCATCGCTCCCAGAGTGTTCAGCGTATCCACCAAGGATTCGCCCTTGGAAACGCTGGATGCCTGCGCCGTGATGGACACCGCGTCGCAACCTAAGCGCTTCGCGGCGAGTTCAAAGCTGGTGCGTGTTCTAGTGGACGCTTCGTAGAACAGGTTGACGACCATGCGTCCGCGCAACAGATCGAATCGCTTCACTGGCTGGCCGGGAGGAACCTGGAAATCGCGAGCGCGGTCCAGGATCGCCTGAATTTCCGGCCGCGTCAGGCTTTCAATATCGAGCAAGCCTCTCACGATTACGCCCCCTGTTCCGTGACGAGTTCCACCAGCAGGACCTTCTCCAGGTTGTCGATCTCGCGGAGTTTCACCTCGATGATCTCGGTGTCGGAGGTTTGCACTTTGCGGCCCACGTAGCTTGCTTCAATCGGCAGCTCACGCCAGCCGCGGTCAATCAGCACCAAAAGCTGAACGCGTGCGGGGCGGCCGTGATCGAAGAGGGCGTCGAGAGCGGCGCGAATAGTGCGGCCCGTGTAGAGAACATCGTCCATAAGGATGACGTCTTTGCCGGCGACCGGGAAAGGAATGTCGGTGGCGTTTAAAACCGGCTGGCTGGAAACGGTGGAGAGATCGTCGCGGTAAAGATTGATATCGAGGATGCCGACGGGGATCTTTCGGCCTTCGAGCGTTTCAATCTTTTGCGCCAAACGCTGCGCCATGGGGACACCACGGCGGCGGATGCCGATGAAGACCAGCTTTTCCAGATCTTCGGTTCGTTCCAAAATCTCGTGCGCCAGACGGACCAAAGTTCGGTCGATCTCCGAGGCGCTCATCAGTTGTGATTTTTCTCGCGTGACGGGCATGACGGGTAAATGCTCCAGTTAACACAATCCGGTATGAAAACTTCGAAAAACGGAGGGCGCGCGGTGGGTGGGGGAGCCCCAAGGTTAAGATCGCCCGCCTCTATATCTTACAATGATACAAGCCGTCCTCATACTCTATGCAGCCAGTCAATATCGGAATTATCGGCCTGGGCAACGTTGGCTCTGGTACGCTCTCGATTCTCGCGGAAAACGCGGACTCCATCGCCCGGAAGCTGGGCTTTCCTTTGCACGTCGCCGCGGTGTGCAGCCGCAATCTGGAAGGGAAGAACATTCCCGGCGCGTTCAAACACGCTCTCCATACGACGGACTGGCGCGATGTGGTGAATCAGCCGGATATCCAGGTGATCGCCGAACTGGTTGGCGGTACGGGCGTGGCCCGTG
The DNA here is from genome assembly GCA_040081455.1 of Bryobacteraceae bacterium. Taxonomy (GTDB): domain Bacteria; phylum Acidobacteriota; class Terriglobia; order Bryobacterales; family Bryobacteraceae; genus Palsa-187. The sequence continues at coordinate 10,689 of JBEBGM010000057.1, forward strand.
AAGTGATTGAAGCGGCTGCCGCGAAGGGAAAATCCGTCGTCACCGCGAACAAAGAATTGATGGCGCTGCATGGTGCCGATCTTTGGGATAAAGCGATTGCATCGGGCATCAACATCGCGATGGAGGCGAGTGTCGCCGGCGGCATTCCGATTCACACGGTGTTGCGCGAGGGCATTTCGGGCGACCGTATTGAGACGCTCTACGGAATTCTCAATGGGACTTGCAACTACATCCTGACGGAAGTGGAGCAGCGCGGTGCGTCGTTTGAATCTGTGTTGAAAGAAGCGCAGGCGGCGGGCTATGCAGAGGCGGATCCTTCGGCGGACGTCGATGGTTTTGACGCACGCTCGAAGCTGGCCATTCTTTCGGCTCTGGCGTTTGGCGAACGCATTGTGCCGTCCGATATTTACACCGAAGGCATCCGGCGCATCGGACCGATTGATTTTGGCTACGCGCACATGCTGCAGCACACGATCCGCCTGATCTGCGCAGCGCGGCAAACACCGGAAGGATTGCTGCTATCGGTGCGCCCGTCGCTGCTGCCGCAATCGACGATTTTGGCGAGCGTGCGCGGAGCGTACAACGCGATCTGGGTGCGCGGACACTATGGCGCGGATACCTTCTACTACGGCCGTGGCGCAGGACCGCATCCAACGGGCGTCGCCGTGGTGAGTGACTTGATGCGCGTGGCGCGCGAAATTCGCAACGGTAGTCCGGAGCGGGTATCGCCGTTTGCGCACGCGAGGCTCGGCGAATACAAACCGCTTTCCATCACCGTGAACAGAGCGCCGTACTACTTGCGCTTTCGCGTGAAGGACCAGCCGGGTATCATCGCCGCGCTGGCAGCGGCGCTGGCAGCGGAAGACATTTCGCTCGATGCGGTTCTGCAATTGCCGCATGCGAATCCGAACGATCTGCCGTTCGTCATCACCGTCGCTCCGACCACTGAGCAATCTATCCGTAACGCCGTGGCACGCATGAACGATCTGGATTTCCTGATCGAGCCGCCGCTCGCGATGCCGATGGAAGGGTCGCTCTAGTTCCTGGTGGCGCGGACCGCCAGGTCGGCGCCGGCGTTTGCCTCGGCAGTGGTTTGACGAGAATTCAGCCAGCCGAGCGGGCGCTCCGCATTACCGTTAGCGCGCGACGTTTTGTGTCTTGCGGCTGGTGCTCAAGATGACGAGTAGTGCCATTAGGTACAGCGCGCCGCCGAGGACCAACGTGTTGCGCAGGCCCAAATAGATCGCCAGCACAATCGCGCCGCCAGATCCGAGCACGCTTGCCGCCGCGTTCAGCGACCATGCCCACCGCACGGAGGGGGCATGCATCTGATCGAGCCTTTGCAGGCCGCTTGGGAAAGGCATGCCCATCAGGAACGCCGCCGGGGAAATAACGAGCGCCGTGATCGCCATCTTGGCGGCGAGCGGCCAGGATGCCGCGGAGGCTACCAAGGGACTGGCTCCAAAGGCGAGCGCGGTCACGAAAACAAAGATCAGTGCGAGCACGCGCATCAGCTTCGCATCGCTTGCTCCGACGAATCGGCTGCTCTGGAAACTGCCGAAGCCGCTAGCCACCAGCATGGAGAAGACAATTACCGTGAGTGCGTACGTAGGGTGTCCAAGCAGCAGGACAAACTTCTGTATCAGTGAGACCTGAATCAGAATGTAGCCGGCGCCCAGACAGAAAAAATAGGGCAAAAATCCGACGACGCCCGGCTGATGCGGCAAGCGCGTCCGCAAAACAATGCGCGGCAGGAAGGCGACCAGCAGCGTCGCGCCGATGCTCAGGCACGTTAAATAGAAGAGCATGGGCAGGGCGCGGTTCACTTTGAAATCGGCGCTCTGCTCGTTCGCGTTCCACAAGAACGTCCACACATCGCGGGGCTGGACGGTGTAAAAGAAGAACGGGCGGTCGTCGCCAACGGGCGAAACGTCGTAGCGGTAGTCATTCCAAAACTTCTTTGGATCCGGGCTGGTGAGGAGTTGACCAAAAGCATTGGTGACCGCCTCACCGGGCAAGTAGACCAATTGCAATTTCGATTCGGCGGCCAGCTGCTTGGCGCGAGCGCGGTCGGCTTCGGTGAAAGGCTTGCGCGAAACCAGCACGGTGTCCTGCGAGCCCCATCCATACAACTTCGCGGCGTCGTCGCGGATCACCATAACGTGGCTGGCTGGATCGGGTTCACCGAGGCGAGCGAAGGCGTCCATTGATAAAGACAGTAGCCGCAACGATTCACGCGGGACATCGAAGCCCCAACGGGTGAAGGACAGTACACCATCGTCGGTCAAGTGCGAAAGGTAATCGTAGAAGGCGTCTGACGTATAAAGATTGTTTTCGGAAAGCGCGAAGGCTCCCGCGGCAGTGGAGGCCCACGTGTCTACCAGCGTTGCTTGCAGTACCTGATACTTCTCCGTGCTGCGGCGTACATAGGAACGGCCGTCTTCAATGAACAGACGAACTTCGGGGCGGAAATAGAGGCGATGGCTTTCATCGGCGAAGCGGCCTCGCATGATCGTGTTGGCGATGATCGGGTTGATCTCGACCGCGGTCACGTCGCGGCTGCCGGAGGCGATGGCGCGCGTCACATCATAGCCGCCGCCTGCGCCAATAATTAACGTCTTTGCTCCGGGGCGCAGGAAATACGGCGAGCCTGGCCCTTCATGCAGGAGCTTCGCGCGGTCGACATCGCTCAGATGATCGAGGTCTTTGTCGGCAAGCGCGGTGGCGGCGTCGCCATCGATCACGATGCTGGTGTAGCCGTCGCGATTGTGCACCGCCACGCGCGAAAAGCTGTTCCACTTGACGAACCGCTCCTGCGGAAGCTGCATGCCCTTCGAAACGCGAGTGTCCAGAACGCGCGAGGGTCCATTCACCACCATTAAGACAACCAGGGCCAGCGAAACGCCCACCGCCGCGGCACGTGCGCGCGGACGCCCGGCCTGATGGAACCACAGCGCGGAGGATATCCCGAAGAAGACCGCCGACGAGATTACCGTGTTCGGTCCGCCAAACGCATTGAGAAAAGGAATGAGGGCCAGGCATCCGATGGCCGCGCCGCCGAGGTCAAAGAAGTAAGCCCGGTCAACCCGGTCGATAGCTTCGGCAATCACGATGGAAACAACAGTTCCGGCGAAGAAGAAGGGAAGAGTGCTGGCGAAGTAAACGGCAACCAGCCCCCACTGGCCGACGTCGGCAGGCTGCGCGAGGACGAACCAGAGGGAAAAGATGACGGATGCGGCGGTGCACAGGCCGAGGTTGCCGAGCTTCGAAAAGGGGCGCCCGCCGCGTTCAACCAGCACGTACGAAAAGACGCCGCCCGCGCCCAGGCCGAAGAGCGCCATCGAAATCGCGAGGAACGCGAAGTGGTAGTAGAAGACGACGGAAAAAATACGCGTCATCCCGAGTTCCAGGATCAACGTTCCGAGGGTTGTAAAGAGCAAGCCCAGGTACAACTGAGTCCAATGGATCTCGCGGCGTTCGGCGGCCGATGACGAGCTAATTCGCGACAATCTTATTACTGTAGCAACCACCGGCATGCGGCGACGACCGCTATTCGGCCTGCCGCCAGCGAAAGTGGCTTTCAGTTGTGCTGGAATGAAAGCGTATGACGCACAGACGCACTTTTCTCACCAGCGCGGCCGCGTTCGCCGTAGCTGTGTTGGCCCCTTCCGCCCGAGCGCAGATGAGTCCGCCCGCCGAGACCAGCGCGGTGATTGGCGGCAAGAAGATTCAGATCAAGTATTCGTCTCCGCGCATGCGCGGGCGCAAGATCATGGGCGGGCTGGTGCCGTTCAGCCAGGTTTGGCGCACAGGTGCTGACAGCGCCACCACGCTCAGTGCCGACGCGAATTTGCAGATCGGTGGTCTGAAGGTGCCGAAAGGCAACTACACTATTTTCACGATTCCCGCCGCCAACGAGTGGACGCTGATTATTAGCAAGGAACTGGGCCAATGGGGTCTCGATTATCACGAAAAGCTCGATTTCGGCCGCGCGAAGATGACGGTCAAGGCGCTGCCGGCAGCGGTGGAAAATTTCACGATCGCCGTGAAATCGACCGGCGGGAACAATGGGGTACTCACCATGACTTGGGAGAAGACCGAGGCTTCCGTTCCCATCACCGTGGTGCCATAATGTGAGGCCGTAACACGGTCGCTTTCGCGTTTCGAAGAGGAGGAGCAGTGATGCAACGCCGCACATTTCTGCAGGGATGGACGGTCAGTTTGGCGGGCGCTCCCTTATTCGCACAAGGCGATCCGCGTTTCCGCCCAGCAAGTCCGCCTTTGGTTGCGACTGCGACCATCGGCGGCAAGCCAGTGAAGATCGACTACTTTGCTCCCTCGATGCGTGGCCGAAAGGTTTACGGCGGGCTGGTCCCCTACGGCGAGATTTGGTGCCCGGGTGCGAACTGGTCGACGGCGTTTACATCGTCGGAAGCTGGCATCGAGATCGGCCCTATGAAGCTCGCCAAAGGCAGTTACGCGTTGTGGGTGATCCCTGGTGAAAAAGAGTTCGAGTTGATTGTCAATAGCAACTCCCACGCGTTTCACCTGGATCACGATGCATCGACTGACATCGGTCGCACCAAAATGATGCTGAAGACATTGGAAAAGCCCGTCGAACAGTTGACCTTCGAGATTCGCCCGGACGGTGGCAACAAAGGCACGATCGCCCTGATCTGGGAGAATACCGAAGCGACCATCGGTTTCACGCTGACGTAATTCGCTTTTGGCGCGGCCTAGTCTGTTACATCATCGCCGCAGGGGCAGCCGGATCTTCGGGACGCCCCGCCTTCGACAACGGCAAGCGCAAAAGCACGAACGCCAGCAACGCGAGTGCGACTACGCCGACAAGATAAGACGGTTCCGCGAAGATCGCCGGTACCTTCCAATCAAAGAAGCGAACGGTTGCAAAGCCCAAGCCCGTGAGGGCTTCGCCGGCGATCAGGCCGCTGGCGACCAGAATGCCGACGCTCTCCACGCGGCTCTTCTGCGCTTCGTTGTGTCCGGCGCGGCGGCTGAGAATGTTCGTCAATCCACGCAGCATTCCGCCGACGAAAATCGCGAACGTCGTCGCGATAGGCAGATACATGCCCACGGCGACCAGCATGGGGCTGCGGACTTTAATCATGATCATCGCGACACCGAAGAGCGCGCCGGTGACGACCAACGGCCATGGCATTTCACCGCCGACGATGCCTTGCGCGAGTGCGGCCATGAGTCCAGCTTGCGGCGCGGGTAGCTGTGCTCCGCCGAAACCGGTGCCGCCTGCCTTGATGTTGCCTACGTGAAGCACATAAAGCGGGAAGTACATCACCAGGCTCGAAAGCGTGACGGCAACGAGTTCGACAACCTGAATCGTGCGCGGCGTGCCGCCCAAGATGTAACCGGCCTTGAAATCCTGCAGCAATTCGCCAGCGACGGCCGACGATACGCAAACGACAGCGGCAACGCCCAAGACCACCGTAACGCCGGCCGCGCCCGCGACTCCAAGTGAAACCATCAGCAGCGCGGCGATGATCAAGGTGGAGAGCGTCAATCCCGAGATTGGGTTGTTCGACGAACCGATCATGCCCACCAGGCTTCCCGATGCCGTCGCGAAGAAGAAACCGACAAGCAGCATCACCACCGCCGCAACAATGCCGCCGATGGTGCTGCCCGAAAAATAGATATACAACGCGATCATCAGCGCGAACATCAGTCCGATCAATCCGAAGACGGCCTTCGAGCTCATGTAACGTTCGGTGCGTGCCAGCGATTCCATGGGCGGCGTGCCCTGGCGGACTTCGGCGAGCGCGCGGCCGAGGCTAGACGTCAGATTCTTGCGCATGCGGTACATGGTGTACGCGGCGCCCACCATCATGCCGCCCACCGCGATTGGCCTGACGACATAGCGCCAAACCGCGGCGGCTTGCTTGGCCCAGTCTTCATTGCCGGCTTCGGCGGGCATGAACTGTTGCAGTTGCGGGCCCAAGAAATAGAGAAGAAGCGGCACCATCAGGCCCCATGCGAGCACTCCGCCGGAAAACTGCAGTGCAGCGAGTTCGGGTCCGATCACGTAGCCAACGCCCAGGTAAGCCGGGCTCACCGTGGGCGCGGAAACGATGGACACCGCGCCGGTGTTGACGACGTTCTTGCTGCCGAGCGGCCCCAGGCGCACGAAGCTCTTGCCGATAACGCCGATCCTCACGAAGAAATCGCTTTCAGCGGCAAACAGTTTGAATTCGCCGAGAGCCTGAATGAGCGCACCCAATCCGATGTTCCAGAAAAGATAGCGAGCGGCCTCAGCTCCTCGGCGTCCGGCTTTGTGAATCTCCGACGCGGCAACCGATTCAGGGAAGGGCAGTTCGGGGTCTTCCACCAGCGCGCGCCGCACCAGCGATACAAACAGCACCCCGAGGATGCCGCCCACCACCATCAGCGCCGTTGATTTCCAGTAAGCTTGGCCCGGATCGAACGATGTCCACGAACCCGCGATGAGAAACGCCGGCAGAGTGAAAATCGCGCCCGCCGCCACCGATTCGCCGATTGATCCCGCGGTTCGCGCCAGGTTTTCTTCGAGGATGGTGCCTTTCCATGCGCGCAACACCGCCATACCAATGACGGCTGCCGGATACGTCGCCGCAATGGTGATTCCCGCGCGTAATCCCAGATACGCATTCGCCGCTCCCAGGATCACTGACATCACCAGCCCCAGCACCACCGCGCGGAGCGTGAACTCCTTCATGTTCTCTTTTTCGGAAACAAAGGGCTGATGCTTCGGCGGCGTGGGTTGACTCATAAGGGCCTCAATCGCCCGATCATAGCATCGCGAACAGGCGCTTTTGGGCGAGGGCCGTTAAAATAGGGTGTAGATGCCAACTCCCAAAGCCGTCTGTCTACTGAGCGGCGGTCTCGATTCCACAACTTGTCTTGCGATTGCCCGCGCCGAAGGTTACGACTGTTACGCTCTCTCGTTCGATTACGGACAGAGGCACAGCGTGGAACTGGCTGCGGCGGCGCGGGTGGCGCATGCGTTTGGAGCGAAGGAACAACGTGTGGCGAAGATCGATCTTCGCGTTTTCGGCGGCAGTGCATTAACGGCGGAAATCGACGTGCCGAAACACACCTCGACGGATGAACTCGCGAGCGGCATCCCGATCACTTACGTGCCTGCGCGCAACACGATCTTTCTCTCCTACGCGCTTGCTTGGGCGGAAGTGCTCGAATGCTCCAATATCTTCATTGGGGTAAATGCAGTGGATTACTCTGGCTACCCGGATTGCCGTCCGGAGTTCATTCGAGCGTTTGAACGTATGGCGAATCTGGCGACGAAGGCCGGCGTGGAAGGCCGCACATCCATTGAGGTACACGCGCCCTTGTTGACGATGAGCAAGGCCGGTATTGTTCGCCGCGCCGCGGAACTCGGCGTGGATTTTTCGCTGACGCATAGCTGTTACGATCCCGATGCCGCGGGCAATCCCTGCGGGCACTGCGATTCCTGTCTGTTGCGCTTGAAAGGATTTGAGGAAGCGGGCATCATTGATCCGCTCCATTACGCCGGATGAAACTTTCGGAAATCTTTTACTCCGTCCAAGGCGAAGGCATTCTCGCCGGTGTCCCCAGCGTCTTCGTGCGGACCAGCGGCTGCAATTTGCGCTGTACCTGGTGCGATACGCCCTATACGTCCTGGAATCCCGAAGGCCAGGACATGCGCGTGAGCGAATTGGCTTCCGTGGCGCTGAAGTTCGGCGCAAAGCACATCGTCATCACTGGAGGCGAACCGATGCTGACTGCCGAAGTGGTGGACCTCACCAAGGCCCTCAAGAGCGTGGGCGAGTGCCACATCACCATCGAGACCGCCGGTACCGTATTTCAACCCGTGGAGTGCGATCTGATGAGCATCAGTCCGAAGCTTGCGAGCTCCACGCCCACCGAACGCGATGGCGGCCGCTGGGCCGCGCAGCACGACCGTTTGCGCTATCAACCGGATGTGCTCAAACAGCTGATGTCCGCCTATCCCTACCAGTTAAAGTTCGTTGTTTCGCAGCCCGCGGATTTGAAAGAGATCCGGCAGATCGTCAAGGAAACGGGTGCCGATCCTGAGCGCGTGATCCTGATGCCGGAAGGAACTAGTCCGGAGAAATTGCGCGAAAAGGCTGAGTGGGTGGTCGATATCGTCAAACGCGAAGGCTATCGCTACGGCCCTCGTCTGCACGTGGATATCTGGGGCGATCAGCGCGGCGTGTAGTGTTCCTGGTAGAGTCGCAGCGCCTTGCGCGCTGTTGTGCCAAGCGGAATTTCCTGCAGTGTTTCTAGCGTGAACCACTGGGCACCGTGCGGAATTTTGCGTGCCTTCGCTTCTTGCACTCGGAAACGGTATCGCTTGTTGGTGATTTGGTGCCCGAAGTGTCCGAGCTCCGCGCCTGACGCAGCGCCAGGGAACGGCTCGGGTAGATCCCAGAAGCCGCTCACGCGCGGACTGGGAACCAACAGAATCGTTTCTCCGCGCCGGAGAATCAGGAGCGTCTTCTCCAACCGTACAACGTCGGGTTTCTTTTTCTTTCCGGGGAGCTCACTCTGCGTGCCGGCGCGACGCGCGGCGCAGTCATTTCTCAGCGGGCACGCGTCGCACAACGGCTCGCGAGGAATGCAGACCGTCGCGCCCAGTTCCATCATGGCCTGGTTCCACGCGCCCGGATCTTTTCGATCGAGCAGTTGATCCGCCACGATTTGCACGTCCGTATCCGCATCGTTCGTCAAACGCGCGATCACGCGGCGCACGTTGCCATCCACCGCCGCATGCGGACGGCCGAACGCGATGCTTGCGACCGCCGCTGCTGTGTAATCGCCGATACCCGACAGTTGCAGCAACTCCGCATGCTCTTGAGGAAACCCGCCCCGCGCCACAATCTCCTTGGCGGCCTTCTGCAAATTGCGGGCGCGTGAATAATAGCCGAGCCCGCTCCACAGCGCCAGCAAGGTATCTTCCGGCACTGCCGCCAGCGCAGCCACATTGGGCAGGTGATTCAAGAACCGTTCGAAATACGGAATCACCGCCGCCACGCGTGTCTGCTGCAGCATGATTTCGGAGATCCAGATCGTGTAAGGATCGCCCGTGCGTCTCCATGGGAGATCGCGCTTCACTGTGTGATACCAGCGCGTGAGTTTGCGGCGGATGGAGGCGGCGTTCAAGCTTCTATCGTAGCCAAGCCGCACAAATTGCCCCAATGATCGCTCACGCTACACTAGAAGATGGCGGTCCTTCACTAATCCCCTTGGGCGACTCTATCTCCATCCACGGCGCGCGGGTGCATAACCTGAAGAATGTCTCGCTGGATATTCCCCACGAAAAACTCACCGTGGTGACGGGCGTTTCTGGCTCGGGCAAATCTTCGCTCGCTTTCGATACGATTTACGCCGAGGGCCAGCGCCGCTACGTCGAATCGCTCTCCGCTTACGCGCGCCAGTTTCTCGAGCGCATGGAGAAACCGGACGTCGATGAGATCACCGGCATCGCGCCTCCGGTGGCCATCCGCCAGAAGAATACGACGCGCAACCCGCGATCCACGGTGGCGACATCCACCGAGTTGTACGATTTCCTTCGCCTGCTGTGGGCGCGCGCGGGGCGTACGTATTGTCCGAACGGTCATGGACAGGTGGAGCGCGACACCGTTGATCACGTTGCGGCAAGAATGCTGACGCAGCCGGATAGCTCCCGCTGGTATGCGCTCTTCCCTGTTCCGCAGGAAAAAACCACGGATGCGTTGCGGGATCGTCTCTTCGATCTTCGCAAGAAGGGATTCGCGCGCCTGTATCAAGAAGGGCGTGTGTTTGAATTCTCGACGCCCGAGTCTTTGCTCGATATCGACTTCACCAAGCCCGTCCATGCTCTGGTGGATCGGATCGCCATCTCGCATTCCGTCCGGCAGCGCTTAGTGGATACCGTGGAGATTTGTTATCGCGAAGCCGGCGAAGTGATCTTTGAGCCCGCGGGCGGCGGTGAGCGCATTCTCTTCAATGAAAAGTTCCAGTGCAAGCAATGCGGCATGGATTTTGCGGCACCCGAGCCCGTGTTGTTCAGTTTCAATAGTCCCGTCGGTGCGTGCAAACGCTGCCAGGGGTTTGGCAACACAATCGATTACGACCTCGGACTGATCGTGCCGGACCGCTCTCTTTCCATCGAAGACGGGGCCGTCGATCCGTGGACCAAGCCCGTTTACGCGTGGTACCTCGAAGAAGTGTTTCGCAAAGCGGCGCGCGGCAAAGTGCGGCTCAGTGTTCCGTTTTATGAGCTGGACGAAAGCGAACTGGCGATTGTGCGGGACCACGTGCATAAATTTTTCCGCGAGGTGGAAAAAAAGAAGTACAAAGTTCACGTGCGCGTTTTCATGAGCCGGTATCGCGGCCATACGCTCTGCCCGGATTGCAGCGGCTCGCGCCTGCGCGCGGAAGCATTGTACGTTCGCTTCGGCGGCAAGACTATGGCCGAGGTGGTCCGCCTGAACATCGCTGAAGCACAGGACTTCTTTCTCAAGGCCGAGCTATCGCCCGAGGAGGCTGCCATCGCCGAGAAAGTTTTGATCGAAATTCGGCAGCGGCTGAAGTTCCTGAACGACGTTGGCTTGGAATATTTGACGCTCGATCGCCTCTCGGCGACGCTTTCTGGCGGCGAAGCGCAGCGGATCCAGCTCGCCACCTGCTTGGGCTCGCGTCTTGTGGGTGCTTGCTATGTGCTCGATGAACCCTCCATCGGGCTGCACAGCCGGGACACAAGCCGGTTGATTAACATTCTTCATGAACTCCGCGACCTCGGTAATACCATTGTTGTTGTCGAACATGATCCCGACGTCATGCGCTCCGCCGATCACATTGTGGATATGGGTCCCGGTGCCGGGGAAAACGGCGGCCGAGTTATCTTCCAAGGTTCGTACCAGAAACTGCTCAGTGAGGAAAGCCATTCGCTCACGTCGCGCTATTTGCGGGGAGAACTGGTGACGTCGCGCCGCGGAGCGCCACGGGTGCCGCACCCCAAGCGGATGATTCGTTTTCAGGGCGCGCAGGCACACAATATCAAAGGACTCGATGTTTCCATTCCTCTGAATATGATGGTTGCGGTGACGGGTGTTTCGGGCTCCGGCAAATCGACGCTGGTTCACGACGTCATCTATCACAACCTTTCGAAGCGCATGAATCGCGATACTCCGCCGGAGGCCGCCGAGGAGTGGGGCCTTGCACCGGAAAAGCTCACCTGCAAGAAGGTGGAGAGAGCGGATCTGCTGACGTCGGTGGTGCTCGTCGATCAATCGCCCATCGGCCGCACCCCGCGTTCGAATCCGGTCACCTATATCAAGGCTTTCGATATGATTCGCGATGTCTTTTCCAAGACTCCGGAGGCCGACCGCCGTGGCTACACGTCGGGCCACTTTTCCTTTAATATACCCGGGGGGCGTTGTGAAACGTGCCAGGGCGACGGCACAGTCACCGTCGAGATGCAGTTTCTCGCCGATGTGGAGCTGATTTGCGAAGAGTGCAAAGGCACTCGCTACAAGCCGAGCGTTCTGAAAGTTCACTACCAGGGCCTGAACATTCACGAGGTTTTGCAGCTTACGGTGAAGGAATCGCTCTCGTTTTTTTCTTCCGTCCCTCGTTTGGTTCAGCGCTTGAAGGTGCTGGATGACGTCGGACTCGGTTATCTTCGCTTGGGCCAATCGGCGACTACACTTTCTGGCGGTGAAGCCCAGCGAGTGAAGCTGGCTGCGCATCTGGCGCAGGCTACCAGCGAAGGCACTCTTTATATTTTTGATGAGCCCACCACCGGCCTCCACTTTGACGACATCGCCAAGTTGATGGAGGCGTTTGAGC